>CAZFYL010000056.1:0-15942 GCA_964523345.1 uncultured Methyloceanibacter sp.
TGATGGCATCGACGTAGCAGGACAATGCACGTGCGGTGTCGGCCACGGTCTCCCCCCGGCCAAGCTGCATGTCCTGCGGATCGAGCATGATCGAGCTGCCGCCGAGCTGATGGATGGCGACCTCGAAAGAGACGCGCGTGCGGGTGGACGGCTTCTCGAAGATCATCGCGAGCACGGCGCCCGGCTGGGGCCGCATTGCCTTCGGCACCACATTTTTGCGCTTCATCGTCGCCGCAGTGTCGAGGATGGCCCGCAGCGTCTTGCGGTCCAGCGCGTCGATATCGAGGAAATGCCTGAGCGCCATGGCGATAGCTAGGGGTTAGGCGTCGCTGAGGGCGCTTCTGAGCGCAACGCAGGCCGCGTCAAGCTTGGCACACGCCAGATCGATCTCGGGCTCGGCCACGATCAGCGGCGGCAAGAGCCGCACGACATTATCGCCGGCCTGCACGGCCAGCATCTTCTCGTCGCGAAGGGCTTCGATCAGTTTCACATTCGGCACCTTGCATTTCAGGCCCAGCATCAATCCCTGGCCCCGCACGTCCTCGATGATCGCATCATGCTCGTCAACGAGCCCGGCGAGCCGCTGCTTCAATATGAGCCCCATCTTGGTGACACGGTCGAGAAAATCGTCCGCCAGCACCACATCCAGCACGGCATTGCCGACCGCCATGGCCAGAGGATTGCCGCCAAACGTCGAGCCGTGACTGCCCGCGGTCATGGCCGAACCCACCGGCTCGGTCACGAGGCATGCACCCACCGGAAAGCCGCCGCCGAGCCCCTTGGCCGTCGCCATGATATCGGGGGTGACGCCTGCCCACTCATGGGCGAACAGGCGCCCGGTGCGGCCCATGCCCGTCTGCACCTCGTCGAACAGCAGCAGGACGCCCTTGGCGTCGGCGAGATCGCGTAACTCGCGCAGGAAGCGCGAGGGAAGTTCGCGCACGCCCCCCTCGCCCATGATCGGCTCGATCAGAATTCCGGCGGTCGACTCTCCGATCGCCACCTCGACGGCGGCAATGTCGAAGGATGAGACCTGGTCGAACCCATCGACCGGCGGGCCAAAACCCTCAAGGTGTTTGGCCTGTCCGCCGGCAGCGATGGTGGCAAGCGTCCTGCCATGGAACGCGCCCGCGAACGAGACGAGCCGGTAGCGCTCCGGCGCGCCGGACTGGGCGTGATAGCGGCGGGCGGCCTTGATGGCGCACTCGACCGCCTCGGCGCCGGAATTGGCGAAGAAGACCATGTCGGCGAAAGTGGCCGCGCACAGCCGCTCGGCCAGACGCTCCTGCTCGGGGATGCGGTAGAGATTGGAAACGTGCCACAGCGTCTTGGCTTGTTCGGTCAGCGCACCCACAAGATGCGGATGCGCATGGCCGAGCGCGGTCACCGCGATCCCGCTCCCGAAGTCGAGATAGCGGTCGCCCGAGGCGGTGAAAAGATAGGCACCTTCCCCGCGCGCGAAGGAAAGCTCGCTGCGGGCATAGGTCGGAACAAGGGCCGGCATAAAAGTTTCGTTGTCCTTGAAAACAAATTTGCCGCCCATCGGCGGCAGCAAGGAATCTCAGAGCATTAGGTCTCCGCCCCGGCTCTGTCAATCAGCGCCAATCAAGCGCTTATCCCATGGTCGTCCACGCTTCCATCCACGCCGCGGTTTGTGTTCGCCGCGAAGAAGTGGCACACTTCGGCTGCGTGCCGGTGGAAAACGGGCTCAACAAGCGTGGCGGACGCTTGCCGGGTTCTGCCGGATCTAGTAGGGTATTACCGCTCGGCTACAAGATATCGTGTATCTAGCGTCGCGCCCGGGCGGTCATTCTCAGCAGTAATTTCGAGTTTCGAAAGCGCCGTCTCTAGGCAGACGGAAGGATTCCGAGTCCAATTCGAGGAGGCCAAACGATGGCTTGGACTGACGATAGAGTTGAACTGCTGAAACAACTTTGGACCGAAGGCTTGAGCGCGAGCCAGATTGCCGCCCGCTTGGGCGGTGTCACGCGCAATGCGGTGATCGGCAAGGTGCACCGGCTTGGACTGTCGGGCCGGGCGACCAGCTCGCGCTCGTCGGGGCCGCGGCCGCGCCGCACCCACGTGCCGCGCGCAAGCCGCGGATCATCGCTTCTGTTCGGAACGCGTGGCAACACCGCGCTCAAGCCTCATTACGATGCGGAGCCCGACCTGGCGCCCGCACCGCTTGAGGAGCTGGTGATCCCGCTTCATGAGAGAGCGACGATCAACACCCTGAAGGAAACGATGTGCCGCTGGCCGATCGGCGATCCCGCCGAACCGGAGTTTCACTTCTGCGGCCGGAAGAAGTGCGGATCGCTTCCCTATTGCGAGCATCACGCCCGCATGGCCTATCAACCGGCTCAGGCCAGGCGCCGCGAGCGGCGGGTCGTCGGCGGTTAACCCCGATCTGATGCGGCAGAACACGGCAAGAGGCGCCCTTCCGGCGCCTCTTTCAATTATGGGCCCAATTATGGGCCCCGGTCAGCCGACGGAAGACGCTTCCTCAAGCGTGTCGGACAAAGCATAGCCCGCGCCACGAACAGTGCGGACGGGATTGGTCTCCTGCCCCCGCATCATGGCGCGCCGCAAGCGCCCGACATGGACATCGACGGTGCGCTCATCGACATAGACGTTGGGGCCCCATACGCCATCGAGCAATTGCGCCCGGCTGAACACGCGGCCGGGGCTCTGCATCAAAAACTCCAGCAGCCGGAATTCGGTCGGCCCGAGATGAATTTGGCGGTCGGCCCGTGTCACTCGATGGGTCTCACGGTCGAGCTTGATATCGCCGACAGTCAACACCGTGGCGATGCGTTCGGGGCTGGCGCGCCGGAGAATGGCGCGGACGCGTGCCATCAACTCCGGCAGCGAAAACGGCTTGACCACGTAATCGTCGGCGCCGGTGGTGAGACCCCTGATGCGGTCGCCTTCCTCGCTGCGCGCCGTGAGCATGATGATGGGAATAGTGCGGCTGTCCTTGCCCGCGCGCAAACGCCGGCATAGCTCAAGCCCCGATATCCCCGGAAGCATCCAGTCGAGCACGATCAGATCCGGCGTGCTCTCGGCGATGGTCATCTCGGCTTCGTCGCCGCGATGCACCACATCGACCGCGTAGCCTTCCGCCTCGAGGTTGTAGCGAAGCAGCAGCGCCAGCGGCTCCTCGTCTTCTACGACCAAGACCTTTGCACCTGGGCCTGTGGCGTTCATCGTCTCGAGCCTCATCTATACCGCCGACCTCTTCAACGCCACGGGCGTCGAGCTTGTGGTATCGCCTTTCGGGCGCTCGTCGACGATGGCGGTGCCATGCACCAGGTAGTACACGGTCTCGGCGATATTGGTGGCGTGATCGCCGATGCGCTCGATATTCTTTGCGCCGAACAGGAGATGGGTGCAGAGCCCGATATTGCGCGGGTCCTCCATCATGTAAGTGAGCAACTCGCGGAAGAGCGAGTTGTACATGGCGTCGATCTCTTCGTCCTTGTACCAGACCTTAAGGGCCCGATCGGCGTCGCGCTCGATAAAGGCGTCGAGCACGTCCTTCAGTTGGCCGAGCGCAAGCTCGCCCATGTGCTTTAGGCCGAGCATCAGCTGCTTCGGCTGCTGCTCCATCACCACAGCGACCGCGCGTTTGGCGATATTCTTGCCAAGATCGCCGATACGCTCGAGGTCGATGGAGATGCGAAGCGCCGCCATGATCTGGCGAAGGTCGTAGGCCATGGGCTGGCGCCGGGCGATCATCACCACGGCTTCCGCCTCGATCTGCCTCTGGAGCTCGTCGATCTCTTCGTCTTGCTTGATGGTCGCGCCGGCCAGTTCGGCGTCGCGCCGCTCAAGCGCCTCGATCGCTTGGCCCAAGACCTGCTCGGCGAGACCGCCCATTCTGGCGATCGTGTTGTTGAGAAGAGCAAGCTCTTCCTCATAGGACCTGACGATATGTTCGTGTTGTTCCATCATTGAAGCTCCCGAAGGCCCGGTTAGCCGAACCGGCCGGTAATATAATCCTGCGTGCGTTGTTCTTTGGGATTGGTGAATATCGTGGAAGTCTGATCCACCTCAATCAGCTTGCCGAGATGAAAGAAAGCCGTGCGCTGAGAGACGCGGGCCGCTTGCTGCATGGAGTGGGTCACGATGACAATGCACAGCTGCTCCTTGAGCTCCTCCATCAAATCTTCGATGCGGGCGGTGGCAATCGGGTCGAGCGCAGAGCACGGCTCGTCCATGAGCAGCACCTCGGGATTCACCGAGATGGCGCGGGCGATGCACAGACGCTGCTGTTGGCCGCCCGACAATCCGGTGCCGGGTTCTTGCAAGCGATCCTTCACCTCCTCGAACAGACCGGCCCTGGTCAAGCTGCCGACCACGACCTCCTCGAGCTCGGCTTTCGTGCTGCACAAGCCATGAATGCGCGGCCCGTAGGCCACGTTCTCGAAGATGGATTTGGGGAACGGGTTGGGTTTCTGGAACACCATGCCGACCCGGGCGCGGAGCTGCACCGGGTCAACATGCGGGTCATAGATATCCTGACCATCGAGCCGGATATCACCCGAGACACGGCAGCCATCGATCACGTCGTTCATGCGATCGAGGCAGCGCAGGAAGGTTGACTTGCCGCAACCGGAGGGCCCAATCAGCGCCGTCACGGACCGATCGAAGATTTCAAGGTCAACATCGAACAGCGCCTGTTTTTCGCCGTACCACAGGTTGACATTGCTCGCCTTCATCTTGAGCGCGTGCTGTTCAGCCGGCGATGTACCTGCCTTCGTCTCGGGCACAGGGGGCGCCGGCGTTTGCACGGCTGGTTGGGGTGCCACCTTGGCCTCCATGATCTTGTCCCTTTCTACCACTTACGCTCGAACATATGCCGCAAAGCGACCGCTATCACATTCATGAGCACCAGGAAGCCAAGCAGAACCAGAATTGCCGCCGAGGTGCGCGACACGAACCCGCGCTCGGGGCTATCGGCCCAGCTATAGATTTGCGTGGGCAGCGAGGTCGCCGGCTCAAGCAGCCCAACATTTTCGACACTGGGTATGAACGCATTCATGCCGATCAGGAGGAGCGGGGCGGTCTCGCCAAGGGCCTGCGCCATGCCGATGATCGTGCCGGTCAAAATCCCCGGAAGGGCGAGCGGCAGCACGTGGTGCATCATGACTTGGTGCTTCGAGGCGCCAACGCCGAGCGCAGCCTCGCGGATCGAGGGCGGCACGGCCTTAAGCGCGGCCCGGGTGGCGATAATGATCGTGGGCAGCGTCATCAAACTCAGAACCATGCCGCCGACCAACGGCGCCGAGCGCGGCAGGCCGAAATAGCCCAGGAACACCGCGAGCCCAAGCAGGCCGAACACGACCGAGGGTACGGCGGCGAGATTATTGATGTTGACCTCGATGAGGTCGGTAAACCGGTTCTTAGGTGCGAACTCTTCAAGATAGACCGCGGCGGCGATGCCGATGGGGAAGCTCAACAGGAAGCACACGAGGAGCGCGTAAAACGACCCGGCGATGGCGCCGGCTAGACCTGCCCGTTCGGGGAATCGACTGTCGGCGCGGAAAAACAGCTCCCAGTTGAACGGCGAATGCACCAGCCCTCGTTCTTTCAGCGTGTCAAAGGCCTCGATCTGATCGGGTGAGTACCGGGGATTGAGGACCTTTGGCGTCTCTCCTTTGGCAAGCTCGGCGTAAGGCGCAGAAACCGGGAACACGATCTGCACCGTCTTGCCGATCACGCCGGGGTCGGCGGCGATCCGCTTGGCGATGGCCTCCGGCGCATCATCGGCCAGCATTTTGGACAGCGAGCTGTCACGCACATTCGGAAGATAGGCCTGGAGACTCTTCCGCGCCAAAGCGGCGAATTCGCCGCTTGGAGGCGGTCCGGCTTCGACCTTGGCTGGATCGATATAGACATCGAGCTTAAGGCCGGTCCGGCCGTCTTGCTCAACGACCACACCGCGATTTGTGAGCCGCTCGAACCAGCCCGCCTGGCTCCAGGAGAGCGCATCAACTTCCAAAGGGATGACCCCTTTATAGAGCTGGTCGAAGGGATCGGAGACAGGGATGGCAAGTGTGACCGTCTTGCCAATCACATCGGGATGGCTGACGACATAGTCGCGCAGGATATAGGGCGCATCGGAGGAGAAGATCTTGCCGATAGAGCGCTGGTTCTTGGACGTGACCCCCGGTACGGCACTGGCCACCGCCTCGCGAAAGATCGTCCGGTAATTCCCGCTGGCCGGATCTTGTGGGTCAACCTTGGCGGAGTCGATGTCGACCTGAAGATCGACTTTGGTCTGCACAAAAGCAGGCGCTCCAGTGGAGACAATCGACGTTACCAGCACGCCGAGAAGGCCGATCGCCAGCACGATGGCGATGATGCCATAGGCCTGAAGCCTTCGGTTGGCGGCGTAGCGCCGCCGGACGCGCCGGTTTGTCTTGTCCGATCGCCAGTCGATCGTGAGGCCTTCCGGCTTTATGACCTGTGAATCACTCATATTGCTCTCGATATTTCCGGACAATGTGCAGGGCGAGCACGTTCAACGCCAAGGTCGCAAGGAATAGGAAAAGCCCAAGCGCGAAAGCAGCCAGCGTTTTGGGATTGTCAAACTCGACATCGCCGATGAGCAGAGTGACAATCTGCACGGTTACGGTGGTAACCGGCTCAAGGGGGTTGGCCGTCAGCGAAGCAATGATGCCGGCAGCCATGACCACGATCATGGTCTCGCCGATGGCCCGGCTCACCGCGAGCAAGATGCCACCCATAATGCCGGGAAGCGCGGCAGGAAGCAGCACCTTGGTGATCGTTTCGCTCTTCGTCGCGCCCATCGCATAGGACCCGTCGCGCATAGCGCGCGGCACGGCGGTGATGGCATCGTCAGACAAAGACGAGATAAATGGGATAATCATGATGCCCATCACCGCACCGGCGGCGAGCGCGCTGTTGGGCGCGATCGAAAGCCCTATGGTGTTGCCGAAATCGCGCAGCGCAGGCGCCACGGTCAGCACGGCGAAGAAGCCGTAGACCACAGTCGGAACGCCGGCCAACAGCTCAAGCACTGGTTTGACCGCGGCCCGTACTTTCGGGTGGGCGTATTCGGTGAGGTAGATCGCGGAAAAGAGGCCGATGGGGATCGCGACCGTCATGGCGATGGCTGAAATCAGCAGCGTACCGGCGAACACGGGAATAGCGCCGAAAGCGCCGCCGGCCGTCACTTGACCTTCGCGGATCGGGATTTGCGGCTCCCAGTTCAGGCCGAACAGGAACTCGAAGATCGAGACGCTGTGAAAGAAGCGCAGGGCCTCGATGAGAAGCGAGATGACGATGCCCAATGTGGTCAGGATGGCGATCAAGGAGCAGGCGATCATCAGGCCGCTCAGAATGCGCTCCGCACCATGCCGCGCGCGGAAGGACGGACCGATGCGACGCCCTGCCAGGACAAGGCCGAGAAGCGCCACGCTGACCGCCGCGCCGGCCATGGCCCACCGCGCGATCGCCTGCCAATGCTGATAACGCTCGGCAGCCGCCTGGACGACCAGGCTGGGTTCGCCGAAGACGTTCCCCGCAGCGACCGATCTGATCTCGCTGAGCATGAGGTCGATCTGGCCCTGGCTTAGGCCGTCGGTCGTGCCTGGCGGTAAGCTCCACAGGAGGAGATGATCGATAACCGGCCCTTGCAGAAGCAGCCAGACGAGCACCAGCAGGATCGATGGGATGCCAATCCAAGCCGCAACGAAAGCGCCGTGATAGTTCGGACGGGAATGAAGTTCTTGCTGCCGGCCGCCAACCGAAGAGACGGCGCGCTTACGTCCGACGACATAGCCGAAAACCGCTAGCGCGATGAGCAGGAGCAGAAGGTAGCCGATCATGTCCGCCCGCCGGTTTGGGGCTGGCACCAGAGCCAGTCCCGGCCAAAATCGTTCGTTGCCTCACGATCGTCGGCGTGGCCGCATTTGCTTAGCGGCCACGCCTCAGATCGCTGCGTCAAGACTTCCTCTCTTACGAGGTCGGCTCGGACATTTTCGTTGCGCTTTTCGCGCGTTCTTGCATTTCCTTCAACGCATCGGGGCTGAGCGAAACCAGGCCACGCTCATGCGCATAGCCATCGGGGCCGATCGCGTCCTCGCTGACAAACTCTTCGATATACTCGTTCATGCCGGGTATGACCTTGCGGTGCGCGTTCTTGATGTAGAAGAACAGCGGACGCGACAGGCCATAGGACTTGTCAGCGATGGTGTCGAAGCTCGGGTCCACGCCTTCGATCTTCACGCCCTGAAGCTTGTCCTCGTTCTCATACAGAAACGAGTAGCCGAAGATGCCGACTGCATTGGGATCGGCCTCGAGGCGCTGCACGATTAGATTGTCGTTCTCGCCGGCCTCGATGAAGGGACCGTCCTGACGCATAGGCGTGCACTTATCTTTGATCTGATCCTTGTTCTTCTTGAAATAGTCGAGTGCCTCGCAGCCTTCATGCATTGCAAGCTCGACGAAGGCGTCCCGCGTGCCAGACGTGGGAGGCGGGCCATAAGCCGTGATAGCAACATCGGGGAAGGACTTGTCGATGTCGCTCCACTTCTTGTTCGGGTTGGGAACGAGCTTGTCGCCGTCCGGGATTTCCGCGGCCAAGGCGAGGAAGATCTGTTCCTTGGTCAGATCCATCGGCTTGGCCTTCTTGGACTGAGCAATCGACAAGCCGTCATAGCCGATCTGAATCTCGGTGATGTCGGTGACACCGTTCTTGGTGCAGAGTTCCCACTCGGATTTCTTCATCCCACGTGAGGCGTTGGTGATGTCCGGGTTGGCTTCGCCGACGCCCTGGCAGAAGATCTTCATGCCGCCGCCGCTGCCGGTGGATTCAAGGACCGGCGCCTTGTTGCCGGTCTTCTTGGCAAACTCCTCCGAGACAGCTTGAGCGTAGGGGTAGACCGTCGATGAGCCGACAATCTTCAATTGGTCGCGGGCCAGCGCCGGGCCGGCCGTGCAGACAGCGGCGACGGCAAGCGTCGACGCCACGATACAGATCCTGTTCACTGTGTTCTCCCTTGCTTGGATAAGAGCCTTCGCCAGCGCGAGCTTTCCGCCGCTAGCTCGCGAGCCACGCTAGTCACCGGTGATCATTGTTTTATGACAGCTATGATTCGGCTTTGTGACAGTCTAAGTGTATGATTTATAATATATATTGTTTTGCCAGGCTGTGGATAACGCCAGAGGCTGGTCGCGCTCAGTCGGCCCATCAAGAATCGGGGCTGGCCAGGCCTTGCAGCGCGGCGGCGTGGCCAAGTTATGGGCTTTCGGCTGTGCGGCTCAGCCGGCGGCGGCGCCTTTTTCAGGACGGCTTGCCCGCAATTCGTTGAGCATCACCGTGAAGGTCGAGCCTTTGCCCGGCGTGGAGGCGACCGCCAACTCGCCGCGATGGCGGTTGAGGATGTGCTTGACGATCGCAAGCCCGAGCCCGGTCCCGCCCTTCTCGCGGCTCGACGTCACGTCGATCCGGTAGAAGCGCTCGGTCAGCCGCGGCAGATGCTCAGGCGCAATTCCCGGCCCGTTATCGACCACGGCGATCGCGTAGCGGCCTCCTTGGCGGCCGATCGAGGGAATATGCTTGGCCTGGACCTCAACCTGACCGCCCTTCACGCCATATCTGAAGGCGTTGTGCACCAGATTCTGGAGCACTTGCACGAGCTCGTCACGGTCGCCGCGCACCGTGGCGGGGCGATTGAATCGCCCGACCTCAAATCTTGTGCCCATTTCGCGCGCGAGCGGCTCAAGCGTGTCCTTGGCATGGCCGAGCACGTCGTTGAGATCGATAATTTCGGATGGCGGCACATGGGCATTCATTTCGAGCCGGCTTAAGGACAACAACGCGTCGATCAGGCGCGTCATGCGCGAGGCTTGTTCCGCCATGATCGGGAGAAAACGCTCGCGCGCGCCCGGATCGCCCTTGGCGCTTCCTTGCAGCGTTTCGATGAAGCCGCGCAATGACGCCAGCGGCGTGCGCAACTCATGGCTGGCATTGGCGATAAAATCGGCGCGCATCTGATTGATGCGTTCAATTTCGGTCAAATCGCGGAGCAGCACGAGGATGTTCGTGCCCCCGCTCCCGTCTTTTTCACCCAACAAGGGCGCGACGGTCGCCGCCATGCGGCGTCCGACCGGGACGCGCTCAGCATAGGTGACGGTCACCGCGCGGCCCCGCTCCGGCGCCGCGGCGACGGCATCGAGAAATTCCGGCGTTCTAATCACCGATGAAATGTGGCTGCCTTCTCGTAGCGACGTGAACAGTCCCCGGGCCGGAGCATTACAGAACAGCACGTGGCCTCCCGGGCCGAGCAGGATGACGGGATCCGGTAGAGCCCCCGCCATCAGATTCATGGCTGCGACGGACGGTATCGACCCCGAAGAAGACTGAAGCACGTCCGGCAGTACATGATCGGCATCGTGCCGCGGCAACAGCATCGCCGACGCCACAAAACTGAGAAAACCGATCAGCGCGAATGTCTTGGAAAGCCCGGCGATAAGCACGAGGGACGCCATGATCACGCCGACGGCGACGATCAGCCATAGCGCCACCGACAGCCGCGCCCCGATCTCACGCAACGACCGCAGGATGACGCTTCCGGCCCGCCCGAGGATGCCGGTCCCCGCAGGGCTGAGTTCTGCTCGATCGCTCAACGTCTTCTTACCCGCCTATTGCAAGGAATCGCTCAAAACGCCTCACCCAGGATGTTTGCATACCGATTATTACGCTTTTGCGACGTCTTGTGGGCATTGCTGTCCGGACGATGACAATAGGTCAAACCCCCGCTCCCCTCTGTTGCATCCCCTTGATATAATCGCGCCCGTCGCTTTCGCCACAAATTTAAGCGCAAGGATCGGGATGCGCCGGGCTTGGCGCCCGTCTTAGGCTGGGCGCCGCCAAATCACAAAGGGACCGAGTTTCAATGGACCGCACCCCGTCCGAGCCGACCCCAGCCGCAGCCGGCACGCGAACCCCCCGCCTCGATCCAGCGCGCTGGGAAGCCGTGCTGGCCCGGGACGCCGCCTTCGACGGCCGCTTCGTCTATTCGGTGTCGACCACGGGCATCTATTGCCGCCCCTCTTGTCCGGCGCGGCGGCCGAAGCGCGCCCATGTCCGCTTTCACCGCACCAACGCGGAGGCCGAGCGCGCCGGTTTCCGTCCTTGCAAGCGCTGCACGCCGGATCGACCGTCCTTGCCGGAGCAACACGGCGCCAAGATCAGGGCGGCCTGCCGTCTGATCGAACAGGCGGAATATCCGCCAAAGCTCGGAGAATTGGCCCGCGCGGTCGGCTTGAGCCCTTATCATTTCCACCGCATGTTCAAATCCGCGCTCGGCATCACGCCGAAGGAATACGCCGCCGCCCATCGAAACCAGCGCTTGCGCGGCAGGCTTGCCGGCGGCGCGACCGTGACCGAGGCACTGTACGATGCGGGCTTCAATTCGAGCAGCCGCTTCTATGCCGTCTCCTCGAAAGTGCTGGGTATGACGCCGACCGAATTCCAGAACGGCGGCGCCGATGCCGAAATCCGGTACGCTACCGGCCGGTGCTCGCTCGGCTACGCGCTCGTCGCATCGAGCGACAAGGGCGTGTGCGCCATTCTGCTTGGCAGCGACCCCAAGTCTCTTCGCGCCGACCTTCGCCGTCAGTTCCCGCGCGCGCGCCTGATTGAGGCGGACAAGGGCTTCCGGAAACTTACCGCCAAAGTGATCGCCTTCGTCGAGGACCCGCGCAAGCGTCTCGATCTGCCCTTGGATATTCGCGGCACGGCCTTCCAGCACCGCGTCTGGGAAGCGCTCCGCCGCATTCCTCCCGGAAGCACGGCAAGCTACGCGGCGATCGCCAAAGCCATCGGCGCGCCTAAAGCGGTGCGCGCGGTAGCCGGCGCTTGCGCCGCAAACCGCATCGCCGTGGCAATTCCCTGCCATCGCGTGGTTAAGACCGGCGGCGCGTTATCGGGCTATCGCTGGGGCGTGAAGCGCAAGCGCGCTTTGCTCGATAAGGAAGCAAAGACTTAAGCGTCAGCGCGCCAGCCCCTTGGCGGCGAGGTCGTCGAGATAGCCTTGCCAGCGTGTGTCCTGGTTTTCGCCAAGCTCGCGCAAGTAAGCCCAGACATAGAGGCCGGTGTCGTGGCCGTCGTCGAACACGATGCGCACGGCGTAGTTTCCCACCGGCTCGACCCGAACGATCCCGACCGACTTCTTGCCGGGGACGGTGACGCGCTGCTCGGGGCTGTGGCCTTGGACCTCGGCGCTTGGCGAAAGCACGCGCAACAGCTCGGCAGGCAGCGCAAAGCGTTTGCCGTCGTCAAAAGTCACGGTGAGGACACGCCGGTCCTTGTCGAGCCTAAGCTCGGTCGGCCATGGCTCGGCCATGAAGTGCCTTCCTGCGACCGGTCTCAGCCGAGATCGATGGCGCCGTCGACCACGTGATTAAGGTTGGTTCCCTCGGCCGTGAGCACCATCTTCATCTTCAGCTTGCCCTTGCCGCCCAAGCCCTCATCGCGCACGACCTCCTCGATCGCCTGCTGAGACGTGACGCCAACTTCTTTCAGGTATTTGCGCATCGACATATTGAATCGCTGTTCGTCCATGCTTGGTCTCCTGTCGCGCTTCAACCCGTGTTATGACAATACCGAAACACCTATATGGCTATATTAGAGACGAAAACCCATGCCGGTCACCTCCGGTAAGCGGACCGGACCGAAAAAGCGGACCGGCCGCAAGACGAAAGCGAAGAAAACGGTGAAGCGCCGCAGTGCGGCGGCCAAAGCGCTGGCCGATCCGAGCTTCCGCAAGCAGGTGGTAAAAAGCGGCAAAACCTATAGCCGTAAGGGCAAAGCCAAGGCCCAGGGAGAAGAAGACGAAGAGATATGACCCAAAGCTCCCTCATCGATCCGTTCGGGCGGCATGTAACCTATTTGCGCGTTTCGGTCACCGATCGCTGCGATTTCCGCTGCGTCTATTGCATGGCCGAGACCATGACGTTCCTCCCGCGGGCCGAGCTGCTGACGCTTGAGGAGATCGACCGCCTGGCAAGCGCATTTATTGCCAAAGGCGTCCGGAAACTGCGGCTGACCGGCGGTGAACCGCTCGTCCGGCGCAATATCATGTCGCTGGTCCGCTCGCTGTCGCGCCATCTCGGTTCGCATCTCGACGAGCTGACACTGACCACCAATGGCAGCCAGCTCGCCACCCATGCCGAGGCGCTCGCAGATTGCGGCGTGGCCCGCGTCAACGTCTCGCTCGATTCGCTCGACGCCGCCAAGTTTCGGACCATCACACGGCGAGGCGACCTCGCTCAGGTGCTGGGTGGCATCGACGCGGCGCAGCGCGCAGGGCTCAAGATCAAGATCAACATGGTGGCGCTGCGGGACGTGAACGAGGATGAGATCGAGACAGCCTTACGCTGGGCTCATGGCAGAGGCTTCGATTTCACTTTGATCGAAACGATGCCGATGGGCGAGATCGGCACCGACCGCACCGCGCAATATTTGCCGCTATCGCTGGTGCGAACGCGGCTCGAGCAGCGATTTGCGCTCGACGACGACCCGTACCGTTCGGGCGGTCCGGCCCGTTACGTCAGAGTGCGCGAGACGGGAGGCCGGCTCGGTTTCATTACGCCCATGACTCATAATTTTTGCGAGGCTTGCAATCGCGTGCGCGTCACCTGCACCGGCACACTTTATATGTGCCTCGGCCAGGAGGACGCCGCCGATCTGAGAACGCCACTCAGAGCGAGTGCCGATGACGGCCTTTTGCATGCCGCGATCGATGACGCGATCGCCAGGAAGCCTAAGGGCCACGATTTCGTTATCGGCCGGGGCTCGCAGCTGGCGCGGCCGATGTCTCTGACCGGGGGCTGAGGTTCTCAGCGCCCGCAGGCGCGGAGTCGGTCGCTTGCTCCTCTCGCACTTGCGGCCTCAACGGCAGGGCCGAGGTATACTCGGGCCCAATATCGGCCAGAGGCTCAGGCTTAGGAAGAACGACGATGTCGAACACCGGGTCCTTGCGCTCAGGACCCGGCAAGGTGATCAGCATCGGCAACAGCAAGGCAAGGCCGATGGCATGAAGAATGCCGGCGTAAAGCAAGAACAGCGGCACATCGCTTCGTTTCTTCTTTTTTACAGGCAAGGGAGCAAAATGTTCCAGGTTGCGCGTGATCGACCCGGGCTTATCTGAGTCGCGCGATCTGGTGCAAGCCTTCAGCGCTCCATCACGATGCTTGGCGCGGCCCTCACATGGCCTTCGTTCTGCTTAAGCGCCGCGACCGCGCGTGCGGCGATTTGGCGAAAGGCTTCGGCCGCAGGCGTCTCGGGTGCCGTCGCCACCACCGGGCGGCCTGAGTCGGACGTTTCACGGATCGCTGGCAGCAGCGGGACTTCGCCGAGGAAGGGAACACCGAGGCGCGCGGCTTCCGCTTTCGCGCCGCCATGGCCGAAGATGTCCGAGCGCTCGCCGCAATGGGGACAAACGAAGGCGCTCATGTTCTCGACCAGCCCGAGCACCGGCACGTTGACCTTGCGGAACATGTTGAGGCCTTTGCGCGCATCGATCAGCGCGAGATCCTGCGGCGTCGACACGATCACGGCGCCGGCAAGCGGAACTTGCTGAGCCATGGTGAGCTGGGCGTCGCCGGTGCCGGGCGGCATGTCGACCACCAGCACGTCGAGTTCGCCCCACGCCACGTCCTTCAGCATCTGCGACAACGCCGACATCACCATCGGTCCGCGCCAGATCATCGGCGTCTCTTCGTCGACGAGGAAGCCCATCGACATCGCCTTGACGCCGTAGGCTTCCATCGGCGCAAGCTTGTCGGCGACCTGCTGCGGTTCGCCCTTGAGACCGAGCAGCCGCGGCATGGACGGTCCGTAGATATCGGCGTCGAGGATGCCGACGCGCAAACCCTGCTCTTTCAGGGCAAGCGCGAAATTCACCGCGACGGTCGACTTGCCGACCCCGCCTTTGCCTGAGGCGACCGCGATGATGTTGGCCACGCCGGGCACGCCCCCTGGCCGGTGACGCGCCTCGCGCGCAGCGCCCGGCCTGGTGACGGGCGAGCCCTGCGGCGCTCCCTGTCCTCTGCCGTTACCGCTGGACGGGGCGCGGTCGGCGGTCAGCGTCACGGCCACGGAATCGACACCGGGAATTTCAGCTACGGCCTTCTCGGCGGCCTGACGTAAGCCTTCGAGTTCGCCGGCCCGGGCCGGATCGACCGAGATGGCGAAATAGACCTTCCCTTTGTTGATCACAATCTCCGAGACCAGGCCTTGGCGCACGAGATCGGTGTCCCCTCCAGGGACCTTGATTCCTTTCAGCGCTTCGAGCACGCGGACTTTGGTGGGGGCTTCGGTCATTGCGGCCTATGTAGTCCCGCTTTCCATCATCGCCAAACGGCAATCGTGCTCACGCCTCGAATTCGGGAAACAGCCGCGGTAATGCTTGGATTCTTTCCCAACCGTCGCCTTGGGCGATGGCTTCAACGCGGAGGTCGTCGAAATAGGTGTCGAGCACAGCGGCGCGTTCTTCAGCCAAAGGAGGCTTGCAATAATCCTCCTCCTCCCAAATCGCGACTCCATCCCGCCTGAGACGGGCCCCTTTCAGCGAATGGGACAGCGCCCGGCCGAAGGGACGCAAGGCCATGAATTCGTCGCGCGCGAGCCGGGCCGAAAGATCCTCCATTAGCTCATGCTTGGGCACGGCCGACACCAGATAGAACGCCACACTCTCCTCCGTCTTCCAAATTTCAGCATCCCCTCTATATCGGAACCCGCGCGGACCAAGGAGGACGAAACTGGCCGAGTCTTCAACTTATAGTTGATTAGCCGTACCAGTGTCACAATTGAAGGGTCACATGCGATCGGGGCAGGCCGTCTGGGCACGGGCGGCAGGGGGCTCGTAGAGGGTCCCGAGTTCGAGTAACGCGTAATGTACTGCT
>CAZFYL010000057.1:0-3434 GCA_964523345.1 uncultured Methyloceanibacter sp.
CGGTTGGCGATGTAGCGCACGGGATCGATCGGCTCATGGGTCGGGCCGGAGGTGATCAGCACGTGGCGGCCGAGAAGCGATCGCAAAGGCGTGGCGCCTGCCCGCTTGTCCGCCCCTTCGACGGTCAAAGCCTCTTCTATTGCCGAGAGGATTGCTTGCGGCTCGGCCATGCGGCCAGGTCCATATTCGCCGCACGCCATTTCGCCCTGGTCGGGTCCAACAAACAGAATGCCGTCGCTGCGAAGCGCGGCGAGGTTCCGCTTCGTTGCCGGGTTCTGCCACATCCGCACATTCATGGCGGGCGCGGCCAGAACGGTCTTGTCGGTGGCAAGCAGAACCGCCGAGGCAAGGTCGTCGGCCAGCCCATGCGCCATCTTGGCGAGAAGGTCCGCGGTCGCGGGCGCGACGACGATGAGATCGGCCTCGCGCGAGAGGCGGATATGGCCGATTTCGGCCTCGTCCTTGAGGTCGAACAGCTCGGTATAGGTCTTCTCCTCGGTGAGGGTGGCGAGCGAAAGCGGCGTGACGAATTCCGCGCCGCCGCGCGTGAGGATGGCGCGCACCGACGCGCCCCGCTCTTTCAAGCGGCGCACCAGATCGAGGCACTTATAAGCGGCGATTCCGCCGCCGACGATCAAGAGGATGCGCTTGCCGTTCATATCACCATTATCTCGGCCCAAGTTTATGCCGGGCAATTACGGTCCCCGCCAGACCAAATTCAAAATTGCATGGGGCTCGACCATGATTTGGGGTTAACGGCCGGTCTTCAAAAGAGCAATGCGAGCGCGAGCGCGGCAAGAGCGAGCGCCCCGATCCAGATGCCGATGCGGCTTGCCCGGTTCTCACGGGCTTGCGCCTCGGCCAGCCGCTCGACGGTATGATCGTCGAGCCGCAAACCCTCCTCGGCCATCGCCGAAAAGGCCTCGGCGGTCCGTTCGGCCTGGCCGAGCAGCCTCGGGAAGTCACCGACGAGACGGCCCACCTCCGCGGCGCCTTGCGCCGCCGCTTCGATCTGGGCGCCTGCGCCCAACTCCTTCTCCATCCACTCCTTCACCACCGGCTCCGACACCGTCCACATATTGAGCTCGGGGTCGAGGCTGCGCCCCACCCCTTCGACCACCACCATGGTCTTTTGTAAGAGCAGGAGTTCGGGCCGCGTCCGCATGTCGAACACTTCGGTATATTGGAACAACTGGCCGAGTAGCTGGGCCATTGAGATCTCGCTGGCCGGCCGGTCCATGATCGGCTCGCCGATCGCGCGCAAGGCTTGGGCAAACTGCGCGACCGCATGTTTTCGCGGCACGTAGCCCGCCTCGAAATGGACCTCAGCCACGCGGGTATAGTTGCGGGTCAAAAAGCCATACAGGATTTCGGCGAGAAACCGGCGTTCCTTCATCCCGAGCCGGCCCATGATGCCGAAATCGACCGCAACGATCCGTCCTTCGGCGTCGATGAACAGATTGCCCGGATGCATGTCGGCATGGAAGAAGCCGTCGCGCAGAGCATGGCGCAAGAAAGCCTGCATCAGCCGCGCGCCGAGCGGCTTCAAATCATGCCCGGCGGCAGCTAGCGCTTCGTGATCGGCAATCGGCGTGCCGTCGATCCATTCAAGGGTGAGCACGCGCCTGGCACTTCGCGCCCAATCGACGGCCGGTAGCCGAAAACCCTCATCGTTCTTGGTGTTCTCGGCCATTTCCGAGATGGCCGCGGCCTCCATGCGGAGGTCCATCTCGATGGCGACGGACTTGGCCAAGGTGTCGACCACGGCAATCGGGCGCAACCGCCGCGACGGCGGATGGAAGCGCTCGATCATGCGGGCGGCGAACACATAGCTGTCGAGATCCTTCTGGAAGCGCTGCTCGATGCCGGGCCTGAGCACCTTGACGGCGACCGGTCTCATCTCGCCATCGGGCAAGCGCACCTTCGCCTTATGCACTTGAGCGATCGAGGCGGCGGCAACCGGCGGCCCGAATTCGGCATAGAGCCGGTCAATCGGGGCCCCGAGCGCCTCTTCCACGGCGGCCCTCGCCTCGGCTTGCGAGAAAGGCGGCAGGCGGTCTTGAAGCGTGGAGAGATCGCGGGCGAGCTCACGGCCGATGATGTCGTCGCGGGTGGCAAGGAATTGGCCGAGCTTGATGTAAGAGGGACCGAGAGAGGTCAGCGCCTCCGACAGCTTGGTTTCGTTCCCGGGCTCCGCCGTCCCGTTTTTGCGCAGCGGTGCCGTGACGCGCGCAAAAACCGCGAGCGGCCCGGGCAAGTTGGCCTGATCTGGCAGAACGCGTGCCCCCGACCAGGCGAGCACCGCGCCCGCTTTCGTCAAGCGCGCCATATTGCCGATTGCGCTCATGGGCTTGGCCTCATCACAGCCGCCACGCAGAATGGATCGCGGCAATTCCGCCGCTCAGGTTACGATAACGTACTCGCTCAAAACCGGCAGTCTGGATCAATTGCGTGAAGTTTTCCTGATCGGGAAAGCGGCGGATGCTTTCGACAAGATAACGGTAAGAGTCGCTGTCGCCGGCGACCAGCCCGCCGAGCGCCGGAATGACATTGAAGGAATAAGTATCATAGAGCCTGTCGAGGAGCGGCACCTCGACGGCGGAAAATTCAAGGCAGAGAAAGCGCCCGCCGGGTTTCAGCACCCGGAAGGCCTCGGCAAGCCCCCGCTCGAGATGGGTGAGATTCCGCATGCCGAAAGCGATCGTGTAGGCATCGAAGCTCTCTTTGGCGAAGGGCAAGGCCTCGGCATTGCCGCGCACGAAGTTGAGCCGGGCATCGGGCTTCCTTGCCCGGCCGGCCTCGATCATCTCGGCGCTGATGTCGCAAATGACGGCCGCGGCGCCCGTTCCGGACGCCTGAAGCGCGCGCAAAGCCACATCGCCCGTGCCGCCGGCGACATCGAGCAGAGTGTAAGGAACGGCGCTTTTCGGCGGCGCCAGCCAGGAGACGAGATCGTCTTTCCACAGCCGGTGGAGGCCGCCCGACATCAGATCGTTCATCAGGTCGTAGCGTGGCGCGACCTTGGCAAAGACCTCGTTGACCAGGCCTTGCTTGGCGTCTTGGGACACGCGGGCCCGCCCGAAGCTCGTCTTCGGCTGTGCGGAATCGGGGCTTTTGAGGTCTTCGGCCATCGACGCGGACAATAGCGCAAGCCCCAAGTTCAAGCTATTGTTGCAGCGCAACTTGCTTATTATGCACTGCGATAGCGGAGCCTAAGGCGTCATGCCGGAACTGCCAGAGGTCGAGACCGTGCGCCGGGGATTGGAGCCCATCCTGGTCGGCAAAGCCTTTGCGCGGGTCGAGCAGCGCCGCCCCGATCTGCGCTTTCCGCTGCCCAAAAACTTTGCCCGGCGGCTCACCGGGCGAAGCATCGAGGCGCTTGACCGGCGGGCCAAATATCTGCTCGCCAGGCTCGACGACGGCGAGGTGCTGGT
>CAZFYL010000057.1:3534-15461 GCA_964523345.1 uncultured Methyloceanibacter sp.
TTGACCGGCGGGCCAAATATCTGCTCGCCAGGCTCGACGACGGCGAGGTGCTGGTCATGCATCTCGGCATGACCGGACGCTTCCGCATCGACCGCGCCAATGGGGTGAGAGCGGGCGGCGCGCGAGCCCAAGCGAACGCGCCGAAACACGAGCATATTGTGTTTCATCTCGGCGACGGCACCGCTGTCCGCTACTCCGACACGCGGCGCTTCGGGCTCATGGATCTCATCCGATCCGAGAGGATCGAAGGTCACAAGCTGTTCAAGGGCCTCGGCATCGAACCGTTAGGCTCGGGGCTAACCCCCGAATGGCTCGCCCAACGTCTTAAGGGCAAGACCACCTCGATCAAGGCGGCGCTGATAGACCAGAAGCTGATCGCGGGGCTCGGCAACATCTATGCCTGCGAAGCGCTCCACCGCGCCGGCATTTCGCCTAAGACGCTCGCGGGCACGCTTGCCACCAAATCGGGCAAGCCCACCAAACGAACTGAAGCGCTCGTCGCCGCCATCAGGGCGGTGCTTCAGGAGGCCATCAGGGCCGGCGGCTCGTCGCTCCGCGACTATCGGCACGCTGATGGGCGGCTTGGCCGCTTCCAGCATCGGTTCAAGACTTATAATCGCGAGGGCAAGCCATGCCCCAAAAAAGGCTGCGGAGGAACCGTACGCCGCATCGTCCAGGGAGGACGCTCAACCTTCTATTGTCCAACCTGTCAACGTTAGGGAACTCAGATGTTTGCGAATGACCTCACCTCCCGGGACGCAGAACCGGAGGCGCCGAAGAAGAACGGGGCCTTCGAGACCATCACCGTCACCAACAAGGGCAAAGTCGGGCTTATTACGCTCAACCGGCCTCACGCGCTGAATGCGCTCAATACGCAGCTTATCAGCGAGCTCAACCGCGCACTCGACGCTTTCGAAGCCAACCCCTCGATCGGCTGCATCGTCGTCACCGGCAGCGAAAAGGCGTTTGCCGCCGGCGTCGACATCAAGGAGATGCAAGCCAAGACCTTCGTCGAGGCCTATGGCAGCGACTTCGTCGCACCGTTCGATCGGATCGGGCATTGCCGCAAGCCGGTCATCGCCGCAGTCGCGGGCTACGCGCTGGGCGGCGGCTGCGAGCTTGCCATGTCATGCGACATCATCATTGCCGCCGATAACGCGGTGTTCGGTCAGCCTGAAATCAACCTCGGCATCATGCCCGGCGCCGGCGGCACGCAGCGGATGCCCCGCTCGATCGGCAAGGCCAAGGCCATGGATCTGTGCCTCACGGGGCGGCGGATGTACGCCGAAGAGGCCGAGCGCTCGGGTCTGGTGAGCCGGGTCGTGCCGGCGGATTGCCTCCAGGACGAAGCCATGAATGTCGCCGACAAGATCGCCAATCTGTCACAGCACGCGGTGATGATGATCAAGGAGGCCATCAATCGCGGGTTTGCCACGTCGCTGGCGGAAGGCATGCGGTTCGAGCGTGGGCAATTCTATTCGCTGTTCGCGACCGAGGACCAGAAAGAAGGCATGGCCGCCTTTATCGAGAAGCGGAAGCCCGAATTCAGGAACAAATGATCGCAGGTGAGAGTGTGAAGCGAACCCCTCACACCCGGTAGTATTCCCGGTACCAGGCGACGAAGCGTTCAATGCCTTCGTCGAGAGGGGTCGAGGGCTGAAACCCCGTGGCATCTTCGAGCGCTTTGACATCGGCGTAGGTTGCTTCGACGTCACCCGGCTGCTTCGGAAGAAGCTCGATCTTGGCCTTGCGTCCAAGAGCCTTCTCAATCGCCGCGATGTAATCGAGCAGGGCTACAGGACTGTGATTGCCGACATTGTAAATCCGGTAAGGCGCCGAGGAGGTTGCGGCCTCCGGCGCCTCGGGCCGCCATTCGGGGTCGGGTGCTGCGATCACGTCGAGGGCGCGCAGCACGCCTTCGACCGCATCGTCAATATAGGTGAAGTCACGAGAATGCTTGCCGCGATTGAAAACCTGGATCGGCTCGCCGGCGAGGATATTGCGGGTGAAGAGGAACAAGGACATGTCGGGCCGGCCCCAGGGGCCATAGACGGTAAAGAACCGAAGGCCGGTCACGGGAAGGCGGAACAGATGAGCGTAGGAATGAGCCATGAGCTCATTCGCCTTCTTGGTTGCCCCGTAGAGGCTGACCGGATGATCGACATTATCGCTTACCGAGAAGGGGAGCTTGCCGTTGGCGCCATAAACCGCGCTGGTCGAGGCATAGAGCAAATGTTCGACGCCGTGGTGGCGGCAGCCCTCCAATATGTGCAGGAAGCCCGCGACGTTCGAGCTGATATAGACATGGGGGTGGTCGATGGAGTGGCGAACGCCGGCTTGCGCCGCCAGATGAATCACCCGCTCGGGCCGTTCCTCGGCGAAGGTCGCCTCGACAAAGTCCCGGTCGGCGAGATCGCCCTTCCGGAAGCGGAAGCGCTCGGACGCCTCGAGGCGCGCGAGCCGCGCCTCCTTGATCGAGACGTCGTAATAGGGGTTGAGATTGTCGAAGCCGATGACCTCGTGCCCCCGTTCCAGGAGCCGCGCCGCGGTGTGATAGCCGATGAAGCCGGCGGCGCCGGTAACCAGGACACGC
Source organism: uncultured Methyloceanibacter sp. (assembly GCA_964523345.1). Taxonomy (GTDB): domain Bacteria; phylum Pseudomonadota; class Alphaproteobacteria; order Rhizobiales; family Methyloligellaceae; genus Methyloceanibacter. The sequence continues at coordinate 6,128 of CAZFYL010000057.1, forward strand.
ATCAGATGCTGTTTACCCGTGAACTCTACGCTAAAGTTGCAAGACAAGAGCCACCGGGATACCCCCGCTGTCAATCACCTTTGCGCCGGTCAATACGCTCTTGCGGCTCGGTTGACGCCTTCCAGCGCGCTCGTTATAGACCACCCAGATTATCCCAAGATTAACCCGCGCTGTCTCAACCGAAGGTCGAACCGCGCTTCGAGGACCAATCTCATGGCCAACACAAAATCGGCGAAGAAGGCTACCCGCCAAACGGTGCGCCGGACCGCCGTCAACAAACAGGGGCGGACCCGCCTCCGGAGCTCAGTGCGCAAGGTGGAAGAGGCGATCGCCTCGGGCAACAAGGAGACTGCCGCCGCGGCCTTGAAGGAGGCGGAGCCGGCCATCGTGCGCGCGGCACAGAAGGGCGTCGTCCACCGCAAATTGGCGTCGCGCAAGGTGTCGCGCCTTGCCAAGCGCGTCAGCGCCATGGGGCCGTCCTAACAAAAAATCCGCGCCTGTTGCTCTGCGACCACAGGCATTGCGCCCTGGCGTTCTCGCTCATTGTCGATTCAATGACATTTCAATTGCTTGCTCATGACAAAGGGGCAAGCGATGCGCGGCCGGCCCGGTCAACGAACGGCCTAAAAGAAAAATCGTTCGGTTCTTCGTGCGGCAAAGCCCGCCTCTCAGCGGCGGCCGCGCTTTATGTTTCTTTGAATCACACTTGCACGCCAGAGACTTGTGCCTTACGGCTGACAACGCGACCGCAAGAGCGTTCGTGGCGCAAGCGTCCAGCAGTTTGCTTGATCGGCGGATAGGTCATGTGTATATTCCTTCTTCCGAACGGGGCGTTCCCCTCCTTCACAATTGAGTTCATTAAACCTGGCGACAGCCGGGCAGGTTTTTCTTGTCTTCGGTGTAAGGAGCGTGGAAATCTTGTGGAACGGTAATGCGTAATCTGTGAGTGGTTGTGGTCTTGATCGCCGAGTAGCCACGACCGATTGTAGCTGGCACCAACCTGTTCTTGCGTCGTACTCGTGTTTTCAGGAGAGGACGTTTTCCTTGAGCGCACAGAACGGCGAAACGGCGGTCGATGATGTCGATGTGGGGGAGGCCTGGAAGGCCCTCCAATCGGATCCTCGGTCCCAACTGGTCGATGTGCGAACGCGCGCCGAGTGGACCTATGTGGGAATTCCAGATCTTGGGCCGGTCGGTAAACGGACTGTGCTCGTCGAGTGGCAGACCTTTCCCGACCAGGCGGTCGATCCGCGTTTCGCCGAACGTCTGGCCGGTGAACTAAAGGCGCTCGGCGTGAGTTTAGGGGACGATCTCTTCTTCATTTGCCGCTCGGGAAGCCGGAGCATGGCTGCGGCCAAGGCGATGACGGCAATGGGTTACCGCGCCTGTCACAACATCGCGTGCGGTTTTGAGGGACCGCTCGACGACGGGAGGCATCGTGGCGCGGCTGCAGGATGGAAGGCGGCTGGCCTGCCCTGGCAGCAGAGCTAGGCCATTTGGGTTAAAGTGAATAGGGACGGTCATGACTGTCCGCGTCGATCTTGTTTGACTGCTCATGTATGAGGCGTGCGGTGCGTAACGGCGCGAACGAAGGAATGGGAAAGAGCAAGAACCGTGGCACAGCAAGAGCAGTGCGCGCCAAGCGATGCTTGGGCGAGAGTCAAGAGTCGGCTGCGCGCCGAGCTGGGAGAGGATGTCTTCGCCAGTTGGTTCAGGGGGGTCGAAGTCCAGCAGGTGGACGGCGAGGTCGTCCATCTCACAGTGGCGACGCGCTTCCTCCGCAACTGGCTCCGCTCGCACTATTACGAATTCGTCTTGAGACTGTCGCGGGCGGAATGGCCGGACATCGAGCGCGTCGAATTCAGTGTGCGGCAGCCGCATTTCGGGACCGAGACGCCGAAGGAGCCGCCACAGCTTAGGACGAGAGAGCTGCCGGCGCCCCAGACGGCGCCGCTCCCCTTGCGCACCGGCTATGGCGGATTTGAGGGCTCGCCGCTCGACCCGAGGCTGAACTTCGCCAGCTTCATGGTCGGCGTCTCCAACCGCCTGGCTTACGCCGCGGCGCAGGAAGTTGCAGGCGCATTTTCCGCGCCCCAGCCGCTTTTCAACCCCTTGTTCGTGCACGGCAATGTCGGGCTGGGCAAAACCCACTTGCTGCATGCCATCGCCTGGGACGCCAAGACGCGCAAGCCCGAGTCGCAGGTTCTCTACCTGACCGCCGAGCGCTTCATGTCAGGCTTCGTTCAGGCCCTGCGTGCCCGCGACGCGCTTGCCTTCAAAGAAAAGCTGCGCAGGATCGACATCCTGTTGATCGACGACATGGAATTCCTGCAGGGCCCGACCATTCAGCAGGAGTTCTGCCACACCTTGAACTCGCTGATCGACGGCGGACGTCAGGTGGTGGTCGCCGCCGACCGCGCGCCGACCCAGCTCGACAAGCTGGACATGCGCATGCGGTCGCGGCTCGGCGGCGGTTTGGTCGCGGAGATCAACACCATGGATTACGATCTTCGCCACAAGATTTTGGAAAAGCGGGCGGCGGAAGCCTGCGCCGAAACGAAAGGGCTTTCCATCAACGATACTGTGCTTGCGTTTCTCGCCGAACGCTTGACCGAGAGCGGGCGTGAGCTTGAGGGCGCGGTTCACCGCCTGCGCGCGAGTTTCCAGCTGACCGACCATCCGGTGACGCTGGAGACCGCCGAACAGATCGTGCGCGATCTGATGCGCGGGGCCGAGCCGAGACGGGTGCGGATCGACGACATCTTGCGTACCGTGTCCAAGCATTACGGGGTCAACCGCGGCGACCTGTTGTCGGGGCGACGCAACCGCTCGATCGTGCGGCCGCGCCAAGTCGGCATGTATCTGGCGAAGCTGCTCACGTCGCGCTCGCTTCCCGAGATTGGCCGGCGCTTCGGCAACCGCGACCACACCACCGTGCTGCACGCGATCCGCAAGATCGAGCAGCTGATGAACGATGACAACCAGCTCCGTGAGGAAATCGAGCTTTTGAAGCGCCTGCTGCGCGATTAGGGGGAAGGCGGAAGGGGGCTTGGGTCCCAAGCTGAGGCGTCCCCCAACCGCTCTTGCAAATTCGCTTCTATCGCGCCAAGGTCGAGCCCTTAAGGCACCCCACCCTCGCCTTCGTAAGGGGTCGGACTGGAGCAGACGCAGCTTCGGCCAGGGCCAAGCTTACCGGCGAAACCCTTCAATTTTAGGATATTGGGCACCCATGCGGCTCACGATCGACAAACCCGGCCTCGCCAAGGCGCTCGCCCATGTGGCGAGCGTGGTCGAGCGTCGCAACACCATTCCGATCCTGTCCAATGTCCTTCTAGCCGCCGCCAAGAACGAACTTAAGCTGACCGCCACCGACCTCGACATGGAGCTGGTCGAGACCGTGCCCGTCAGCGCCAAGGGCGAAGGCGCCACCACCGTGCCCGCCCATATGTTCTACGACATCGTGCGCAAGCTTCCCGAGGGCGCCGAGATCGAGCTGGCGAAGGACGGCGATGAGGGGCGGCTTTCGATCCTGAGCGGCCCCGCTCAATTCTCGCTGCAAACGCTCCCGGCCGACGATTTTCCTGCCCTCAGCGTCGAAGATCTCGGTCACACTTTCAGCCTGCCCGCCGCCGAGCTGAAGCGCCTGATCGACAAGACGCGGTTCGCCATCTCGACCGAGGAGACCCGTTACTATCTGAACGGCATCTACCTCCACGCCGCTCAAAGCGGCAAAAAATCCGTGTTGCGCGCCGTGGCCACCGACGGGCACAGGCTGGCCCAGGTCGAGCTGCCGCTGCCGCCGGGCGCCAAGGACATGCCGGGCGTGATCGTGCCGCGCAAGACCGTGCTTGAACTTGCCAGGCTGGTCGAGGACGGAGAGGGCGAGGTTCGCATCGAGCTGTCGGCCTCGAAGATCAGGGTCTCCACCGCGCGCGTGGTGCTGACCTCGAAGCTGATCGACGGCACGTTTCCCGACTATGAGCGGGTCATTCCGCAAGGTAACGACAAGACGATGGAAGTCGATAACACGGCCTTCGCTGAAGCCGTGGACCGCGTCTCGACCTTGTCGAGCGACAAGGGCCGCGCGGTCAAGCTTGCGATCGCCGACGGCAAGCTCACGCTTTCGGTCAACAATCCCGACAGCGGCAGCGCCACCGAGGAGCTGCCGGTCGAATATGGCTTCGATCCTCTGGAGATCGGCTTCAATGCCCGCTATCTGCTCGACATCTCGGCGCAGCTCGAGGGCGAGATGGCCGAGTTCCAATTGGCCGATCCGGGCTCTCCCACCATGGTGCGCGACGGCAAGGATGAATCCGCGCTCTATGTGCTGATGCCGATGCGGGTATGAAGGCCCGCCGTCAGGGCAAGCGCGAGGCCGAGGCGTTCGCCGACGATCCTGCCAAGACCCTCCGTTTCGTTCGCAGTCTGAAGCTCACCGATTTCCGCAATTACGAACGGGCCGAACTTTCGCTCGATGCGCGGCCGGTCGTGCTTGCGGGCAGTAACGGTGCAGGCAAGACCAATCTGCTCGAGGCCGTCTCGCTGCTCGGGCCGGGCCATGGGTTGCGCGGACGGCCCTATGCGGAGTTGTGCCGCGAGCAAGGCGCGGGCGGTTTTGCCGTCGCCGGAAAAGTCGTGCTGCGCGACGATGAGGTCGAGATCGGCACCGGGCTTGCCGCCGGAACGCGCGAAGAGACGACCGGGCGGACCGTCCGCATCGCCGGCAAGGAGCGCAGCGCCGGCGCGCTTGCCGAGTACGTCAATCTCGTCTGGCTCATCCCGGCGATGGACGGGCTGTTCACTGGATCCGCTTCGGAGCGGCGGCGCTTTCTCGACCGGCTCGTGCTTGCCGTCGATCCGAAAATGCGAAGTCCGCTCGGCCGCTACGACCGGGCGATGCGGCAGAGGAACCGGCTGTTCCAGATGCGGGAGGGGTCCCCCGCCCTGTTTGAGGGATTGGAGGAGCAGATGGCAGAGGCCGGCGCGGCGATTGCCGCGGCAAGGCTCGATGCCACCGGGCGGCTCGCGGCACTGATCGAGCGCATGCGCAGCGAACGCGGCGAAGGTCCCTTCCCTTGGGCGTCGGTTGCGCTCGAAGGGCAGCTCGAGGCGGCGCTCACCACGCGCTCCGCGACCGAGGTCGAGGATGAATTTCGGCTGTCCCTGGAAGCCGGCCGCGAGCGCGACCGGGCGGCGACCCGTGCCCTTGAAGGACCGCATCTGAGCGACCTAATTGTCATGCATGGGCCCAGGGGCGTTCCCGCCGCGCGGTGTTCCTCCGGCGAGCAGAAGGCGCTCCTGATCGGGCTCATTCTCGCCAAGGCGGAGCTGATCAAGGCCGTCGAAGGCATCCCGCCCCTGATCCTGTTGGACGAGGTGGCGGCCCATCTCGACGAGGCCCGCCGCGAGGCCCTTTTTGCCCAGATTCTGGCCCTCAGATCCCAGGCCTGGATGACCGGGACCGACCGGGATCTGTTCTGCCCCCTGGGTCAAGACGCCCAAATTTTTGCTGTGAATCGGGGTATGATCGGGGCTTAAAATCACGTGCGGCCGCGACCCGCGGGAGCCCGCACCAACAATGTTCAGGGAACCATGACGCCAGCTTCAAGACGTGCCGCCGCTGCCGAGTACGGCGCGGAATCGATCAAGGTGCTCAAAGGCCTCGATGCCGTGCGCAAGCGGCCGGGCATGTATATCGGCGACACCGATGACGGCTCGGGCCTGCATCACATGGTCTACGAGGTGGTGGATAACGCCATCGACGAGGCGCTGGCCGGATTCTGCGACGAGATTGTCGTCACCTTGAATGCCGAAGGCTCGGTCACCGTCGAAGACAACGGACGCGGCATCCCGACCGAGATCCACAAGGGCGAAGGTGTCTCGGCGGCGGAAGTGATCATGACCCAGCTCCACGCCGGCGGGAAGTTCGACCAGAATTCCTACAAGGTCTCAGGCGGGTTGCACGGGGTCGGCGTGTCTGTGGTGAACGCGCTGTCATCGGTGCTCGATCTCACCATCTGGCGCGACAGCAAGGAACATTTCATACGCTTCGCCGATGGCGTGCCTGAGGCCCCGCTCAAGGTCGTGGGCGATGCCGGCGGCAGGAGCGGAACGCGCATCACCTTTGTGCCGAGCACCAAGACCTTCACCATGGTGGAATTCGATTACGCGACGCTCGAGCACCGCTTGCGCGAACTCGCCTTTTTGAATTCGGGCGTTCGCATCGTTTTGGCGGACAATCGCGGAGTCGAGCCCGTCGTGGACGAGATGCGCTATGAGGGCGGCTTGCGCGCCTTCGTGCGTTTCCTCGACCGGACCAAGCATCCGCTGATCAACGAGCCCATCGTGGTGGCGAAGGAGCAGCAAAGGATTTCGGTCGAGGCGGCGCTGTGGTGGAACGACAGCTACCACGAGAACGTGTTGTGCTTCACCAACAACATCCCGCAGCGCGACGGCGGCACGCATCTGGCCGGCTTCCGCGCGGCGCTGACCCGCACCGTCAATACCTATGCCGCGGCGTCGGGCATCGCCAAGAAGGAGAAGGTGGCTTTGACCGGTGACGACGCCCGCGAGGGACTGACTTGCGTGCTCTCGGTCAAGGTGCCCGATCCGAAATTTTCGAGCCAAACCAAGGACAAGCTTGTCTCATCGGAGGTGCGTCCGGTGGTCGAGAGCATCGTGGCCGACGCGCTGTCGGGATGGTTCGAAGTGAATCCCGGCGAGGCCCGGAACATCGTGCAGAAGATCGTCGAGGCCGCAGCGGCGCGCGAAGCCGCACGCAAGGCGAGGGAGCTCACGCGGCGCAAAGGGGCGCTCGATCTCGCCTCCCTCCCCGGCAAGCTTGCCGATTGCCAAGAGCGCGATCCAGCCAAGTCGGAACTGTTCTTGGTCGAGGGCGATTCGGCCGGCGGCAGCGCCAAGCAGGCGCGCGACCGCGCCTTCCAGGCCGTGCTTCCCTTGCGCGGCAAGATCCTCAATGTGGAGCGCGCGCGTTTCGACAAGATGCTGTCGAGCGCTGAGATCGGGACCCTGATCACGGCGCTCGGCACGGGCATCGGCCATGACGAGTTCGATCTCGCCAAGCTTCGCTACCACAAGGTCATCATCATGACGGACGCCGATGTCGACGGCGCCCATATCCGCACGCTTCTCTTGACCTTCTTCTACCGGCAAATGCCGGAACTGGTCGAAGCCGGGCACCTCTACATCGCCCAACCGCCGCTCTACAAGGTCAAGCGCGGCCAGTCGGAGCGCTATCTCAAGGACGAGAAGGCGCTCCAGGATTATCTCATCGGCGAAGGTTTGGAGGACGCCGTTCTCATCACCGGCGAGAACGCGACGCGCGCCGCCGCCGATCTGCGCGATATCGTCGAGAAGGCGCGGCGGATCGGGGCGATCCTCGAAGGTCTCCACAGCCGCTATCCGCGCTTTATCGTCGAGCAAACGGCGATCGCCGGCGCGCTCAATCCGTCGGTGCTGAAAGACCCCAAGCACGCGCAACAAGCGGCCGCCTACATCGCCAAGCGGCTCGATGCTATGGCCGACGAGACCGAGCGCGGCTGGCACGGCGAGGCGTTGCCCGAAGGGGGTTTACGCTTCTGGCGCGAACTGCGCGGTGTCATGGAGTCCCATCTGATCGACGGGCCGTTCATTGCCTCGGCCGATGCGCTCAAGCTCGATAGCTTCGCCGAGCATCTACAAGAAACCTATGCCAAGCCCGCGACCCTGAAGCGCAAGGACACGAGCCTTGCGGTGCACGGGCCAAGCGACCTGCTCGATGCGGTCATGACGGCGGGACGAAAGGGGCTCACGCTCCAGCGCTATAAGGGGCTCGGCGAAATGAACCCCGACCAGCTGTGGGACACCACGCTCGACGTCGACACCCGCACCATGCTTCAGGTGAAGATCAAGGAAGGCGAGGACGCCGACGACATCTTCTCGCGGCTGATGGGCGACGTGGTCGAGCCGAGACGCGAGTTCATCCAGTCGAACGCGCTGCAGGTCGCAAATCTCGACATTTGAGGCGCGCCGCATCCTTAACACTGCGTCAATGCGGAACGCCTAGGCTCGCCCCTAAGCGGGCTTCGCGACGGCTGAATGGCCGGATCGGCGCCCCTTTCGTTTGGCTCATCGGGGTGGACCTTCATGCAGGGGCGGCAGAACGGACGGCACGGCGCGAAAATCGTTCGTAAGGCCAAGCCGGGTTCCGGCACGCGGCGCTCCCACGCCCGGCCGCGCGGGAGGCCTAAGCGGCGCTCGCCCAGGGCGCGGGGGACGCGTTCGTGGCTTTCCGGCTTGCTCCGCTGTTCCGCCTACGCAGCGGTCTTCGGACTGGCCATTCTTGGGCTGGTGGCGATCTACTTCACCGCGCGGATGCCAGACCCCGGTCTTGCCGCGCTCGACGACCGCCCGCCCAATGTCACCGTCCTTGCCGAAGACGGTGCTGTGATCGCCGAACGCGGCTTGCGGCGCGGTCATATCCGGCTCGATGCGGTGCCGCCTTATCTGGTGCAGGCGGTGCTCGCCACCGAGGATCGCCGCTTCTACTCGCATTTCGGCATCGACCCGCTCGGTCTGATCCGCGCGTCGTACCGCAACATGAGCGCGGGCGCCGTGGTCGAGGGCGGCTCGACCATCACGCAGCAGCTTGCCAAGAACCTGTTCTTGAACTCCAACCGCACCATCACGCGGAAGATCGAGGAAGCGGTCTATGCCGTGTGGCTCGAACGGCGTTTCTCCAAAGACGAAATCCTCGAACTTTATTTGAACCGCGTCTATTTCGGCGCCGGGACCTATGGTGTCGAGGCCGCCTCGCGCCGCTATTTCGGCAAGTCCTCGCGTTATGTCACCCTGCCCCAGGCGGCGCTGCTCGCCGGACTGCTCAAAGCGCCCTCGCGGTACGCACCGACGCGCAGCGTGACGCGCGCAAGCACCCGCACAAGCGAAGTGCTCGGCAATATGGTCGAGGCGGGGTTCATATCGCCGGAAGAGGCGCGGCGCGCCAGCAAGCAGCCGCTCAAGCTTTCCGCCAAAGACGACGACACCGGCTATTCATACGTCGTCGACTGGGTCGCCGAGCTTCTGCCCGAGCTTGTGGGTGAACAGCATAACGACCTTATCGTCACGACGACGATCGATGCGGGGCTGCAGCGAACCTCGCAGCAGGCGCTGAGACGCCTGCTTGACGGTCAGGGAAAGACGCTTGCCGCAGGCGAAGGCGCCATCGTGGTGCTCGACCGTGTCGGCGGCGTAAAGGCGCTGGTCGGCGGGCGCGCCTATTCGACCAGCCCGTTCGACCGGGCGCTGAAGGCGCAGCGTCAGCCGGGCTCGGCGT
>CAZFYL010000058.1:0-1549 GCA_964523345.1 uncultured Methyloceanibacter sp.
GCGACCCGCTCGTATCGCGCGCTACAGCCTCAGCGGTGGCCGCATGAGCCTCGGCGAGACCCGAAGCGGGCTTGGCCCCCGCGCCAAGGGCTATGAGCGGCGCAAATGCGGCCTCAAGGTCGGTGATAAGGCCGAGCGCCGCCTCTTGCTCCGTCTTGCTTAAGCGAAGAGGTCCGCGCCTGTCCTCGGCTTGCGCGGCGTGAAGCGCGGCGCGGGCCCCGGCTAGCCCCTCGCCGACATAGACGCCGCGGAAGGCGCCGCGTTCGAGTGCTCGCGCCGCCGACCGTGCCGCGGCCGGGTCCCGTCCGAGCCGGGCCAAGGGATGCTTGAGCAAAGCCATGAGCTCGGCCGGGGCGAAATTCGCTTCGACCGCGCCGAGCACCAGATCGAGAAACGCGCCTGGCACGGTGCGCGCGGCCGGCAGGCCGGCAGAATCGTCGACCGCAAGGTCGTAGCGCTTGAGACGCGCCGCCACGCGCCGCGCCAAGGTCCGGTCGGGCGTGACAAGGGCCGCCGTCTTGTCCGGTGTCTCGATCGCGCTTCTGAGTATAAGCGCGATGGCTTCGGCCTCGTCATGTGCCGTGGGCGCATCCACCAGGCAAACACCGGCAAGAGCGTTGGCAAAATTCATCTTCTCGCCGGAGGCTTGCGCATCGCCACTAAGGACTTGCTCCCAGCGGTCGGTGGTCCCGGCCGGGCGCAGCGCTTCGCTGACGAAATGAAGGCGCGCCGAGGCTTGAGAATCGGGCGAGGCTCCGGGCACGTAAGCGACATCGGCGCGGGTGATGCCAAGGTCTCGCAGCAAGTCCGCCATGCCGCATTGCGGATGCTCGGGGTCATCGCCAAGCTGCGACCAGCTCTCCTCATCGAGAAACATGTCGAGGCCGGGCAGTACGACCGCGCCATTCGGCAGTGAGGCGATTGTCTTGAGCAGTCTTGCCGTGGCCGGCACCGTACCGGTCGATCCCGCAGCGATAACGGGATGAGGCGAGCCTTTGGCCAGGCGTTCGGTTTCCTGCGCCATTAGCAGGGTGCGGCGCGCGACCGGAGACGACAGACCGTTGTCGCTGAGATAGCGCGGCCATTGCTCGGTGACGATCCTGAGAAAATCGACGGTCAATTGCCAGTGCCCGGCGAACTCCTCCGGCACGAGGTCCTTCAGCGAGGACAGCGTAACCTCCTCGGTCTCGATAAAGTCCATGAGCTGCGCGAGATCGGCGGCAAGATGTGATGCCTGGCCCGGCGTCAGCACGAACACCGGAGACGCTGCCTCGTCCTGCTCGGCCATCGCCCCCACGCTAAGTTGGCGTCCGAAGGCAAGCACGAGCCGCATCAGCGTAAGACGCCGCGGCAGCGCGCCGATAGCGGGTTCTCCGGCAGCGCCATCCCCCGAAGAGTCGTCGGCCCCGAACAGGAGCGCGGCGTCCTCGTCCGTGTCGCCGAGCGCCCTGATGCGCGGCAACAGCAGAGCCTCGCCCTCGGCCTCGGCGAGAAAGGCCTCACGCAGCGCGCGGCCCGCGCGGCGCGTCGGCAGATAGATGGTCGTGAG
>CAZFYL010000058.1:1649-14987 GCA_964523345.1 uncultured Methyloceanibacter sp.
GCTCGATCCCACAACAGGTTCAACGAGAAGCGGTCGTCGGGCGCTTCCTTGAACAGCCTCTCATCGCACAGCGACACGCCGGCAAAGGCGAACGGCACGGTCTCGTTCGCGCCCCTGCGGGTGAGCCGTCCGGCGCGGTCCATGGCGAAGTCGCCCCTGGCCGCATAGCCGATGCTGGTCGAGGCCGCGGCGAGGAGCAAAAGACAATCCATCGCCGCCGGGTTCCACGCCTCTAGCATGCCCGACAGCGCCGGGGCGGCACGCTCGCTCCAAACGGAATCGGCATTGTGGATGAAGAATGGACCGGGCCCGAGCAGATGCAACGCTCTCTTAGCGCCGCCGCCGGTGTCGAGCAGGACGCCGCGTTCATCGGAGACCAGCGTCTCGGGCGGCCGAGTTCGGCGGCGCGCAAGATGAGCTTCAAGCTGATCGGGCAAGTAGTGAACGTTCACCACTGCCGTCCTGACACCAGAGGCAGCCAAGCGGTCGAGCACATGATCGATCAGAGTCTTGCCGGCCAGCGGCAGAAGCGGTTTCGGCGTGGTCAATGTCAAAGGGCGCATGCGCTCGCCAAATCCCGCGGCTAGCACCATTGCCGTCTTGGCCTCAGTCATGACGCGTTCCCTTCAGACCACGAGCGGCGGCACGTCTTGGGCGGCTGGAAACTCACGCTCGTAGAAACGGCGCAACGCGGCCAAGGACGGATGGGCCAGGTCGCGGCCAAGATAGCTTGCGACCCGCGGGATATGAGCGAGATAACCGCGCTTGCCGTCACGTTTCGCCAATCGCGCAAAAATGCCGAGGATCTTAGAATTCCGCTGGGCGCCGAGCAGGGCGTACAGCGAGAGAAAACTGTCTTGCGAGAACGGCTTACCGCCGGCACCCCGTGCCGCACAGTAGCGAGCGAGAAGCTCCCCTTCAAGCGCCTCGGCCACGTCGAGCCGCGCATCTTGCAAAAGCGAAACAAGATCATAGGCAACGGGCCCCAACACCGCATCCTGAAAATCGAGTATTCCAACGCGCCTGATTCCCTCCCGTTCGGGCAGCCACATCAGGTTCGGCGAATGATAATCTCTGAGCACCCAGCCGGGATCGGTCTCGTTCGCTTGCGCCAGAAGCGGGCGCCACAGGGACTCGAACTCGTCGGCTAGGTCGGGCGGTGCGTCGCGTCCATGCAGCGCGGGCCAGAACCAGTCGATGAGCAGCGACGTCTCGGTCAGCATCGCCTCGGTGTCATAGCGGGGAAGTTTGTAAGGCGCATGACCCGGAATCGGTAGGCGCTCCGGAGGCGCCTTTTCGGCAAGCGCCGCGAGAACGTCGACCGCCGCGGCCCACAGTTCGCTTTGGGAGCGGCCGCGTTGCACTTCTTTGCCGAACACGGCATCGCCGAGATCCTCCAGAACGATGAAACCCTGGTCGAGATCGAAGGCGTAGATCTCAGGCACGGAGAGGCCGACTTCTTTAAGCGCGCCTGCGATTGCCACGAACGGTGTGATGTCCTCGGCAAGATGCACGAGCGCGCTGTAAGGCTTGCCTTCGCGGATCGGCGGCCCGTCCGGCTGACGCGGCGAATTCATCAGGATGACCGAACGGCCGGGAGCGCCGAGCCGCGCGTAAGAGCGCGTGGACGCGTCTCCTTGGAGATAGTGGGCGAACTCTTTCGCCTGAGGCGTGCGGTCAAGGAAGCGAGACAGCGCTTCGAGGCGGGCGAGCCTCTTTGCCCAGTCGCCATGCCCGGTTAGCACGATCCGGCGCGTATCGGCTTGCGCCGTTTCCGCGATGGCAACATCGAGGCGATCTTCCGGAAGCCAAGACGAGGCGCGTTCAGGCCATTCGACCAGCACGGCGCCCTCGGCTAACGCATCCTCGAGACCGAGCTCGTCGAGTTCGCCGGACTCCAAGCGGTAAAAATCGCAATGGGCAAGCGTGAGGTGAGCCACCTCGTAGCGCTGCATGAGCGCGAAGGTCGGGCTGGGAACTTCCGTCCCGCCGCCGAGTCCGGCGATCAACGCGCGGGCAAACGTCGTCTTACCCGCACCGAGTGGCCCGGACAGCGCAATGACGTCGCGCGATCTCAGAACAAGAGCCAGACGGCCCGCGATGATTTCGAGCCGGACGAGGTCGACATCGTCGAGACTCCAGCTTGCAGTCATCCGGCGCGGATCGACTTGTAGCGCGGCTCATCCGGCACGGCGCTTTCTTCAACTGGATCGCGCCGATAGGGGAGAAGAAGGGTCACGCGCGTTCCGCGCCCCGGCGCCGACTCCAGAGTGACGGAGCCGCCATGAAGCTCGGCGAGGCTCTTGACCACGGACAGGCCCAACCCTGCGCCGCGGCGGCGCGCGCCGTGAGAGCGGCTTTCGAAGCGATCGAACGCCGCCTTCTGGTAATCCTCGGGAATGCCGGCGCCTTGATCCGCGACGGTGAAGCCCAGCATGGACTCCTGCCGCTCGCAGCGAAGCGCGATCTTTCCGCCTGCGTCGGAGAAGCCAATGGCATTCGAGAGAAGGTTGTAGAGCATCTGCGTGACGCGCTTTCCATCGGCGATGAAATCATCGATGCCCCGCTCGATTTCGATGTCAAGCGCCAGCTCGTTCTGCTTGATCCGCTCGTCCAACCCTTGCACCGCCTGTTCGATCACATGGCTGACTTTCACCGGCTCAAGCTCGAGCTCAAGCGTCCCGGCATCGATGGTGGCAAGATCCAGAATATCATCGATAATGGCGAGAAGAGTGTTCCCCGAAAGGCGAATATCGCCGAGATATTCCCGCTGCCGCCCGGTCAGAGGGCCGGTGACAGGACTCGCCAAGAGTTCGCTGAAGCCGATGATATTGGTGAGCGGGGTGCGAAGTTCATACGACACGTGGCTGATAAACGCTGTCTTGAGGCGGTCGGCGGCTTCGAGCGCTTCGGCGCGCTCCGTCAATGCACGCTCGGCCTGCTTGGCGTCGGATACATCGACATAAGTCAGAAGCGTCCCGCCATCGGGCAGGGGTAGAACGGCACACGCAAGCACGCTGCCGTCGAGCCGGTCGAATTCCGTTTCGTAAGGCACGCGCTCGGCGACGATGGCCGTGACCGCCGTTTTGATGCGCTCCCATTCTTTCGTGTTGTCGTAAAGCGCGCGGCACCGGCCGATCACCGCATCGATATGCGGCTCGCCGTTAAGCTGGTGAGGGGCGAGCTGCCAGATGGCGGCAAAGGCCTGGTTGAACAGGCGCAGACAGCCATTCGGGGCGAACACCGCAACGCCCTCGCGCAACGTGTCGAGCGTCTCGCGCTGCACCTCGATCAGCGCATTGTAGCGGCTCTCAAGCAGGAGCCGCTCGGTGACATTTTCGTAGAGATAGGTCACGCCCGCTTTGCCTTTGCTGTCGGCGACGACATGCAAGGTCTGCCCGTCGGGGAGGTGCCACTGATCCTCGGTCTGAGCATTGGAGCCGTAGGCGGTTAGCCAGGTCCGCTTCCAGGCGCGATAATCTGCCTTCTCAGGGAGCCTGCGCGCTTGGCGCAGGCGGTCGAGGATCTCGCCGTCGCGCGGGCGCGTGGCAAGCCATTCGGGATCGAGCTGCCAAAGATCGACATAAGCCTGATTGAAATGGGCGAGCCTCTTGTCGGCGTCGAACACCGCAAAGGCGGTGGCCAGCCGGTCGAAGCTTCGGAAATGCGCATCGAGACTTGGTTTCGTTCCCTCAGGCGTGCGCGGAGGCTTCTGTCCCTCGTCAAGCAGCCCGCGCAGCGCCGAGACTTGTTCTTCGAGTTGCCGGTGCCTGCTTTGGAGCTCGGCATGATCGAGCCGCTCTCCGGCCAGCTCGCGCATCTTGAGCACAATTGTGCGGCCCGCCGCGCGGCCGCTCGCTTCGATATGCCGGTCGCGCGTGGTCTTAAGGGTCAGGCTAAAAGACTCACCCTGCTCGACCAGCGCGTCGATCGCGCCATCGAGGTCCTTGGCCGATTGAGCATCGAGCCATCCGGCGAAATTGAGAAAATCGTCGATCTCGGGCGGGACACCGAGAGTGCCGGGTAAAGTGGCGATGAGAAGCTCCGCTTCGCCTGCTTCCGACACCGCAAGCAGCGCCTGAGGCTCCGCCGCAACGAGCGTGTCGAGCAGGCCTTCGCTTGCACGATAGCTTTCAGCCTCGCGTTCGGCTGCGCCTTGGGCTTTTTTCGCCCGCTCGGTGGCGCGCAGACAGGCGATTGCCGTCCCCACGGCGAAGGCGATGATGCCGAGATTGATGCCGAGCGTAAGAAGCGTGTGGGCATCGACCGCGGGCCCGCCGCTCGCGGCCATGGCCGCTTCGAAAGGAAGGAGAAAACTAGAAAAGGCGAGGACGCAGGACAGTTTCGTCGGCCACCCCGATAAAGGTGTCGCCCTGCCCAAGCTCGTCCGCATGGTCCCTCGCTCCCGCGCCGCCCATGGCCCTGCCTCGCTTCACGCTGCCACAGACTGAACGCGGTCCGATCGACCCCCGCGAGCCTCAAGGCGAATCAGGCTTAGCTTAGCTTTATCGGTGACTCTTGCCCACCGGCACGGCGCAGGCTCCTGACCCGCGCCGCGGGTCTCAATACCGGTAGGTGTCGGGCTTGTAGGGACCCTGGACCGGCACGCCGATATAGTCCGCCTGGTCTTCGCTGAGCTTGGTGAGCATGGCGCCGACCTTGCCGAGATGAAGCCGCGCCACCTTCTCATCGAGCTCCTTCGGCAAGACGTAGACCTTCTTCTCGTATTGGTCCGGATTATTCCAAAGCTCCATCTGCGCCAATGTCTGGTTGGTGAAGGAGGCGCTCATCACGAAGCTCGGATGGCCCATGGCGTTGCCGAGATTCACCAGCCTGCCCTCCGACAACAAGATGATGCGGCTGCCGCTTGGGAACTCGATCTCATCCACCTGCGGCTTGACGTTTTCCCATTTGTAATTGCGCAAGGCCGAGACCTGAATCTCGGAATCGAAATGACCGATATTGCAGACGATGGCACGGTCCTTCATCTGGCGCATATGGTCGATGGTGATCACGTCCTTGTTGCCGGTGGCGGTGACGAAGATGTCGGCTCTCGGAGCCGCGTCCTCCATGGTCGTGACTTCATAGCCTTCCATCGCCGCCTGTAGGGCGCAAATCGGATCGACCTCGGAGATCAGCACGCGGCAGCCGGCGTTGCGCAGGCTGGCGGCGGACCCTTTGCCGACATCGCCGAAGCCTGCCACCATCGCCACCTTGCCCGCCATCATGACGTCGGTGCCCCGCCTGATCCCGTCGACCAGGCTCTCGCGGCAGCCATAGAGATTGTCGAATTTCGACTTGGTGACGCTGTCGTTGACGTTGATCGCGGGGAATAGGAGCGTGCCCTTCTGCTGCATGTCGTAGAGCCGGTGCACGCCGGTGGTGGTCTCTTCCGTGACGCCGCGGATATTTTTGGCGACATTGGTGTACCGGCCGGGGCGCTCCTTTAGCCGCTTCTTGATGGCGGCAAACACGACCTCTTCTTCTTCGTTGTTTGGCTTGTCGAGGAAGGCCGTGTCGCCGCTCTCGGCGCGTACGCCGAGATGGATGAGCAGCGTGGCATCGCCACCGTCGTCGAGAATCATGTTGGGCGTGCCGCCATCGTCCCATTCGAAGATGCGGTGGGTGAAGTCCCAATACTCTTGGAGGCTCTCGCCCTTAAAGGCAAAGACGGGAACGCCCGTGGCGGCGATGGCCGCGGCGGCGTGGTCTTGGGTCGAGTAGATATTGCAGGACGCCCAGCGGATGTCGGCACCGAGCGCGGCAAGCGTTTCGATCAGGACGGCGGTCTGGATGGTCATATGCAGGGAGCCGGCGATGCGGGCGCCTTTGAGCGGTTTCTTTGCCGCATATTCCTCGCGCACCGCCATCAGCCCCGGCATCTCGGTTTCGGCGATGGCGATTTCCTTGCGGCCCCAATCGGCCAGCCCGATATCCTTGACGTGATAATTCATCACTCCGCGTCGCTCTCCGTCCTGATAAAGATATAAAGAAGTCCTTATATCTTATTGCTGGGGCTGAGAGTCAAGGCTGGAGCCTCTGAAACCGGCTTCCGTGACCGCCCGGACTTGCAGAATTGGGGAGAAATCTTGATTCTGCTCAACGTGAACGACAACGCCCGGCGCAAAGCTCCTCCATGCTCGATCCAGATCGCCTAGCCTCCTCAACTCCCAGCGTCTATGTGTGGGACCGGTTTGTGCGGATCTTTCACTGGACCTTGGTCTTGGGCTTCACGGTCGCCTATCTGACCGAGGAAGACCTCCTCACCGTGCATGTCTGGGCCGGATATGCGGTAGGCGTTCTGGTCGTGGCGCGTGTCGTTTGGGGCTTTGTCGGTACGCCACACGCGCGCTTCTCCGACTTTGCGTATTCGCCTGCGGCCGCCTTTCGCTATGTGCGCGACCTCCTCCTCCTTCGCGCCGAACGCCATCTCGGTCACAGTCCCGGCGGCGGTTACATGGTTTTCCTCCTCCTCCTATTCTTGGCGGCGACCGTGATCACGGGCCTCGTCGTCTATGGCGGAGACCAACAGGCGGGACCGCTTGCCGGGATGTTCACCAAGCAAACCGGCGAAGCGATGGAAGAGGTTCATGAGGTTGTCGCCAACATCACACTTGCTTTGGTGATTGCCCATATCGCCGCGGTGGTGCTTGCGAGCTTCGCGCACCGCGAGAACCTGATCGGCGCCATGGTGACAGGCTATAAGCGTCCCTGAACGGTCACGCGTCTTCGTCGAAGCCGCTCTCGACCAGAGTGATGAGCGCCTCGAGCGCGGCCGCCGCGTCCGGGCCTTCGGTTTCAATCAGGATCGAGTGACCTTGGCCGGCGGCCAGCATCATAAGCCCCATGATCGATGTACCAACGACCGTGTGACCTTCGCGTGTCACCCGAACCGCGGCGGTGAACTCGCCCGCGCAACGCACGAACTTGGCCGAAGCGCGCGCATGCAGGCCCTTCTTGTTGGGGATCACAACCTCGGCAAAGTATAGGCCAGCGCGCGATTTCCTCTTTTTGTCGCGAGCCTGTGTCACGCTTTAGTTCGCCGCCAGGATCTTGCTGGCCACGCTGATATATTTCCGTCCCGCTTCTTGCGCCTGAGTGATGGCTTCCTCAAGCCCGCACTCGTTCCGAATGCTCGCGAGCTTGACCAGCATCGGCAGATTGACGCCGGCGATTACCTCGACATTGGATTGGTCCATTGCCGAGATGGCGAGGTTCGATGGCGTCCCCCCGAACATGTCCGTAAGCACCACGACCCCTTTGCCGCTATCGACGCGTGCAAGCGCGCTCAGCATGTCGCTGCGCCGCGTCTCCAGATCGTCGTCGGGCCCAATTGAGATCGTCTCGATCTGCTCTTGCGGGCCGACCACGTGCTCGAGCGCGGAACGAAATTCGTGCGCAAGCCCACCATGCGTGACGATAAGAACGCCGATCATGTTACCCCTTGCTTCAGGTCCGCCCGGCCAAAGGCCGCTATCTTTGTCAGGAGTGGTGTCGAGCGCAAGTGCGATCCATGCCTTATTTTGGCTTATCAGGCACCGCCAGGAGGAGGGCCATTTTGAGCTTCAGCGGGGCCGACGCCTCGAATGGCGCGAGCTTCAGGAGCGGCACGGCACGGCCTGCGATGGTCGCCTGATCCCACGATTCCGGCGGCATTCGCGGCACTTCTTTCTCGTTTACCAGATCGCACACCAGCACGAGCTCGGCCTCCGGCAGGAACGGCACTTCGACGATTCCGAGCCCTCTGACTTCGATCTTGCCGGCAAGGGCCGGGGGTGGTGAGGCGAGGAGCCCATCGCCGGGTCGGGCCTCGATCCACACTTGATCGTCGGCCACGAGCGAGGGCCGGTCTTCGCCTTCGTCCGGTAGGCTCAAGACTCTCAGTGCCAGGTCCGACTTGCCGGCGCCCGGGTTCCCGCGCAGCAGCGCGGCCCGCCGCCCGAAGGCCACGCAGGTGCCGTGGACGAGCTCGCGCGCCTTGCTCACTCATGCCTCTCGTGTTGCTTGTCAGCTTGCGGGCAGCCTGATGACAAATCGCGCCCCGCCGCCGCTGCGTCCGCCGGGCTCATTTGCGCCGCGCGCCTGGTCCTGCGGGGGACGGTTCTCGGCATAGAGCCTGCCGCCATGGGCGGCCACGATCTGCCGCGAGATGTTAAGGCCGAGGCCCGAATTCTGACCGAAGCTCTCTTGCGGGCGATCGGTATAGAAGCGCTCGAAGATGCGCTCGAGATTGTCGTCAGGAATGCCCGGGCCTTCGTCCTCGACCGTGATCCGAATGTCAGGTCCGATACGCCGCACCGTCACGGTGACTTTGCCGCCGGGCGGCGAAAACGAAATCGCGTTTTCGAGCAGGTTAACGATCACCTGACTGAGACGGCTATCGTGGCCGCTGACACGGTAGGGATGCGAACCCGCAGCATAAGCGATTTCGGTCGCAACCGCGGGCGAATCCCCGCGGTGAATTTCATTGAACAGCGAGACGGTGGTGCGGATCAGGTCCGCCATGTCGACGGGCCTTGCGTCCTCGCGCGCAAGCTCGGCGTCAAGACGGGAGGCATCGGAGATATCGCTGATCAAGCGGTCGAGCCGCTTCACGTCGTGCTGGATGACTTCCATCAACCGTTGTTTGGACTCCTCGCTCTTGACCAAGGATAGGGTCTCCGAGGCGCTTCTGAGCGAAGTCAGCGGATTCTTGAGCTCATGGGCCACGTCTGCGGCGAAGTTCTCGATTGCATCGATCCGCTGGTAAAGCGCGTTGGTCATGTCGCGAAGCGCGCCGGACAAATGGCCGATTTCGTCGGTGCGGTCGGTAAAGTCCGGGATTTCGGCGCGGCCCTTGACGCTATGGCGCACGCGCTCGGCCGCAGCCGACAGCCGCTGTACCGGGCCCGCGATGGTGTTGGCGAGGATCACCGAGAGCACGATGGCGATGGCTGCGGCGAACAGCGACACCCGCACGATACCCCAGCGCTCGGCGGCGACAATATTGTCGATGTCTCCTCCCCGCGTCGACAGCAGCAGCACGCCGAGCACGGCGCGCATGCGCTGAACCGGTACCGCCACGGACACGATCAGCTCTCCCTTTTCATTGATTCTGACGATCGGCACGGACGTCCCGGTCAGCGCGGTGGCCACCTCCGGATAAGCCTTGCCGTTGGCGCCGCCGTCTTCGGTGTAGAGCGGCAGATCGTATCGCTGCATGCGCGTCTTCACCGCCTGCCAAAATCGCGTCAGTGCGGGGGGTTCCTCCGGCGCCGGCGGCGGCAGGTCGTAACGCAGCACCTCTCCGCGCGAATAGAAGATGTCGGAATCCAGGATCAGCGCGCCGTCGCGATTATAGATGCGGGCGCGGCTGCCGGTCGGCTTGACCAGGGGCCGCAGAATCGGAGCCGCGCGCTCGGGGTCGATGGTGAACTCGAGCTGGTTTGGCAGCGCGTTATGATCCAGGTTGATCTGGCCCTGTTCCGCCTCGAGCAGGCTTTCAGGATCGAGCTGGAGCTCATCGGTATCGACGCCGGCAGAGGCGGCGATGGCGCGGGCGATGATCTCGCCCTGCGTCAGCAGGCTCTGCACCTTGGCGTCGATCAGCCCAGCGCGGAATTGGTTGAGATAGAGAATGCCCGACACAAGGATGGCCAGGCCGATCAGGTTCAACACGACGATCCGCCGTGTCAGGCTGGAAAAGCCGTGGCGGAACGGGAGGTGCTCAACGACCCAGGATAGGCCGCGGCGCGTACGATCACGCCCGGCCCGAACGAGGCGGCGCGTGTGTTTCCACAGCGTTGCCGCGTCAGGCCGTTGCCAGGACCTGTCGGCCTCGGCTGTCATCGGCTGCGTCCGTCACTCTTTGAACCGGTAGCCAACGCCATAGAGCGTCTCGATCACGTCGAAGCTCGAATCGACGGCCTTGAACTTCTTGCGCAACCGCTTGATGTGGCTGTCGATGGTACGGTCGTCGACATAGACCTGGTCATCATAGGCCGCATCCATCAGCGCGTCGCGGCTTTTCACTACGCCGGGACGGGCGGCCAGCGACTGCAGGATCAGGAACTCGGTAACGGTCAAGGTCACCGGACGATTGTCCCAGACGCAAGTATGACGCTCGGGGTCCATCTTCAGCTTGCCGCGTTCGAGCACCTTCGACTTGTCCTCGATCACGGCGCCCGTCTCGCGCGGCTGGGCGCGCCGGAGCACCGCCTTCACCCGCTCGACCAGCAGCCGCTGCGGAAAGGGTTTGCGGATGAAATCGTCGGCGCCCATCTTGAGGCCGAACAGCTCGTCGATCTCCTCGTCCTTCGAGGTGAGGAAGATCACCGGCAGCTCGCTCCGCTGGCGAAGCCGGCGCAACAGCTCCATGCCGTCCATGCGCGGCATCTTGATATCGAGGATGGCAAGATCGGGCGGGCTCGCGGCGAAGCCGTCGAGCGCACTGGCCCCGTCGTTATAGGTCTGGGTCTTGTAGCCTTCCGCCTCGAGCACCATGCGCAGCGAGGTGAGGATGTTACGATCGTCGTCGACAAGGGCGATAGTTGGCATTGTGGGGGGCCTTTGCGGCAGTTGGCTTTTGAGAAGAGTGCAGGGGTTTAGAGCTGCGGTCAATTATGGCAGCTTTGGGGCGGAGTCCGCCACTTGTCCCCTGGTCGTGCAACAAATACCGTTATGGCGCAAGTGAATAAGTCTCAAGAAACCCCGGATAGAGCGGAGATCGCAAGCTCAGCGCGCGGCCTTCTGCGGCGTGCCCTCAAGGGGTCTCTGGCGACCATAGACCGCGCCAATGGCTACCCCTATGCCTCGCTTGTCACGCTTGCGACCGACGCTTCGGGCGCGCCGGTCCTGCTCATCTCCAAGCTCGCCCGCCACACCGCCAACCTCGCTTCCGACGCCAGAGCCTCGGTCCTTGTCGATGAGACCGGAGCGCTGGCCGATCCCTTGCAGGGCGCGCGGGCGACATTTCTCGGCCGGGCGGAGCTTGCCGCCGATGAAGGGCTAAAGCGACGCTTTCTCGCCAAGCATCCGGAGGCGGCGTTCTATGCCGGCTTTACGGATTTTGCCTTCTGGCGGCTCAATGTCGAAGGCGCCCACTATATCGGCGGCTTCGGGCGCATCTTCGATCTCGAGCCGCAAGAGCTCGTCCTTGCGCTTGACGGCGCTGAGAGCCTGATCGAGGCCGAGCCCGGTATCGTCGAACACATGAACGAAGATCATGCTGATGCGCTTGAGCTTTATGCTACGACCCTGGCGAACGCATCCCCCGGTCCCTGGCGCATGACCGGCATCGATGCGGAAGGCTGCGATCTGGTTCTCCACGGGGAAGCCCGGCGGATTTTGTTCGCAAGCCCCGTGACCACCCCCGAGGAAGCCCGCAAAGAGCTGGTCAGACTCGCGGCCGAGGCCCGGGCGCGCCGGTCCTGACCGCTTTTCCTCCGGGCATACCCCTCGTCTTGAAAGCTCCGCGCGATCAATGCTAGGGGAGTGGGGGCTTTCGCCGCCCAATCCGACAATTCGCCAAAGGGATATCGTCGCATGAGCGTCCAATCGAAGATTGCGCCTGAAGCAAAGACCGCCAACCCGAAGGTGCTGGCCTTCGTCGAGGAGGCCAAAGCTCTCTTCAAGCCCGATGCCGTGCGCTGGTGCGACGGATCCAAGGCCGAATATCAAGAAATGCTGAAGCTTATGGTCGATTGCGGCACGGCCATGTGGCTCAACCCAGGCAAGCGCAAGAACTCGATCCTGGTTCGTTCCGATCCTGCCGATGTCGCGAGGGTCGAGGACCAGACCTATATCTGCTCCAAGAGCAAGGACGATGCAGGGCCGACCAATAATTGGTTCGAACCCGCCGAGATGAAGGCGACGCTCTCCAAGCTCTATGACGGCGCCATGGCCGGCCGCACTATGTATGTGGTGCCGTATTCCATGGGACCGGTCGGTTCGCCGATCGCAGGCATTGGCGTGATGGTCACCGACAGCGCTTATGCCGTCGCCAATATGCATATCATGACTCGCGTCGGCGATAAGGTGCTGGAAGCGCTTGGTAACAGCGACGACTTTGTGCGCGGGATGCATACTGTCGGGGCACCACTGCCCACTCCGAAAAGCGCCGACGTGCCTTGGCCGTGCAACACGACCAAGTACATCTCGCATTTTCCCGAGACGCGCGAGATCTGGTCGTACGGTTCCGGTTATGGCGGCAACGCGCTGCTCGGCAAGAAGTGTCATGCGCTTCGCATCGCCAGCGTGAAGGCCCGCGACGAGGGCTGGATGGCCGAGCACATGCTGATCCTCAAGCTCACCAACCCGGAAGGCGAAGTGAAGTATATGGCCGCAGCCTTCCCGTCCGCCTGCGGCAAGACCAACCTCGCCATGCTCAACCCGACCATCCCCGGCTGGAAGGCCGAGACCATCGGCGACGACATTTGCTGGATGAAGTTCGGCGAGGATGGGAGGCTCTATGCCATCAATCCCGAGACCGGATTCTTCGGCGTTGCCCCCGGTACCTCGGAGGCGAGCAACCTGAACGCCATGAAGGCGCTGAATGAGAATTGCATCTTCACCAATGTCGCACTCACCGAGGATGAGGACGTCTATTGGGAGGATATGGCGGCCGAGAAACCCGCGCACGCCATCGATTGGATGCGCCGTCCATGGACGCCGTCATCGGATCGTCCCGCCGCGCATCCGAATGCCCGCTTCACCGCGCCCGCCGCGCAGTGCCCGGTGATCGCGCCGGAGTGGGAAGATCCCAAGGGCGTTCCGATCGACGCCATTCTTTTCGGCGGACGCCGCGCCAGCGTCGTGCCACTGGTGACCGAAGCCGAGAATTGGCAGCAAGGCACGTTCCTCGGCTCGATCATGGCCTCGGAGAAAACGGCGGCTGCGGCCGGTAAGATCGGTGATCTTCGGCGCGATCCGATGGCGATGCTGCCCTTCTGCGGATATCACATGGGCGATTATTTCGCCCATTGGCTGAAGATGGGTGAGAAGGCCGGCGCCAAGATGCCGAAGATCTTCTACGTCAACTGGTTCCGCAAGAACGGCGACGGCAAATTCATGTGGCCGGGCTATGCCGAGAACTCCAGAGTGCTGAAATGGATCTTCGAGCGCTGCGACGGCACGGCAGAGGCGGTCGACACGCCGATCGGCAAGCTTCCGGCGGACGGTTCGCTCGATGTGAACGGTCTCAAAGTCGCGCCGGAAGACATGGAGGAACTGACCAAGGTGGACAAGGAAGGCTGGAAGGCGGAACTGCCGCTGATCAAGGAGCACTTCGCCACCTTCGGCGCGAAGCTGCCCAAGGCGCTCAATGACGAACTCTCTGCATTGGAGAAGCGCCTCGCCTAA
>CAZFYL010000059.1:0-7795 GCA_964523345.1 uncultured Methyloceanibacter sp.
TCCTTCCAGATCAAGCGCACGAACGGCATCGGCGGTAGCCCCCGCGCCTCGGCCTGTTGCTGCATGATCGGACAGACGATGTCGACAAAGGGTTTGCGCCCGGCAAGCGCGATGCCGGCTTCCTTCAGGCCTGCTTCGACGCGGGAAGCGGACTCTTCAGCGGCGCTCAGCGGCGCCGGGGCAATGAGACATCCGGCCGCTAACAGCGCCGCGGCTGCGCCAATTCGCTTTTTCGAATGTGTTCGCGTCATTGCACCCACGCCGAACAAGGTGCCGCCGGCCCGCGCGAGCCGGACTAAAGCGCTATCAGGATAACGCCGATCACGGCGGCGATAAGGCCTGCGATCTTTTGCCAAGGCATGGGCTCGCCTAGGAATATGATGCCGAGCAGAGACCCGCCGACGATGAACATGCCGTAGATCGGCACCACGACATTAGCGGGCCCCAGAGACAGCGCGTGAAATAGGGAACTCACGGCAATGGTCAGCGCAATGCCGCCGGCGATGGCCCAGAGCAGCGGCGGCGTCTCAAGCTCGAATAGGAGCGGCTTGAGTTCGCCGCGCAGCGCAACGACGGCGATGGCGACGATGGCAACGATCGAGGTGGTGACGGCCAGCACCATGTAAACCGAGGCCGAGCCCGACCGCTCGGCGAGCTTGACGAACAAGGTCATGAAGGAATAGCCGGCCATGCCGAGCAAGGCCCACAGCACATAGGATTGAACCATTGCCGCCCTCCCCGGGAGGTGCAAAACGCGCTCCGCGCGGGCAATGGTCGGCGATTCGCCGGGCGATGACCAGTTCTCGATCAGGCCGAGACCCGGCCGCAGACCGAGGCTCGCATTACTCCGCGGCGTCGGGCGCGCCGACATAAAGCTTCCAGCCGGCGGCGCGGAACTTCTCGCTCATCTCTTCCATGCCCTTTTCCTTCTCGGCGAGCTTGGCGGCGTAATCCCGCACTTGGCGGGTGATCTCCATCGAGCAGAATTTGGGGCCGCACATCGAGCAGAAATGGGCGAGCTTCATCGACTCTTTGGGCAGCGTCTCGTCGTGGAAGCTTCTTGCCGTCTCCGGATCGAGCGAGAGATTGAACTGATCCTCCCAGCGGAAGTCGAAGCGCGCCCGCGATAGAGCGTCGTCGCGGGCGGCCGCGGCGGGGTGGCCTTTGGCCAGGTCGGCGGCATGGGCCGCAATCTTGTAAGCGATCACGCCCGCCTTGACGTCGTCGCGGTTCGGCAGTCCCAGATGCTCTTTCGGCGTGACGTAGCAAAGCATGGCGGTGCCGAACCAGCCGATCATGGCCGCGCCGATCGCGCTCGTGATGTGGTCGTAAGCCGGCGCAATATCGGTCACCAGCGGTCCGAGCGTGTAGAACGGCGCCTCGCCGCAAGCGGCGAGCTGTTTCTCCACATTGACCTTGATCTTGTGCATGGGGATATGGCCAGGCCCTTCGATCATTACCTGGCAGCCGCGATCCCAAGCCACGCGCGTCAGCTCTCCGAGCGTCTCAAGCTCGGCGAATTGCGCCGCATCGTTGGCATCGGCGATCGATCCCGGGCGAAGCCCGTCGCCGAGCGAGAACGACACGTCGTAGCGCCGCATGATCTCGCAGATCTCATCGAAGCGCTCATAGAGAAAGCTCTCCTTGTGATGGGCGAGGCACCACTTCGCCATGATCGAACCGCCGCGCGAAACGATTCCGGTGACCCGGGGCGCGGTGAGGTGGATGTAGCCGAGCCTGACCCCGGCATGAATGGTGAAATAATCCACGCCCTGCTCGGCCTGCTCGATCAGCGTGTCCTTATAGACCTCGAAGTCGAGCTTGACCGGATCGCCGCCCACTTTCTCCAGCGCCTGGTAGATCGGCACGGTGCCGATCGGCACCGGCGCATTGCGGATGATCCATTCCCGCGTGGTGTGGATATTCTGACCGGTGGAAAGATCCATCACCGTGTCGGCGCCCCAACGGATCGCCCACACCATCTTTTCCACTTCCTCGGCAATCGAAGACGTGACCGCCGAGTTGCCGATATTGGCGTTGATCTTGGTCAGAAAGTTCCGGCCGATGATCATCGGCTCGGATTCGGGATGATTGATATTGGCGGGGATGATGGCGCGGCCGCGCGCGACCTCGTCGCGCACAAATTCGGGCGTGACGAAAGACGGGAGGCAGGCGCCGAAGCTTTCTCCGCCGGCAAGACGCGCTTCGGCCTCCTCGGCCGCGCTCGCGCGCCCGAGGTTCTCGCGGTGCGCGACGAAGATCATTTCCTCGGTGACGATGCCGGCGCGGGCGAGCTCGAGCTGCGTCGCGGGCCGGCCGGCCTTTGCGCGGCGTTCGATCCACTCGGCTCTGAGCTGAGGCAGGCCGTGCTCGACATCGATTGCGGGCGCGGCCTCGGTGTAAGGCCCTGACGTATCGTAGAGGCGGAAGGGGGGCTCGCCTCTCTCTTGCGCGAGCGAAATCTCGTGGAAGGGAACGCGCAAATGCTCGTATCCTTCCGGCGAGGAATAGACCTTCTGGCTTCCCGGCAGCGCGCCGACGGTCACTTGCGGCGAAGTCACATCTTTCGGGGTGAGCGGTTTGTTCATCGCCATGCTCCCTGGGCTCGCGCAAGGGAGATGCCGGAGAAACGGATGCGATAAGTCCCGTCCCTTCGCCGGCATAACCCGGATCAGGTTCGAAGGGTCTCCGCCGGCTCAAGCGCGAGGTTGCGGATTCTCAGCCCCTTCCCGGGGGCTCCCCTCGGAACATGACAAGTGTAGACCGCTGGCGCCGCCTGTCAAACGGCGCCCTAAGACGCGGGCAAGCCCAACAAGGCGCCCGGTTCTATTCCGTTAGGACCGCCGCTTTCGCCGCCGCGGACGCTTGGTCTTGGCCCGGCGTGCGCGTGACACGCGCGCGCGGGACGCGGCTTTTGCCGGCGCGGCTCTTGACGGCGCCGCTCTTGTGGCGCGGCGCGGCTTTTCGGCCCACAAATCCTCGTAGCCCATGATGCAGAGGATGGCGCCGAGAACAAAGGTCACGGCAGCTCCGGCCATCACACCGCGTCCGCTCGCAACGATGTGGTCGCCAATGCTCTGCACCGCCTCCGGGAAGACCAGGAGCATGATGCCACGGAGCACGAGGAGCCAGCCGAGGATGGTGATGATCAGGCGCCAATCCGGCACCCACACATTATGTGCATTGACGATGGCCACGCCCGCGAGTAGCGCAAGAATGCCGGTCAGGAAGATCACTGCCCGGTTGGCGATGAACTCCTTCATCAGGCTCGAATAGTCGGTTTCCATCAAGAGGCCCAGCGCCATGCCGATGCCGATAATCAGCAAGACCGGTCCCATCAATCGTGAAATGTATATCGAGGTCTTCATCGTCCCCTCCCTTTTGCCGGGCCATCTTGGCCTCGTGAACGCGTGCACATTCGAGCCACGCGCCGACGCCTGACTGGTAAGCTCCTGGCCCTCCAGCCGGCCTGTTAAGGCCGTTCGGCCAGAGCCGGGGCTTGCGCCCCAACGCCGCATCTCCGGGATCAACTTTTGACGAAGCGAGGGCGGGTCTGATGACTTTGCCAGGCTCCCCTAGGCGCCCTCGAACTTCCCTCATGTTAAGCCGAACCGTTTAGAACGCAAGCCGGACGCGGGGCCAAGACGGGACGGACTCGCGAGGCCGAAGATGCGACCAAGGACCGCCCAACCAGGGTCTTAATCTTATCCAGACCATGCGGCGATTTGGCGTAGTCCTTGAGGTGGAAGGGAATTCTTGCCCCCCGGTGTCATAAGGTCTAAGCCTCGTCATGATTCTGCCGTGCTTCACCTTGTACTGCGGCCCCTGCGGTTGAACCCCAGTCCCCCCACCCCGTACCCAAGGGTCAAAAAAACTGTGAATCAAAGAGTTTCCACCACGAAACCGCCGCGCGCGGATGACAAAGCCGGCATGTACCGTTGGGTCGCGCTCTTTATTGTTTTGGCGGCAACGATCGGCGGCGTCCTTTTGTATTGGCGCCATGCCGAACTCTACCCCTCCACCGATAATGCCTATACCGGCGCCAATACCGTCCGCGTGGCGTCCCAAGTCTCGGGCCCTGTCGCCGATGTCTACGTGATCGATGACGATAAGGTCGCAGCCGGCGATCCTCTGTTCGATATCGACCCTTCGCTCTACGACGCCGCCTTACGTAACGCCCGCGCCCAATTCGATGCCGCCGCAGACGCCGCCGGGACCGCAGCCGATGCACTGAAGGCCGCAGCGACCAAGCTCGAGGAAAAGCGGGCCGCGCTTGACAGCGCCATGACCAAGTATCGCGAGGCCAAGGACGCACAAAAGGAGGACGAGCCGCCCTCGCCCGCGCTCTCCGAGGCCTTGGAGGCATGGCATAGTGCGGTAAAGGATTTTGACGACGCCCAGGCGGCGTTCGATACCGAGCAAGACAAGAAGATCACGGTCACGACCCCCACGGTAAAGCTTCGTGCGGCGTCCGCGGGCCTCGACAAGGCGATGCAGGATCGGGTGCGGACCTATGTCACCGCGCCCGGCAGCGGCTGGGTCTCCAAGATCAATCTTCGGCCGGGAAGTATCGTGCAGGCCGGAACGCCGGCCCTTGCCTTGGTCGAGGACGGCAATTGGTGGGTGGATGCGAATTTCAAGGAGACCGATCTCGGCCGCATCAAACCGGGCCAGACGGCGACCATCAGCCTCGACATGTATCCCGGCGCCGCCTTCGAGGGCGTGGTCGAGAGCATCAGCCCGGGATCGGGGGCAAGCTTCTCGGTGCTGCCGCCGGAAAACGCCACCGGCAACTGGGTCAAGGTAACCCAGCGCTTCCCGGTAAGGATCGAGATCACCAGCCCGCCGGTTCCCGACAAGCCTTTGCGTCTCGGCGCCAGCGCCACGGTCAGAATCGATACCACCGAGCCCGCCCAGAGCACGCAATGAGACGTGCCACGCGCGTTGGGCCGCCTGCCGCACCGCCCCGCAAGGTCCTGACTGGGACCGATCCCGAACACCCGCCGATCCCTCTGGTGATCGCCGTGGTCATGACTGCGGTTCTCGAAGTTCTCGACATAACGATCGTCAATGTGTCGATCCCCCACCTGCTCGGCGCGTTTGCCGTCACGACCGACCAGATCACCTGGGTTCTGACCTCTTATATCGTCGCCGCTGCGGTCGTGATGCCGCTCACCGGCTATCTCTCGAATTGGCTTGGCCGAAGGCGGCTTCTGTTCCTCTCCATCACCGGGTTCATCGTGTCGTCGGCGCTATGCGGCATGGCGTGGAACCTCGAAAGCATGGTGCTATTCCGCCTGGCCCAGGGTGTTTTCGGCGCGCCTCTGGTGCCTTTGAGTCAGGGGATTCTGCTCGACGCGTTTCCGCGCGAGAAGCACGGACAGGCGCTCGCCATTTTCGGTCTCGGCATCATGGTCGCGCCTGTGATCGGTCCGGCGCTCGGCGGCTATCTCACCGAGACCTATTCCTGGCGCATGGTGTTCTACATCAACATCCCGATCGGCCTCATCGCGCTTCTGCTTGCGGTGGGATATTTGCCCAAACGCCCCTTCGCCGACGTCAAAACCGATTGGGTGGGCATGGGACTCCTGGTGCTTGCAGTCGGCGCTCTGCAATTTGTCCTCGATCAGGGCCAGGCCCGCGACTGGTTCAATTCCAAAGTCATCGTCGCCGGTACCATCGTCTCTATCTTTGCCGGCGCGGCTTTCTTTATCCGGGGCTGGAACAGGGCCGGCAATATCATCGACCTTT
The DNA here is from genome assembly GCA_964523345.1 of uncultured Methyloceanibacter sp. Classification (GTDB taxonomy): domain Bacteria; phylum Pseudomonadota; class Alphaproteobacteria; order Rhizobiales; family Methyloligellaceae; genus Methyloceanibacter. The sequence continues at coordinate 5,752 of CAZFYL010000059.1, forward strand.
CGTTGTTGAAGGATCGTAATTTCGTCGCGGGCACGCTTGCCATCACCGCCTATGGCATCAGTCTGTTCGGCTGGATGGCGATCATGCCGTTCTTTAGTCAAAGGCTCCTCGGCTACCCGGCGGCGACCGCCGGAACGTTGTTCATCCCGCGCGGCATCGTGAGCGCGATCACGTTGGCGATCACCGGCGGCATCCTGATCCGCATGTTCGACGCCCGCCATCTCGTGATCGCAGGCCTGGTGATGACCGCGATCGGCACGCTCCCGATGGCCTATTTTTCTTTGTATGTGGACTATTGGGGCATTGCCACGCCGGGTATGCTGGCGGGTATCGGGACCGGCCTGTTCTTCGTGCCGCTAACCGCCGTCGCCTTCGCCAACATTCGACAAGAACAATATGACGAGGCCTCTGGCGTCTATTCGTTGATGCGGGGCATTGGCGGTTCGGCCGGCATTGCCGTCGTGAGCTGGCTGTTCGTACGCCAGACGCAGATTCACTTCAACGAGCTGACGGCCCATATCACGCCTTATAATAGAGATGTCGTGCCCTATCTCGGCCAATACGGGCTCAGTCCACTCTCACCGGAGGCAGCACCGCTGATCGTGCATGAGATTGGCCGCCAGGCTCAGATGCTCGCCTTCAACGACATCTTCTGGTTTATCGCCATGGTGACCCTCGCCATCATTCCGCTGATCTTTTTGATGAAGCGGCCGGAAAAGGTTTCGCTGGTGCCGGCAGCCTAGCGGGCGCGGGAGACAAACGCGCAGATAGGATCGGCCCCGGAAGCTTGTTCCGGGGTCAGATGCAAGGGCTTTCACTGTTACCAGCAGGCCTTGGCGCCAGAGGTGCAAACGTAAGGCGAGACCACCCCGGACCAGCACACCGTGTAGGAATCCGACTTTACGATGTCGGGCTTGTGGTACAGGTCTGCGGTGACAGTGTCGCGCCAATAGGGTTGGGGCTTGGCACGCATGGCGCTGACCGTGACAGCGCCCAGCCTTTTTTGCTTTTTGTAATCGGCAATCGCCTCACGTACCGCGGCTTGCGCGCGGGTGACCGCCGTTATCTGGTCGAACCCGTCGGCCGTGCCGGAAAATGCGTAACAACCTGCATTGGCTGGCGCCCCCTGGATCGTGCAGAATCCCGCCGCGATCACTGCCAGCCCTATGACGCGCATATACGACCTCATCGGTAATGCCTCCCTCAGCAAGGACCAAAGATGGTTTAAGATGATCCAGCCCGCGCCGGGGCACCAGTCTTTTGCGGCCGTATCGACAGGGTTGCGACAGGATGTAGCGATTATGCAACAGTCGTAGTCCTTTGCCTCAAAAGAAAAAAATACGCGTTTTTATGCACTTACATGGCAAAGGTCAGGGGACGAAGGAGAGCTTTCATGGCGGCGAAGCTTGTTCTCGTGACTGGAGCGTCGAGCGGTATCGGAGAAGCGACGGCCAAGCGCTACGGCGCGGACGGTGCACATGTTCTCTTGCTCGCCCGCAGCGCCGAACGGCTTGGCGCCGTCGCCGAGGCCATTCGCAAGGCCGGAGGGACCGCCACCCCCTACCTCGTCGATCTTTCCGATTCTGCCGCCATTGCTGAAACCGCCGCCCGCATCAAGCGGGAGTCTGGCCTGCCCGACATCCTCATCAACAATGCCGGCGCCGGAAAGTGGCTGCCGCTGATCGAGACCACGGCCGAACAGGCACTGCGCATGATCGAGGTGCCTTATCTTGCCGCCTTCGATCTCACCCGCGCGTTTCTCCCCGCCATGGTCGCGCGCCGGAGCGGGTCTATCGCCTTCGTCACTTCGCCCGCGTCTTACATCGCTTGGCCGGGCGCAGCGGCCTATATCGCGGCGCGGCGTGCGGTGGCGGGACTGGCCGAGACCTTGCAGAGCGAGCTTCGCGGCACGGGGCTAGCGGTAACTCTGATCGTGCTCGGCACGGTCGAGACTCCTTATTGGCAGCACAATCCTGGCAGCCGCGAGACCATGCCGGAAACCAATCCGAGGCTCTTTCCGGTTATGACGGCCGACGAGGCGGCG
>CAZFYL010000059.1:7895-14920 GCA_964523345.1 uncultured Methyloceanibacter sp.
TCCATGAACGGAAAGCTCGGCCTGAAGCCGGTCGCCCAAATCAGGAGATCGATCTCCTCCTCGCTTCCATCGGTGAAGATCACTTTCTTGCCATTGAGCCGCTCAATGCCCGGCTTCACCGTGATGCGCCCGTGGATGATGTGATCGAGATACGTATTGCAGGCGGTCGGATGCGCCTCGAACAGATTGTGGTCGGGCCGTTCCAGACCAAAGCGGCGATGCGGCCCCACCACGATCCGCATGCCGTATCGGTACAACAGACGCATGAGCCAGCGCGGTAACGGCACGCGGCTGGTATAGTCGACAAACAGGTCGGTCGGCTTGCCGAACACTGTTTTTGGAAAGAAGTAGTAAGTTCGGCGCATCGAATGAATGGCGTCCGCACTCTCATCGAGCGCCGCGTCAGATAGAATGTCGACCGCGGAGTTCCCTGCACCCACGACCAGCACGCGCTTGCCCTTGAGCTGATCCTTGGACTTCACGTCGTGCGAGTGCAGCATCTCGCCCTCGAACCGCCCAGGATAAGACGGGACGAACGGGTCCCAGTGATGCCCGTTGGCGACGATCAGGCCGGTATAGTGACGCGGCGCATCTTCTCCTTCGATCGTAACGTTCCAGCCATGATCGTCCGGCTCGGCGCGCGACACGCGGGTATTGAATTGGATCAAAGGGTAAAGACCGAACTCTTCAGCATAGCCGCGCAGATAGGTCTGCGCCTGCTTCCGGCTGACATAGAGTGCCCACTCTTCGGGTAATGAAAAGTCGGGATAGCGCGACAGCTTCTTTGAGGAATTGAGATAGGTCGAGCCATAGACCACATGCGGGCTCTCAGGATTCCAGATGCCGCCGACATCGGAAAGCGCCTCGAAGCAGTCGAAAGGAATCCCGCGCTCGGCAAAAGTCTTGGCCACGGCAAGCCCGCAGGCGCCTGCGCCGATAATACAATACCGCTGCAACCTCTTATTACCTCGTGTTCTGTGCTGAATTTTGAGCGCCTATAGGGCGTCCTGGCGCCAGACCTAAGCATTCAACCCCCCCAGGTTCAACCCATTCAGATGTCGCCCGGCCCTTGATTTGCGTCAAGTTGCAGGCGGCGGAAAAAGCTCTCTTAGGTGAGGTGCTGCGGGCGGTTCTATCCTGGATTCATCCGTGCTTTGCTTTAAGGTCTGGCGCCCGACGGGGCTCCGGGGGACTGTATGGAAATCAAGCAAGACGTCACGATCGCGTCCTGGGACGGCACGTGGACCTATCGTCCCAAGGTCGTGGCCGTGCCCGAGAGCGTCGAGGACCTGGTCGAGATCCTGAGCGACGAGGTGCGCTTTCCCGCGCCGGTACGCCCGGCCGGCTCCATGCACTCAACCGCACGCATGAATGGCGACGACGGCGGCACCATGGTCGACATGAAGGCCATGAACCGCATTCTGCATTTCACCGGCGACACCGTAACGGTCGAAGCCGGCGTCACCCATATCGTGCTCGCCCAAGCCCTGAAGGAACGGGGCCTTCAGCCTTACATCACCACCGAGATCGGCAACGTCACCTTAGGCGCCATGGCGACCGCCGCCACCAAGGACAGCTCCTTTCCCGGCGGTTTCGGCCAAGTGAGTTCCTACGTCACCGCCGTGCGGCTGGTCGCGCCTAACGGAAGCGTGCGCGAGATCAACGAGCGCGACAATCCCGAGGAGATGCGGCTCATTCGGTCGAGTTACGGGCTGTTGGGCATCGTCTATGAGGTGACCATCAAGGTCAGGCCCACCACCGCGCTCGCGGTCCGCCATTACTCGCTAAGCCTGGAGAATTTCCGCAAATACTTTCCGGTCTACCGGGCGCGCGGCTACGCCGTGATGTACTACATCTTTCCCTATGTGAAGTGCGTGCTGGTCGAATTGCGCAAGGACAATCCCGAGGCCGAGCCCAACTCACGCTACCGCTGGATTTATCGCAACCGCTTCTGGCGCAAATACGGTCCCGCGGTCACACGGTGGATCCAGCGCAATTCGCATAACCATACTTTGCGGACGCTGGCCGACAATTTGCATTTCTTTCTGCTGCGCCAGGGGCTCGTGTTTTTCGTGCGCAGCGAGCGGACTTGGCCGCACGCCCAAATCATCAATTATCCGCGCAACCCCGGCGACAACAAATATTTGTTCAGCATGTGGGCGTTCCGCGAGACGGGCTTCTTCGACATTCTCGAAGAGTATTGCGAGTTCTGCATCGCCTATGAGGCCAAGACCGGATTTCGCTGCGATCTTCCGAGCGTCGGCTATGCCATCGCCCAGGATACCGAAGCCCTGCTCTCTTATAGCTGGGACGGGGCGACACTGAGCATCGACCCGGCCTCGACCGGGGGGCCCGGATGGGAAGAGTTCCTTCGCGCGTATAATCAGTTTTGCAGCGACCGGCACGGCCTGCCGCTGTTCAATCAGACCCCGTTTCTCACGCGCGATCAGGTGCAGAAGGCGTTCGGAGTCCGGCTTCAGCAATTCGCTGCCCGGCGGAAGGCGGCCGATCCCAAGGACCGCATGCTCGATTCTTATTTCCGCGAGCTTCTGCCTTAAGCCGCGCTTCAGGCGCCGGTCGTCTTGTTGAACCAGCGGATCAGCGGGAAGGAGACGGCGCGCGGCAGCGAGCGCACCAATTTCATGAACAGCTCGACTTGCGGCGGAAAGGCGATCTCGTAAGGCTTCTTGCCCAATCTTTCGAGGATTTTGCGGGCACAACGCTCTTCGCCCATCACGAAGAGCTTCTTTTTCGGGTCGTAAGAGGCATTGAGCGGGGTATCGACGAAGCCCGGATTGATGATGGTCACGTCGATTCCGGTCCCCTCCAACTCAAGTTTAAGGCTTTCCGCGAGATTGATCACGGCGGCCTTGCTTGCGCCATAAGCCCCGTTCCCGACCCAGCCGGAATAGCCGACGAGCGAGCCCATGATAGCGATGTGACCGTTGCCCCGCTCAATCATCGAAGGAAGCACCGCAGCAACGGCGTTGATCACACCATCGACGTTGAGCGCCATGGTGCGGTGGAAGCCCTCTAGGTCGATATTGCGGATATCGAACGGCGCGTACATGCCGGCGCCAAGGAAAGCCAGATCAACCGGACCGAGTTCGCGCTCGATCGTCCCGACCGCTTCCTTCAATTCGGCGGGCTTGAGCACATCGGCCGGAAAGGCCTTGATGCGGTCATTGCCAGAAGCGAGCGATGTAAGCGCCTCGCTTGGCCGCGCCGTTGCGGCAACGGTAACGCCGGCCCCGGCAAGCCGCCGGGAAATCTCACCGCAGATCGCGCCCGACGCGCCGGTAATCCAGGCTGTCTTCCAAGGGAAGCTTTGAGCCAAATTGCTACCTCAAATCCACGAACGGATCGTGCACGAGAATGGTGTCCTCGCGCTTCGGGCTGGTCGACAGCAGCGCCACCGGTGCGCCGATCAGCTCTTCGAGACGCCGCACATATTTAACGCATTGGGCGGGAAGCTCGGCCCAAGACCGGGCGCCATGCGTCGATTCGCTCCAGCCTTCCATGGTCTCGTAAACGGGCTCGACGCGCGCTTGAGCCCCTTGGGCCGCCGGCAAATGGTCGAGTTCCCGTCCATCGAGCTTGTAGCCCACGCAAATCTTGAGTTCGGGCAACTGATCGAGCACGTCGAGTTTGGTCAGGGCGATACCGTTGATGCCGCTCACGCGCCGCGTCTGACGCACCAGGCAGGCGTCGAACCAGCCGCAACGGCGCGGGCGCCCGGTGACCGTGCCGAACTCCGCACCTCGCTCGCCGATCAGCCTGCCGGTCTCGTTTTTCAGCTCGGTCGGGAACGGCCCCTCGCCCACCCGCGTGGTATAGGCCTTGGTGATGCCGAGCACATAATCGATGGCGCCCGGCCCCAGCCCCGAACCGGTCGCGGCCTGCGAGGCCACCGTGTTGGACGAAGTGACGAACGGATAAGTCCCGTGATCGATGTCGAGCAAAGCCCCTTGCGCGCCTTCGAACAGAATGCGTTTTCCCTGCCGCCGCTGGTCGTCGAGCAGCGCCCATACCGTATCGACGTAAGGCAGGATCTTGGGCGCGATCTCCGAAAGCTGCGCGCAAAGCTCATCGGCGGAAATCTCCGGCTGGCCCAAACCCCGGCGGAGCGGATTGTGGTGAGCCAGGATGCGCTCGATCTTGGGCTTGAGCGATGACAGGTTCTGAAGGTCCATGACCCTGATAGCGCGCCGCCCGACTTTATCCTCATAGGCCGGACCGATCCCGCGTTTGGTCGTCCCGATCTTGCCCTCGCCGGCCGAAGCTTCACGCAAGGAATCGAGCTCGCGATGGAGCGGCAGGATCAGCGTCGCGTTCTCGGCGATGCGAAGATTGTCCCGGGCAATCTCGACCCCGAGTTTCTCCATACTAGAGATCTCCTCGGCCAGGGCCCAAGGGTCGATCACCACGCCATTGCCGATGACCGAGAGCTTGCCCCCGCGCACGACGCCTGACGGCAACAGCGACAGCCGATAAGTCGTGCCATCGACCACCAGCGTATGGCCGGCATTATGGCCGCCCTGGAAGCGCACCACGATGTCGGCACGCTCCGACAGCCAATCGACAATCTTACCCTTGCCTTCGTCTCCCCATTGGGAGCCGACGACCACGACATTGGCCATGCGAGGAGCCTTTCAATTCCAGGCCGGGACGCAAAGACGGCCCCGCTTTCAGCCGGGGCCGTGTCAGCTTATAGCGCGCTCGCGAACCGGATGCGAGCCCGCTGATTTCTCCGGCCGGGCAAGAAAACAAGCAAGGTTAAGCCGCCTTCAGCAGCGCCTGTTTCACCTCCGCATAGGCCCAGTCGAGCCAGGGCAGAAGCGCTTCGACATCGCTCAGCTCCACCGTGGCGCCGGTCCAAATCCGCAAGCCCGGCGGAGCGGCGCGATGGCCGGCAATGTCCTTGGCGGCATCCTCTGCATCGAGCAGCGCAGCGATTGCCCCTGGCATGGCGTCGCGCATCTCGGGCGGAAGGCCCGCGAGTTCGGGATCAACAATGCTAAGGCAGATCGAGGTATTCGATCGTGTCTCAGGCACCCTTGCCAGAAAATCGATCCAAGGCGTGCGATCGACCCAATCGGAGACGGCAGCGGCGTTGGCGTCGGAGCGCGCAATCGTCCCGGCAAGGCCTCCCACGCTTTCGACCCAATCGAGCGCGTCGTGGTAATCTTGCACGCACAGCATCGAGACCGTGTTGATGGTCGAACCGGCGAACAGATTTTCTTTGAGTTTGCCGCGCTCGGTCATGCGGAACAGCTTCGGCAGCGGCCAAGGCGGCGTATGGGTTTGGAGGCGTTCGACCGCGCGCGGGGACAGGATCAACATGCCGTGCTGCGCCTCCCCGCCGAGCACTTTCTGCCAGGAAAAGGTCGCGGCATCAAGTTTGGTCCAGTCGATCCTTTCCGCGAACGCCGCCGAAGTCGCATCGCAAATGGTCAGGCCGGCGCGGTCGCTTTTGATCCAATCGGCATTAGGCACGCGCACGCCTGAGGTGGTTCCGTTCCAGGCGAACACGACATCGCGATCGCAATCGACCTGGGCGAGATCCGGCAGTTCGCCGTAAGGCGCAAGCAACGCGCGGACGTTATCCAGCTTCAGCTGCTCGACGATGTCGGTGACCCAGTCGCGCGTGAACGCTTCCCAAGCGAGCACGTCGACGCCGCGCGGGCCAAGCAGCGACCACAGCGCCATCTCGACCGCGCCCGTGTCGGACGCGGGCACGATGGCCACACGGTAATCGGCAGGAAGCTCAAGCAGGGCGGCGGTCCGTTCGAGCGCGAGCGCCAGCCTTGCTTTGGTCTCGGGCCCGCGATGATACCGGCCGAGAAGCGCGCTCTTGAGGCCGTCCACCGACCAGCCCGGATGCTTGGTGCAAGGCCCGGATGAGAAGCGCGGATTTTTTGGCCGAATAGTCGGCTTTGCAGGCGCGGTCACGTGAGCAAATCTCCGTGGCGCGGAATAACACATTGCAACAAGTGTGTCTGTTTCGGCGCGCGACCCTTAAGCGGCGGCGTCGGTCAGCGCGTGCACAATCTCGGACACGACTTTCTTGATGAGTTTCTCGTCGTCGCCCTCGGCCATGACCCTTATCACCGGCTCCGTACCCGACGGCCGGATCACAAGACGCCCCGATTTGCCCAGCTTCGACTTACCGTCGTCGATCGCCCGCCGCACGGCCACGTTGTCGAGCGGTTGGCCGTCCTTGTAGCGGACATTCTTCAAGATTTGCGGCAACGGCTCGAAGCGATTGCAGATTTCGCTGACGGGGCGCTTGCTCTGCGCCACGACCGCAAGGATTTGGAGCGCGGTGACAAGACCGTCTCCCGTGGTCGAGAAATCGGACAGCACGATATGGCCCGACTGCTCGCCGCCGACATTGTAGCCGTGCCGGCGCATATGCTCGACCACGTAGCGGTCGCCGACCGGCGTGCGCGCCAAGCCGAGATCGATACTCTCAAGATAGCGTTCGAGCCCGAGATTTGACATTACCGTGGCGACCACCCCGCCGCCGGCGAGCCTCCCGCGGTGAAGCCACGATTCGGCGATGACCGCCATGAGCTGGTCGCCGTCGATGATGCATCCCTTCTCATCCACGATCACCACGCGGTCCGCATCGCCATCGAGCGCGATGCCGATATCGGCGCGCACCTCTTTGACCTTGCGGATCAAGTTTTGCGGCGCGGTGGAGCCGCAGTCCTTGTTGATGTTCAAACCATTGGGGTCGACGCCGATCTTGATGACCTCGGTACCGAGCTCCCATAGCGCCTCGGGCGCCACCTTGTATCCCGCGCCGTTCGCGCAATCGATCACGGCCCTGATGCCGTCGAAGCGAAGGTTCCTCGGCAGCGTGCGCTTGGCGAACTCGATATAGCGCTCGCGCGCGCTGTCGATGCGGGTCGCCCGGCCGATCCTCTCGGGTGACGCAAGCAGCGCCAAGCTGTCGCCCTCCATGAGCGCCTCGATCTCGGCCTCCTGCTCGTCGGACAGCTTGTAGCCGTCAGGCCCGA
>CAZFYL010000060.1:0-14757 GCA_964523345.1 uncultured Methyloceanibacter sp.
CTATAGGCATCGGCGCACCGGCTGATGGCGATCGAGTAGGCCGCGGTCCTCGGGTCGCCGATCTCCGGCTTGCCGTTCCAGACGGCGCTGATCTGCCCGTAGGCCGACCGCATGATGTCGTCGAGCCCCGAGCGAACCAGATCGATTTCTCTCGCGCCCTCGAGAAACGAGCTGGCGAGCTCCAAGGGGAAGCTGGCGCCCGTCATGGTTTCCAGCGAGCGCGCCAGGATCCTGTGGCTTGCCTCGTTATGGCGCCGTTCCATCAAGCCAAAGGGAATGTGAGTCAGATTCTTGACCCATTCGAAGTAGCTGACCACCACACCGCCGGCGTTGACGTAGAGATCCGGCAGGACAACGATGCCGCGATCGCGCAGGATCTCGTCGGCCTCGAACGTGGTCGGACCGTTGGCCGCTTCGACGACCAGCTTGGCGCGGATCTGCGCGGCGTTGGAGTCGTTGATCACGCGCTCTATCGCGGCAGGAATCAAGATGTCGCACTCGCGAATTAGCACCGAGGCGCCGTCGGCAACGAACTCCGCCCCGGCAAACCCTTTGACGCCGCCGGTATTGACCAGATGTGTCTTGAGCCGCTCGATGGGTAGGCCGTCGTCCGACCACATGGCCCCATCCTGCTCGATCACACCGACCACGCAGCAACCGTCTTCCTCGCTCAAGAATTTTCCCGCGTGATAGCCGACATTGCCCAAGCCTTGAAGGATTAGCCGTTTGCCCGCCAAGGGAGGTGTTAGCCCCGACCTCGCCAGATCTTTCTCGTGGCGAAAGAACTCATGCAGCGCGTATTGAACGCCCCGCCCGGTCGCCTCGACGCGTCCCTCGATACCGCCGGCGGCAAGCGGTTTGCCGGTGACGCAAGCAAGCGCATTAATATCGTTGGGGGACCAGCGCCGGTACTCGTCCGCCATCCACACCATGGTCATTTCATTGGTGCCCATGTCGGGCGCAGGCACGTTCAGTCCCGGGTTGAGGAAATTGTGCCTGGCCAACTCTTGCGTAAACCGGCGCGTGATGCGCTCCAGTTCGTGGCGGTCCCATTTCGATGGATCGATGCGCAATCCGCCCTTGGAGCCCCCGAAGGGCAGGCCCATCAGGGCGCATTTATACGTCATCAGAGCGGCAAGCGCCTCGATCTCTTCCTGATCCGCATCCGGCGAATAGCGAATGCCGCCCTTGGCCGGCGTGACGTGCGCGCTGTGCTGAGCGCGCCAGCCGACAAAGGTTTCCATTCGGCCTCGCAGCCGAACGCCGAAGCGCGTCACGTAGGTGGCGTTGCAAACCTTGATCTTCTCCGCCAGGCCGTCCTGCAACGGCACGAAGCGCGCGGCGGCATCGAATTGACGGTTGACATCGTTGAGGAATGATCGTCCGGCCATCGTGCTAGCCATGATAGACCACGGCCCGCCTACGATCTATCAGTCGGCGCAACATGCTAAGGCCTGTCGCTGTTGAACATGGAGATGGCGACCTTCCAGGTGCCGTCCGGCTGGCGTTTCAGAACATTGAGGAACTTACCCTGCTCGGGCGTGCCGGCAATGGCGTAGGTTCCGACCTGATAGGCCAGATCGCCCTCGACGCCGTATTCCACCAACTTATTGGTGTGTGTGCCGCCGGTGTCTTGGTCTATCCGCGACCGGTAGATGTCTTCGAATGCTTTCTTGCCGCGTACCATGGGTTGACCGGGCACCATCAACAGCACGTCTTCGGTAAAGAAGGCGGCGCAAGCGGCAGCATCGCCTTGGTTGAAAGCCTTGTTATAGGCAGCGTCAAAGTTTTCTAGGATCTCTTTCATATCCATGGTCTTCTCCTTCGGTCATAAGGTCTGCCAGGAGTTGTCGGGAGAGAAGAATGCACATCAATCTACAAAATGCCGAGCAAGCGATCGAGGCCGCACGCAAGAAAGCCATCTCACTTAAGACGCAGATGTGCATCGCCATCGTCGATTCCGGCGCCAATCTAAAGGCGTTCATGCGCATGGACGATGCCTGGGTGGGAAGCATCGATATCGCCATCAAGAAGGCAAGGACCGCGTGTTTCTTCGGCATGGCCACCGGCCAGCTCGGTCAATTGTCCCAGCCCGGCAAACCGCTGTTCGGCATCGAACACTCCAATGACGGGCTGATTACCTTCCCCGGCGGACTGCCGATCGTCGATGAGGACGGGGTTCTGGTCGGCGCCATCGGCGTGAGCGGCAGCTCGGTCGAGAACGATCATGCGGTGGCGGAAGCCGGAGTTAAAGTTCTCGGCGTCAGCGAGTTGCCGGAACATCCCTGGCGCACGTGAGCTCCGTCAGGCGCTCGCGACCTCAATCTCCCAGAACCCAGACTGTGCCTCGTCGACGAAGCGCCTGGTCAAATCGTGGCACTTCCGCCCGTCATGGCGCTCGATTCCCGTGTGCACATCGACCCCGGCCGGCCGCACCGTGCGAATAGCCCGGCGCACGTTCGAGGCGTTCAGCCCGCCGGCAAGAATGACCGGTCTGCTCGACGACGCCACGAGTTTCCGGCTGATCTCCCAATCGTGAACTTTTCCGGTTGCGCCGGAGGCCCCCGTCACGACATCGAACGTGTCGGTGATGAACGAGTCCACGCTCGCTTCAAAACGCCGGACCTCGTCGATCAAGCTGTCCATGTTGTTGCCGCGAACGATAAGGCTCTTGATGATCCTTAGCTGTGGCGCTTTTTGTTTCAAGAGCTGAATTTGTTCGAGGTCCGTCTCGCCGTGGAGCTGAACCATATCGACCGACAAGTCGTGACAAAGCTGAAGAATGGCCTCCGCTCTGTTCAAATAGGTGATCGAAAAGAAGGTCGCGCGGCTTCCGAGTTCAGACACAATCGCCGCAGCGGCCTCGATTGTCAGGTCTTCCTTGTGGTGGTCGAGGACAAAGGGAAACCCCAGAAATTTGACGCCGCAATCGATCAGGAGCCGCGCCTCGGCGAGATCAATGACGCCCGCAGCATGAATGGACCGTGTAACCATCGCCTATTCAGAGTAGCAGCACAGGATCGAACCCGGCTAGGCAGGGATGGGCGGGCGACGCGGCCGGGCCCCGGCGATGGCCGCCGCACCCGAAAAGCGGGCATCTTCTGCTTGCCCGGGCCGAGCTCTGTTCACTGATAATTAATCTGGCGGACCGTCAAGGAAAGTGCTTATCCTTGGCGTTGCCGGAAGGTTCTTCCTAAGGAGACACAGAATGAAAAACTATCTGGTCGCAGCCGTTCTGATTGGTGCCCTTGCCACCCCCGCCTTGGCCGTGGAGACTGGCGGCGGGAAGTACTTCGTGGGTTTCGACACCAACAGCAAGACATGCTCGGTGGTGACCGAGATGGCCGAAGGCATGAAAATGATGGGTGAGTACGATTCTCAGGAGGCCGCAGAGGCGGCCATGGCTGAGATGGAAGAGTGCCAAGGCTAAAACAGATCGATTTGGGGCCGGCCTCGCGCCGGCCCTTTTTTTGCGCTCCGGGCGCGATGCCCAAGGCACGCCAATGGTGCTTTCATAAGATGATCGGAAGAACTCTGGCCGTTGCGGCGTTGCTCGCATGCGCGGGCGTTCCGCCGGCCGATGCCAAGCCCTTTGCCGCCTCACCTAAGCTGTTGCAGCAGGCGAGCATCATCACGCCGGAAGGGGTCGAGGTCGATCCGAACGACACCGAAAAGCTCAAGAAATACGATCACCGCCGCGACCTGTCCGCGCTGGCGGACACCTTAAAAAAAGAGTTCGGCGTAACGGAGGCCCAGCTCACGCAACTTAACGCGTGCACGGGCACGGTGGTCTGCAAGGTTCCCTCGGCGGACGGAAAGCGGATCGAGACCTATCGGGCCAGCGGCACCGTAGCACTTCGGCCCAACATCCTTGTCACGGTCAAACATGCGTTTCAGGATTTGGAGACGGGGGAGCTGTTGCCGACCGATAGTTGCCGCTTTCAGACCTGGAAAAATCCCGATGATGAGATTGCGATGGTCATCGACGATCCGTCCCAGCTTCCGCCCAAAGGAGCGTCTATGTCCAAAACACCGGAAGATCGACGGCGGGACGTGACCGTGGTCAGGCTCGGCCGTCCGGTCGAAGGGTGCGAGCCCGTTTCTGTCCTTGAAGAAGACACGATGCTGAGTGAGGGCGATCGTGTTTTTCAGGCGACGGGGGAGCAAGACGGCATGCTGGGTGAGTGGAGCGGGCGCGAGCCCGTTAGCCAAACCGGAGCCATCCGCAATGTTTTCCCGGCCGGCCCTGACGGTGGGCTGGCGTATTTTTCCGATTTGTCCGGCGGCGAGGGCGGCTCGGGCGGCGGAATCTTCGTGGTCGGCAACGGGCAATTGATGCTTGCGGCGATCGTTCAAGGGGCCGGCAGGCCGGCGATGAACGGAAAACCGTATGACCCGGCACGTTATCAAAATCAGACCGGGCTCGTGGGCGTGAACGAGAACGTCTTGCAGCCCATGCTCGTTATGATTCCCGAACTGAGACCCTCTCCTTAATAAGACGAGCCCCGGCAAAATTCTTTGAGGGCGGCGGGATCCATTTCCTCTCAGTCCTAGTCCGGGTTCCTCGCTGTCCTAGCTCTCGGCCCCCGGGAGGCTAGCTTTGAGCACATACCAGTCCCGCACGTCGGGGGTGCCATGCTCGTCAAGCAAGCCCTTGCATTGCTGATCGCCGCGGCCGCACTTAGCGTCGTCATCGCCGCCGCACGACCGGCCGCCGCGCAAGTTCCGAACCAGGCCTGTCCGGCGGGAACCTTGCTGTTCGCCTATGGCGACAGCGCTGGATGTATCAAACCGGGGACGAACGAGGTGGTGGTGAAATGCTTCCGCCAGAAAACCTGTCCTTCGGGCTGGACTGGCGCGGGCCTCCCCGACGAAAGAGGCTACGATCTGTGCTGCGTCCCGCCCGCTCCGCCCAAGCAAGACAGCTTGGAAGAGATGCTCAACAAGAACTATCCGAACCGGACCTGCCGATGGGTCGGTGAGGCGCCGGTCTGCAACGGCAAATGCCCGCCCGACCTGCCGCATGGCTATCCGAGCAAGAACGGCAAAGGGATGCCGCCCGGGTTCGGCAAGCCGTGCTGGACCGGCATGAAAGTCTATTGTTGCAGGTTCGGACCTTACTGACGTATCGCTTCCTCAACGATGCGGGCAGCCGGGCCAGCAACAGGGTCTGCGCTGTCCGTCTTTGAGGTTGGACCGGCCCCATTCGATCCGGCGCGCTCTCGTTTCCGCTTTCTTGGCCGACTCGATCCAGCAGATCCACTCATTGCGCGCGAGCGGCGTAATGTCCTCCCACGTCGCGAGCGCTTTCGCGTCGGAGCGCAAAGCCTTTTTCAGGTCGGCGGGAAGGTCATGGACCACACCGCCTGAAATCTTCGTTCGCACAGCACCGCTCATCTCCGTCCTCTAAAGTCATCGGGCGACGGCCCGCTTCTTGAGCCGGCCCTCGCTCACCTCCTCGATGATCTTAGCGGACTGCGGGCGCCCCGAAAGCGTCAAAGTGTGCTATCATGCGTCCGACGCACAAATTGGGCGCGCCCTTCGGCATGTCCCTTTCGTGCGGTTCTGAAGCGGACTCTATGTTGGGCCGACTTTCCGGAAGCGCTTTGCGCGCGGGATTGTTCCTCCTGGTGGCCGCCGCTGCGCCTTCAAGCCAAGTGGCTTCGGCGGCCGAGCTCATCCCTTGCGGTCAGGTCCCGGAGTTGAAATCGCCCGACCGGGTGACCTTTTCCGTTCCTTTGATTGTGAAAAACGACAGCCACCGGGCAATGTCGGTCAATTGGATCGACTCTCATGGCGCCAAGATACCGAAGGCCGAACTTGCCCCCGGTCAAGAAATGCCGCCGGAGGACTCCTACGCTTGCGATGCCTGGCTGCTTGAGACGCCGGCAGGGAAATGCCTGTGCGGCGTTGTCCTGGAAGGCCGGCCGGAAGTCGTATCGGTCGATGCGAACGGTCTTTGCAGGGCGGACAGGACCAAGACGTCCTATGAGCCAACCGCTAATTATCGGCAGCAAAAGGTTGAAGGTTGGACGGTCCTGATCTCCAGCGCATACACCGGGGAGGCGTTGCGGCCAGTGCTGGCCGAGCTGGAACGCAAGCTGAAGGAAGCCCGAATGCTTCTTCCGCCCGATGCGATTAAACGTTTGCAGCAGGTGAGGCTTTGGCTTGAACACTCCGATTGCCAGTTTCCCGGCTCGGCATATCACCCGGATAAAGACTGGCTGAGGAAGAACAACATGAATCCTGACAAAGCGGGAAACATCCAGATTTCAGCCGAGATCGTGACTTTGAGCAAGGAACAGCCGGCAATGGTCATACATGAACTGGCCCACGCCCTCGAAGCGCGAGCCCCCGGACCGGATCGCACCGAACTCGAAGACGCGTACCGGGCCGCCAAACGCTCGGGCCGTTATGCAAGCGTCCGGCGTAGAGGCGGGGGCAAGGAGCGCGCTTATGCGATGAGGGACGTGCATGAGTACTTTGCCGAGCTGAGCGAGGCCTATTTCAGTGAGAACGACTATTTTCCGTTCAACCGGGTGGAGCTTAAGGCGTTCGATCCGAAGGGCTTCGCCGCCGTGGAAAACCTCTGGAACGGGGCGAAGCCATCCCCGCCTTGAGGCGGGTGGGCAGGTTGATTGTTTCACCGTCCCATGAGGCGCTTGAGTATTCCGAAGAACAGCCGGTCGAGCAGACCGGGCCGGTCCGCCGTGCCGATTTCCTGCGTTTGCAGGCCATCGAGCTCGGTGATGGTTTTCGCGAACGTCTCGATTTGTTCGGACATCAAAGCGAGATCGAGCTTATGGATCTCCCCGTTGGCCGTTGCCGCGCACATATAGTCGGGCAGGGTGATCAATGACAATGTGGGGATACCGGCGACATAAGGCGGCTGCCCTTCGCCAAGGTAAACCGGCAATGGCTTGACTGTTACCGTTCGCCCCAGCGTCCGGCCTTGCAGCGCTCCGAGATAGATTTCGTTCAGCTTGGCATTGGACGCATAGACGATTTCCAGCTCCATTTGGCCGGTTGGGCCGTGGCCGCTGTGACCGGCGGTGTCCTTCCATTCCGTGCACCCCAGATGTTCGAGCGTCGTGGCGGCGACCGCCGTCTTGTGACCCGGCGCGCCGTCCCACAGATCCCGATGCGCCTCTAGCCAAGTGTGCGTGGCCCGATTGGGAGGGTAGTCCGCCACCAGCTGGGGGAGCTGGAAATGTCCGGTCACGAACACAAAGACGAGCGTGCGTTGTAGCTGTCCTTGCTTGGCCAGTTTCGAGAAGTAGCTCGCCAGTGCAAGCAGGCCCACGACGCCGTTTTCCTGAGGCGTGTTCGGTCCGTCGGTGTGGGTGTTGACGATGATGGTCTGGTCTGAACGACTTCCGGGCAGAACCGCCCACAACGTGTCGGTTGGCGCCTCCTTCTGGATATTCGCCTCTAACACCAATTCGACGGACTCGCCGCGTTTCGCGGCCCGCACCAGCTTGTCGCCCTCCGTGCCGTTGACCCACAAGGCCGGACAATTTGCGTAGGGCGTGTCGAACGGCAGGTATTGACCGACCGCGTTGGGGTCTGAGCAATTGCGCCAGATGTAGATGACGCCTTTGACGCCTGCCTCGGCGGCCTTTTCGAGGTGCAGCTTTTTGTACAACAGGCTGAGCGGACTGGAAAACCACGCCGGCAGATCGGCCGAGCCGGGGTAACGGCCTCGGACCCGCAACAGCAACCGTAAAGCAAACCGGGGCAAAGCTCGAAGCCGAACGTCGACCAAAGCGATCTTTCCCTTTGCCCGCCAAAAAGAAAACGGAAAACGCGGATAGTGAAGGAGCTCGCCAGTGACGCCTCCCGGCCCTGTTACACCCGAATAGGGAACGTAGGAGGAGACGTTGATCGACTGAGCATTGCCCACGATGCTCAAGCCGTATGTCTTTGCCTCCCATCGCTGCTTTAAGTGCAGCGCATCGCGATGGATGCTGAGACCGCCGATGTCATGCAGCTCCTGTTCCAGATAGTCGATCGAATCCTGGTGTGGAGCGTTGCCGGTCAAGCGGGGGTTGAAGCGATTGATCCCGTCAAGCCATTTGGACAGCTGTGCTTGATCAGGAAGGAGCTTGGGCTGAAAGCGAGGTGGCGGCGGCGGCATGGTCTTACTCCTTACACGGAGCTTACCATGTCTCCGGCGGCATTCGACCGGAGAAGCAGCTGCGAGCCCCGCCCTTTGCGCCGGGACCCGTCAGCCCGAAACCGGTGTTGCGCTATGCTGAACGATCCAATCCGCCGCCGCGGACAGATCTTCGACCGTCGCGGTCGGCGGGGGCTCGAACCGCGCCTCATCGCCGGGACGATATTTGCCGGTGCGGACCAGCACGGCGTTCAAGAGCCCGGCGTTAAGAGCGCCGGCGACATCGGCCTCGGCGTCGTCGCCGACCATGACGGCGTCTTGCGGCGAACAGTCCATGCTGGCAAGCGCCGCCGCGAAGAACCCGGGCGCGGGCTTGCCTAAAACAAGGGCGGTGCGCTCGCTCGAAAATTCCAGCGCCGTGACGAAGGCGCCGGCGTCCAGGCTGAGCTGGCCGTCGGCGTCTTTGAAGGAGCGGTTCTTGGCCAGCGCAATGAATTGTGCGCCGCCGATCAGCGCGCGAAAGGCGCGATTGAGGCTCGCAAATGAGAAACCCTCGCCGGCATCGCCGACCACGACGGCGCGATGCGCGCGGGCCGGAACGTCGGCGAATTCCTGCACCAGATTCGGGTGGACCAGAAGCAACGGAGAGCAGTCGTTTCGAGCCAGCCAATCGCGCGCGGCCTGGGCAGGCGTGAACAGCTCGCCGCCGCTCAGGGTCAAGCCGAGCCTTGCGAGCCGCTGCAACACCATGTCCTTCGACATGCGCGTGGTGTTGGTCACGAAGCGGATCGGCAAGCCTGCCTGGCGCAAGCGGCCGACGGCGTCGAGCGCGCCGGCCAGCGCGTGATCGCCTTCGTAGATCACGCCGGCGAGATCCAGCAGAACAGCTTTGATCATGACGGCACAGTGGCGGGAGGACGGCCACGGGTCAAATTGGGAGCCCGGCCGAAAGTTGTGACAGAAGCGGAAAAGACGCGGCGATTCGTAACGGCAGCTTATGGGATATTTGGCTATAGTGGGCCTGACATGGCGTCCCGGATTCAAATGATCGCAACGGCTCTCGCGGCGGCGGCTTTGGCCGCAAGTCCGGCGCATATGGCTGTCGCGGACAATGAGACGCCCTACGTTACCCACATCGATACCGACGCGCCCGGGTTCGACTATAAGCGGCTCGATCCGCCCACCTTGGACGCATGTCAGAGCCGTTGCGCCGCCGATACGGCCTGCAAAACCTTCACCTATGACCGGGCCAAGGAGGTCTGCTTCTTGAAATATAGCGGCAGCGTCAAGCTCATTCCCCGCAGCAGTGCGGTCACCGGGCGCAAGACGGCGGACCAGAGATTCTCGATCGCCAAATATAAAGACGCGCCGGGCTACGACTACGACCGGCTGGACCCTCTGTCTGCCAGCGATTGCCAGCGCCGTTGCAGCGCGGAAGCAAAGTGCCAAGCGTTCAGCTACAATGTCAGCAAGCGCGTCTGCTTTCTGAAGACCACGGCCGACATCCCGCTGATCCGCTACAACGACGCGATCACGGGCCTGAAGGCGTCCGCCGTCCGGCTGCTCGACGAAGAGGAAGCGGCCTCGGGCACCGGCTTCGCGGTGACGACCGACGGACTGATCCTCACCAATCAGCATGTCGTGCAGGGCTGCCGCACCATAACGGCGGAAGGGTGGGGCGCTGGCGTGCTCCAGGCCGAGGACAGCACCAACGACCTGGCGCTGGTGAAGTTCGAGTTCCCGTCGTCGCCGGTCTCCTTCCGGTCGAAGCCGGCGGAAATTGGCGAGGATGTATTTGCCGTAGGGTTTCCTTACTCCGGAGAACTAGGCCTGCATTTCACCAAGGGCTCGGTGAGTTCCGATACCGGGCCGGAAAACGACGCGAGCCTTCTGCAATTTACCGCGCCGGTGCAACAGGGAAACTCCGGAGGCCCGCTGCTCGACAAGAGCGGCCTGGTGATCGGGGTTGTCCGCGCCATCCTGGTGCCGGGCCAGAATGTGAATTTCGCCATTCACGCCGGCCTGGTCAGGAACTTTCTGGAAAAGAACGGCGTCGATGCGATCACGCCGGCGTCCGCCTTGGCGCCGGCGTCACCGTCCGATATCGCCAAGCGGGCAAAGCTTCACACCGTGAGGCTGAGTTGTGTGAACGGCGCCGGCGATGTGGGTGCGGAATAACCCCTCTACGGCGCCAATCATGCGCGGCTCAAATCGCGCGTGCGAAACACGAAGCGGCAGCGGCCATCCGCAAGCGGACAGGCTCATTCAGCTTCGCACCCGCCCTAGCACCAGATTGTAGAGCAGGGCGAAAATGCCGAAATGGACGAAGCCCTCGACCACGCCCCAGATGGCGCCGGCGACAACGCCTAAGGGCGAAACGGAATAGCCGTAAGGTCCATAGAATTGGGCGATCAAGTCGGCAAACTGCGTGAAACCGGGGAGACCGGCAAGTGCCGCGATCGTGGCTAGAGCCATAAAAGCCGCACCGTAAATCGCGCCGGCGAGAGCGAAGCTCAAAGCATCAAGTCTCTGCATCGGGACCTCCTTCTTTTGTGGACCCCAAGGGTGGGCCTGCGTCTCAAACGGCTAGTGCGAAACAAGCAGCGGCAGCGGCGGGTTTGCGAGCATGCTGCGCGTGGCGCCGCCGAGGATAAACTCCCTGAGGCGGGAATGGCCGTAAGCGCCCATCACTAAGAGATCGGCTTGACGGGTGGCGAGGTCGGCAATCAGAACCTCGCCGATGGTCCGGCCCGCAGCATCGAGACAGTCCGGCCTGGCAGCGATGCCGCGCCGTTTGAGAGACTCTGCCAGCTCGTCCGCGGGCGATGCGCTGCCGAGCGCCTTCTCTTTGAGCACCGTCACCACCTGAATGTCTTTGGCCCGCTCAAGCAGCGGGAGCGCATCGGCGACCGCGCGTGAAGCGGCACGGCTTCCGTCCCAAGCAATCACGATCCGGCCGGGAGCGAATTCGGGAGCGGTTCGCGGCGGAAGAATGAGGACGGGGCGCCCGGATTCGAAAATGATCGACTCCGCATACCAGCGATACGTGCCGTCATCCGAGGCCGCCGGAACGATCGTCAGGTCCCGCAAGCGCGCCTGCCGCGCCAGCCAATCGGGCGCCCCGGACGCGTCACAGGAGTGGATCAGGCTCTCCCCATGGACGCCTGCGGTCCGGGCCAAGAGCTCGAACCCCGCCATCAGTTCGGCGTCGGCTTCCGCGCTTTGCGCCAGCTCCGCCTCGGCGCGTGATGGAATGTCGATGAAAGCTCCGCTCAGCGGTTCGCCGCTTGCCTTGATGACGCATGCGGCGGCGGACAGTTTCGCTTTTTCATGAGCGGCAAAAGCGATTGCGGTCTTGATTTGCGCAGGATCGGTGGCCTGCGGGTAAGTGATCAAAACGAGCAGCACGTCCTGGAAGGCCATTTGAGTGTTCCTCGGCGAATTGCCGGACGCCGGCTGCTACTGACCGCCGGTCTGGCTGTCAGCCTTGAGACTTAATATGTAGGCGACGACGTCGTCCAAGTCCTCCTGCTTGAGCACGATGTTCGGCATGGTCGGATGGGTCGAATGCATCCACTCGAATAGCGCTTCCGCCGACTTGATATTGGCGATCTTGTCGAAAGGTGTCGCGGCCGGCACGGGGGAGGCGTAATCGGAAATCGCATGACAATTGGCGCAGACTTCCTTGGCGTAGGCGAATCCTTCCTGAGGGTCGCCCGTGTTGGCCTGTTCGGCGGCGAGGCCGGCAGAGGCCGCGAGCAGGATCGCCGAAGCTAGGAGTATGCGCTTGATATCGGCCTCCTATTGGCTATTTCAGCCAGGCGAAGGGCTCCGCTTTCTTGAACTCGGCCGAGACTTCGCCGGCGAGCGGCCGGTTGGGATCGACCGCCAGCATCATCGGGCTCGCCCCCGGTCCAAGATCCACCTTCGCCAGATCGACCCAGAACACGGCAGGGAACACCGCCGACTCGAAGTAATAACGCTTGGCCTCGTCATCGGCCACGGTCCGCCATAGCGTCGAGGCGATATTCGGGTGCTCGGGATCATTCATGCCGAGCGGCACGCTGATCGCCCTGATCTGGGAGAAGGCCGAGGCCACGGCAAGATTTTCGTCCTTGAATTTCGGCGAGGCGTTGAGATTGTAGCTCAGGCGCGCAAACCGGTCGGCGGCGCTGATCGTGCCCGGCAGGAATTTGTCGCCGCCGATCAATTTCCAATACGTGTCGAGCGCGAGTTGCTGATCGTAAGTCGGCGAGTTGGTCATCACGCGGTACTCGGGTCCGTGATGGATCACCAGCTTGCCGTCGAGATATTCGAAGATGGCCGAGTCGCCGGACGAATCCGAAATCGACAGATGCCCCGAGGCGGGGCGGCCATTGGGAAGCACCGGGGCCACGATTGTGAACGGGGCATCCTGCATGGCGTCGACGGCTTCCTGGACGGTGGCGTAGTTGTCGAGGAAATATTGCAGCCAGGCGGCAATGGAGATGGTCGGCTTTCCGGTCTCGGCGGGATCGCCGTAGTCGGACTCGGCGAGATAGAGCACGTTGCCGATCAGCCCCTTCTCGTTGATGCCGTCGACGGTGGCGGCATCGTAGAGCGTGGCGATGACGGAGCCGTATTTCGCGGTCCATGCGAGCGGGTTCGATCCGATTCCCCCGTCGCGTTGCAGGCCCTGCGGAAACACCCAAAGGCTTGTCTTGGCGGTCGCATCGTTCCAGTCCATGCTCCGCGCGACGATATAGGCCCCGGTTCCGGTCTCGTAGAGCAGCCGCGAGCAGGCTTGCGTGCTCCCGGACGGAAGCAGCAGAAACGAGCCTGCGATCAAGACGAGGCTCGTAGGCAAAAGCTTGCTCATGTTCGCTCTCCCCTCGGCAGGCTGAAAGGCCGGACAAGTTTGCATACGCATTATCTGCCGGACTTGACTTAGGTCAACGACGCGGGCCCGCGCCGGATCGAAGCTTAAGTCTTTCAGGCGAGCGTACCCCGATGCGCCGCCAAGGGAGGAGGGAGCCGATGCCGAGCCGGTTCAGGCCCACCCGCGCCGATGTCCGCCGGCGCCACCGGTACATGCGCCGCATGCTGCGGATCGCCGGCATCAAGCCGCAAGACGCCGCGAAAGTCGACGGCGGGCTCGCCATCCTCGAAGCGCGCACCAAATGCGCCTATTGCCAGCACGACGATCAATGCCAGGCCTGGCTCAACAGCGGCGGGGACTTAAGCCAGATTCAGGCGTTCTGCTCCAATGCGCGGCTGATCCGGGCGCTGCGCGCGGCGGCCGGCAACAATCCTCCGTCTTAAGCAGCGTCACCAGCCGATCTGCGTGCTCACCCGTCCGCCCATCGTGTCTCCGTCCAGGCCGAATCCCAACCCGCCGCTCATGGTCAGTTGCGAGTTTGTGCCGAAGAGATTCTGAGCGAGCAGCCCCTTTGCCGTGAAGCCTAAGGCATTCGAGCCTTCGAACGTGCCCCAGTTCCCCTTCAAGGCAAATTTCTGGCCGTTGAACAGGTCCGGATCCGACAGGGCGATCGACACCGCCACGCCTTCTTCGTTCTGGTCGATCCGGTTGAAGGCGCCGTCGAGGCGGCTATCGATGCCAGCGATCTCGCGGTTGATCGCCGCGATGTCGCCCGCCGTTGCAAGACCGAGCTGTCCCGGCGTGTAGGCAGCCAGATCGCCGCCCGCGTTCGACGTGACGAGATAGGTCGGCGTGCCTTGCGCGGTCCTGCTCGCATCCGAGGCGATGCCGGCCATGGTGTACGTGTTCTGCGACGTGCCGAACACTTGCTGGTTGGCGCGCGTGGTGGTCGCACCCGCACCGAATGCGGCCGCATTGGTATGGCCCGACGACACGATGGCATTCGCACCGTAAGCGCTGCCGTTGTCGGCCAGCACCTGCGCGCCTTGCCCGACCGCGACGTCTCCGGGCCCTGCGGCCATTGCGCCGTCACCGACGGCAATGGAGTCCGGACCCATCGCGCTCGCGTCGCTGCCCATGGCCACCGCGGTCTCGCCCATCGCGGTTGCGTTTACACCCATTGCCGTGGCGTCAGAGCCATTGGCAAAGGCGCGGACCCCCGTCGCCGTGGCGTTGGCGCCGTTGGCGTTGGCAAACGCACCGGTTGCCGTGGCCTGGACGCCATTGGCATTGGCGGAACGGCCCGTCGCCGTCGCACCGCTGCCGTTGGCGTTGGCCTGGTCGCCCGTCGCCGTGGCGCTGATTCCGTTAGCGCTGGCTTGGCGGCCGGTTGCCGTGGCGGCGGCGCCGTTAGCGGCAGCGTTGACCCCCGTCGCGGTGGCCCCAGTGCCGTTGGCGTTGGCGTTGGCGCCGGATGCCGTGGCTTGTTCACCGTTGGCGTTGGCCGATACGCCCGTCGCCGTGGCGAACTCGCCATTGGCGTTGGAGTTCGCGCCGGTCGCCGTGGCGGTGTCGCCGTTGGCGGAGGCGTCCGTACCCGTCGCCGTGGCAAAGAAGCCGTTGGCTGTGGCGAAATTGCCCGTCGCGGTGGCCTGTCCGCCCTCGGCGTTGGCGTTGGCGCCCGTGGCCGTGGCGCCGTCGCCATTGGCCCTGGCAAAGGTGCCCGTTGCCGTGGCCTGTTCACCGTTGGCGTTGGCGTTGGCGCCGGACGCTGTGGCCTGTT
>CAZFYL010000061.1:0-14635 GCA_964523345.1 uncultured Methyloceanibacter sp.
CAAAGCAGGTGCGCTACCAGGCTGCGCTATGCCCCGATCGTCTCCCTGGCTCACGGCCCCGAGCCCCCGGGCTTGCGTCCGCGCACAGATACATAATTCGTGGCAGCGCCCGAGGCTAGTGTTTAGGGCGCAGGCGGCGAGAGCGCCCACGTGACAGCCGGTTACTCGCTGCCGCCAAGACCCGGATAGATCACAAGATCGCCCCGCTTGAGCCCGATCCGATCGGCGGCTCCGGCATTTAGCTCGAGCACGCCCGCGACCACCCCTTCGGAGAAAATCCGGTTGGTCGAGAAGGGCTCGGTATTGCGCTCGACGCGATGCACCCGGCCGTCCGGGGCGATGAACACCATATCGAGCGGTATCAGCGTGTTCTTCATCCACATGACGGCCGCTTGCGGCCGGTCGTAAAGGAACAGCATCCCGCCATTCTCCGGCAGGGACCGGCGAAACATGAGCCCAAGCGCGCGCTTCTGATCGGTCGTGGCCACTTCGACCGTGAAGCTGTGTTCGCCGGTTTCGGTCTTGAGCACAAGCGTGCCGGTGCTCGCGGCTGAAACCCCGTCTTGAGCAACCAGTCCCCAGACAAGCAAAAGGCCCGCCAGGAAACGGGCGAGCCGGCCGATGTTAGGCAAAACTAGTGGGACGCCGGTCCAGGTTGAGAGGCGGGCTTGAGCTCGGCCGCCATCAACCCTTTCGGTCCGCGGCCGTAGCGCACCATCAGGAATTGGCCCGGCCGCAGTTCCGTGAAGCCGCAGCGCCGCAGCGTCTCCATATGGACGAAGATATCCAGGGTCTGCTCGCCGCGGGTTAGAAAACCAAACCCGCGCAGGCGGTTGAACCATTTGACCGTGGCCTGCTCCCACTCGCTCTCGGGGACAACCACGACATGCGTTCGTTGCGGCAGCTGTGAGGGATGGACCGCCGTGGAATCGTCCATGGTGCGAATGCGAAACGCCTGAAGGCCTTTCGGCCGGCGAAGAACTTCGCACACGACCCGCGCCCCTTCGTAGGCCGTCTGAAACCCGTCGCGGCGCAGGCAGGTCACATGCAGGAGAACGTCGGGAAGGTCTTCGTCCGGAACGATGAACCCATAACCCTTTGACGCATCGAACCACTTGATCGATCCTGACACTTCGAAGACATCAACTGTGACTTCCTCGTCGCGTTGGGTTTGGCCCTCTTCAAGTGGCGGTTCTTTCGCCCCCATGCCGCATTCCCCCGCTAAACTTCTAACGCAGCCGACCCGAAGCCCCACAAACGAATCGGCTGGAGCACACTGGTTGGCAACATAGCATTGCCGGTTAACGAGGCTAGTGGAATTTTCCGCACGTTTCCTGCTTCTCCACAATCATCGTCCGTTTACGCCGCATCGAACCGAAGCGCGCGCCAACCATCTGATCGGCAAGCATATCTTGTGCAACCGTGCAGGCTCTCAAGACATTCGCAACAACGGCCATGAATTGACGATCCAACCTCGCAAATATCTCTGCCATCGAAAGAAATTTCGTTCCGCTGAGACCGAAGCCACCCCCGATACACGCTGTGGACCGCGTGCAACAATGGAGCGCAATCTGCACTGCGGGACTGATAGTAGATAGGAAGCGTGTCGGCCTTGCACCAGATCGGCCGGACGCGTTAAGGGGTAAAGTTGGCGTCGCAACAACCGAAAAGAGGCCAAGCATGAAGTATTTGCACACGATGGTGCGCGTTTCGGATGTAGACAAGTCGCTTGATTTTTATTGCAACAAGCTCGGCCTGAAAGAAGTGCGCCGGATGGACAGCCCGCAAGGCCGCTTCACCCTGATCTTCCTGGCGGCGCCCGGCGACGAAGATGCCCAGATCGAGTTGACCCATAACTGGGACCCGGAAGCTTATGGCGAAGGACGCAATTTTGGCCACTTGGCCTATGAGGTCGACGACATCTATGCCGCTTGCGACCGTCTGATGAAGAACGGTGTCGTGATCAACCGGCCGCCACGCGACGGGCACATGGCGTTCATCCGTTCGCCCGACAACATTTCAATCGAGCTGTTGCAGAAGGGCAAGCCGAAGCCGAAACAGGAACCCTGGGCTTCGATGCCGAACACCGGCAAGTGGTAGCTGGCGCCCCCTAGGAGGATCGAACTCCTGTTTCCAGGTTGAAAACCTGGCGTCCTGACCATTAGACGAAGGGGGCGTAAACGCTCGGCCTCGTCATATAGAAAGCTTTTTGGCGGCAAGCAAGAACGAGGCTAGCGCTCGGCGTCGCTTGAGCTCGCTGCGTCCTCGA
Organism: uncultured Methyloceanibacter sp.; assembly: GCA_964523345.1. GTDB lineage: Bacteria > Pseudomonadota > Alphaproteobacteria > Rhizobiales > Methyloligellaceae > Methyloceanibacter. Next base: position 2,270 of record CAZFYL010000061.1, read on the forward strand.
TCAGAAGCTCGATGCTCTCGCGTCCTTGCCAGGAGCTCCGCCGCAAATGTCCCGCGACGTGAACCGGCAGTCCCTCGCTGTCGAGCAGGAGCCTGGCAAGCGGCGTATCGCCAATGCGGAAAGCGCAAGCCTCAAGCCGTGCGCCGTCTTGTGCCTTGAGCGTGCAGCGGAGATGCGCACCCTTGATCATGCGGACGCGGGAAAGACGATGTGCCGGAAAGACAAAGCGCGGCTCAGAGTGCCGCGGTCCATAAGGACCGGCCCGGTCGAGCTGATCCATGAGGCCCTTGCTCGCGCCGCCGGCTGACAGCGCGCCGTCAATGGCAAGCGTTCGCACCCGATCGGCTTGCGCCACGGCGCGCTCAAGCCGCATGCGAAGGAAGGCAAGGAACGCGTCCTGCTTGCTGCGCTCCAACTTAAAGCCCGCGGCCATGGCGTGACCGCCGCCTTTGAGGAGAAGCCCCTCATGCACCGCGCCCCGCACAGCCGCACCAAGATCGACCGACGCAATCGAGCGGGCTGAGCCGGTGGCAGAGCCGTCCGGCTCCAGCGCAGCGACGAAAGTAGGCAAGCGGAAACGTTCGGCGATACGGCCCGCGACCAGACCGAGCAGGCCTTTATGCCAGCCCGCCGCGGCAAGGAACAGCAAAGGCAAACTTTGATCGGACGCGAGCGACGCCTCGGCAGAGGCCAGCGCTTCTTCCAGCATCCGCTCTTCGATGGCCTTGCGCTCTGCATTGAACGCTTCGAGTTTTGCCGCGATCGCACGCGCCTCGATCTCGTCTTCGGTTGCAAGAAGTTTTGCGCCAAGTCCCGAAGCCCCGACCCTGCCGCCTGCGTTGATGCGCGGTCCAAGCACAAAGCCGAGCGAATAGCAGGTTGGCGCGGCATCGATCCGCGCCGCATCGGCGAGCGCGCGCAGGCCTTGATTATGTCTGTGCCGCAAGACCTTGAGACCTTGCGCCACGAACGCCCGGTTGGCCTCCGCGAACGGAACGACGTCGCACACGGTGGCAAGCGCGACAAGATCGAGCAGGCTGAGCAAATCTGGCTCAGGGCGCTCGCCATAGTAGCCGTCCCGGCGAAGGGCGCGCGTCACAGCGACCAGGAACAAAAACACCACGCCGGCCGCGGCCAGATGTCCCTGCCCTGAGAGATCGTCCTGCCGGTTGGGGTTCACCACGGCATAAGCGGGTGGCAGCGCCTCGTCGGCCTGGTGATGGTCGATCACGATGACTTCGGCGCCGGCGCTGTTGGCGGCGGCAATGGCTGCATCGGCGGCGGTGCCGCAATCGACGGTCAGGATCAGGCGCGCGCCTTCTTCGGCAAGGCCGGCGAGCGCCTCGGGCGACGGCCCGTAGCCTTCGGTCAACCGGTCGGGAATATAGGTCGCCGCCGCTTGCTCATGCGCCCGCAGAAAGCGTTCGATCAGCGCGACGGAGGCAGCCCCATCGACGTCGTAATCGCCGAACACGGCGATCGGCTCGTTTTGCGCAATCGCCTTGGCAAAGCGCATTGCCGCCTTCTCCATGTCCTGGAGGCACGCGGGATCGGGCAGAAGCGTGCGGATCGACGGATCGAGATAACGTTCAGCGGTATGCGGGTCGGCGCCGCGAGCAGCGAGGACGCGGCCGAGAATTTCAGGCAGTCCATGGGCCTGCGAGATGGCGGACGCCAAGACTGTGCGGCCGGGATCGAGACGCTCGACCCAGCGATTGCCGCGCGCCGAGCATTCGACGCCAAGAAACGCGCTGCCAAGGTCATTTGCCGGAAATTTTAGGGCTGCCGTCACGCTACGCCATCCACGCTGTCGTCTTTGCGAAGCGCGAGTGTAAAGTGATTCGCAGGGGCGCCCCCTCCCCTTGAAGCCTAGTCGAATTTGCTGATGTCCGGGTGCTCGGTCTTGATCCAACGCACGGTGCGGGTCGAGGCCCGCATCACCAAAGTATGGGTAAAGACCGAGTCCTTGGTGAAACGCACACCTTCGAGGAGTGAGCCGTCGGTGATGCCAGTCGCGGCGAAGGCAAGGTCGCCTGTCACCATGTCGCGTACGCTGTACTTCCGGTCGAGATCGGCAATGCCGGCGACACGGGCACGTTCGCGTTGCTGTTCGTTCGACGCCACGAAGCGTGCTTGCATCTGACCGCCGATACAGGCGAGCGCCGCCGCCGCGAGCACGCCTTCGGGCGCGCCACCCATGCCCATATAAATGTCGATGCCCGTTTCAAGCGGCACGGTGACGTGGATCACGCCGGCAATATCGCCGTCGCTGATGAGACGAAGCGCGGCGCCGCACTCGCGGACCTGTTCGATGAGTTTGGCGTGACGCGGGCGATCGAGAATGCAAACAGTAATGCCGCTGATCGGGACGTTCTTGGCGAGAGCGAGCGCATTGAGGTTGTCGGCAGGTGCGGCATCGAGATCGACCAACCCTTCCGGATAGCCGGGTCCTATGGCGATCTTGTCCATATAGATTGACGGCGCTCTGAGGAGGCTGCCGCGCTCGGCCACGGCAAGCACCGATAGCGCGTCGGGAAGAGCCTTGGCGCAGAGTGTGGACCCTTCCACCGGATCGACCGCAAGGTCCACTTTGAGTCCCGCGGCACTGCCGGCACCGACCGTTTCGCCGTTATAGAGCAGCGGGGTCTCGTTCTCCTCGCCCATGCCGACCACCACGACCCCTTCGACCGCCAGGTGCTCGAGCTCTCGGTACATGGCTTCGGCGGCCGCCTCATCGGCGGCGGCCTCATTGCCGCGGCCCCGCCATAGAGCGGCGGCCACGGCCGTGCCCTCGGTCACACGAACGATATCGAGCGCCAGCGCGCGGTCGAGCTCGGCCCGACCTTCAGCTTTCGACACGGACGTTCCTCCCGGCCCTCAGGCGCTCATGAGCGTCGCCTGTAGAGTTAGCACACCCATTATCACAGTTTTTCGATGCGGATCATCTGCGGCTTTTGGTCGACATGGCCGTCTCGCTCGATGGCATCCAAAGCTTTGCGGATCGCCGCTTCGGTGGTCTGATGGGTAATCATCACGACAAAGGCCGGAGAGTCCTCATCCCGCTGGTTGAAACCGGGAGGCTCGGCGTTCGGCCGGCGTTGCACAATGCTCTCAATCGAGATCCCCTCTTCGGCCATGCGCCCAGCGATGGCGGCGAAGGCACCGGTCCGGTCATGGACCGAGAGCCGGATATAGTAGCCGCCTTCGTGCGCCCGCATCTGCGCCGGCCGGTAAGGCTTCAGCGCCTCGGCTTTGGTGCCGAAGGGAGGAAGAACGTGGCCGCGGGCAATATCGATAAGGTCGCTCATCACCGCCGACGCCGTCGGCCCGGCGCCCGCGCCGGGACCGATCAGCATAATGTCGCCGACAAAATCGCCGTCGATCGCCACGCAGTTCGACACCCCATCGACCTCGGCAATGGCCGAATGCTTCGGCACCATGCTCGGATGGACGCGCTGCTCAATACCGCTATCGGTGCGAGACGCTACGCCGAGCAACTTGATGCGGTAGCCGAGATCGTCGGCGGCCTCAATATCGGCCGGAGTAATCGCCTCGATGCCTTCGACGTAAACCGACTCGAAGCTTGTGCGCGTCCCGAAAGCGAGACTGGTGAGAAGCGCTAATTTATGTGCGGCGTCGAACCCGCCGATATCGAAAGTCGGATCGGCCTCCGCGTAGCCTTGGGCTTGCGCCTCCTTCAACACATCGGCGAAGCTTCTCCCCTCTTTCTCCATCAAGGTGAGGATGTAGTTGCAGGTCCCGTTGAGGATGCCGCACACCCGTGAGATGTCGTTGCCTTGCAGGCTTTCGCGAATGACCTTGACCACCGGAATTCCTCCGGCGACCGCCGCTTCGAAATTCAGAGCCACGCCATTTTTTTCCGCAAGCGCCGCGAGGCTTGGCCCGTGATGGGCCAACAGGGCTTTGTTGGCGGTGACGACGTGCTTGCCCGAGTTGAGCGCCGCTTCAATGGCTTGCTTGGCGACGCCATCCTCCCCGCCAATCAGCTCGACGAAGACATTGATGGCCGGGTCCGCGGCGAGCGCGACCGGATCTTCCACGAACCGCAATTGGGAGATGTCGGCGTCGCGATTCTTCTGCCGGTTTCGCGCCGAGATCGCCACGGCCTCGATCGGCCGTCCGGCGCGCGCGGCAAGCTCTCCCTCGCGCGCGGCAAGGAGACGTAACAGACCGCTGCCGACGGTGCCGACCCCGGCCACTCCAAGCTTCAAACCATTCATCATCGGAGAAGATCAGAACGACCGATTGGCCTGTGAGGCAATAGGAATGACATTATGCATAGTCTTAGCGGATTCGGTGAGGAACCGCCGAATATTACGCGCAGCCTGGCGGATGCGCTGCTCGTTCTCGACCAGCGCAATGCGCACATAGCCCTCGCCGTACTCGCCGAAACCGACGCCGGGCGAGACCGCGACCGAGGCCTTCTCCAGAAGCAGCTTGGCGAATTCGAGCGAGCCGAGATGGGCGAACATGTCAGGGATCGGCGCCCAGACGAACATGGTGGCAGGCGGCGAAGGCACCGGCCAGCCGGCCCGGTTCATGGCGTCGACCAAGCAATCCCGGCGGCGCCGATAGATTTCACGAATTTCAGCAACACAGTCCTGGGGTCCGTTCAACGCGGCGGTCGCGGCCACCTGGACGGGGGTGAAGGCGCCATAGTCCAGATAAGACTTCACACGGGTGAGAGCATGAATCAGCCGCTCATTGCCGACGGCGAAACCGATACGCCAGCCGGGCATGGCATAGGTTTTAGAGACCGTGGTGAATTCAAGAGCGATATCGACAGCACCCGGCACTTGAAGGATTGACGGCGGAGGCTCGCTCCCGAAATAGATCTCAGCATAAGCGAGATCGGACAGCACGATCAGGTCATGCTTCTTGGCGAAGGCGACGATCTCCCGATAGAAGTCGAGATTGGCGCATTCCGCCGTGGGATTGGCAGGATAGTTGAGTACCAGCACCGACGGTTTCGGCACAGAGTGTCTGACCGCCTTGTCGAGCGACGCTAAAAACTGAGAATCGGTGCCCGCCGGCAAGTGCCTGATGACCCCTCCCGACATGATGAAGCCGAACTCGTGAATGGGATAGGTGGGGTTCGGCACCAAAATGACGTCGCCCGGCGCGGTGATCGCCTGGGCCGAGTTGGCAAAGCCTTCCTTCGAGCCGAGGGTCACCACGACCTGGGTGTCGGGATCGAGCTTCACGCCGAAGCGCCGTGCGTAATAGGCGGCTTGCGCGCGCCTCAAGCCCTGAATGCCCTTGGATGCCGAATAGCGGCTGGTGCGTGGATCGCGTAGCGTCTCGGTCAGCTTGGCGACAATATGTGCCGGCGTCGGCATGTCGGGATTGCCCATGCCGAAATCGATAATGTCGTCGCCGCGCGCCCTGGCCTCAGCCTTGAGCTTGTTGACCTGCTCGAAGACGTAGGGCGGTAGCCGCTTGATCCTATGAAACTCGTTGCTCACAGACACGAGGGGATCTCCACCCGATCAGCCCCCCGAAGGGGTTCCACTTGAACCATATAAACGCGCCAAGGCGCAAGCCGCTCCCGCCGGGTCAGCGCGGCCTAGCCTCTAGTTTTCGGCCGGCCCTGTCATCACGGCCTTTTCGGGCTTGGCCTCGTCCTTTTTGGCCGCGGCTTTTTGCAGGTCGCTGATCACCGCTTCTTGCTCTGCCTTGGTCAGGGCCCCTTCGTATTGGCGCTGAAGCGCCGCCGAAGAGGGCGGGGAATCGCTTAGGGTCACCGCCTCGGAGCAGGCCGAAAGTCCCAGAAAGAGCGCGATGCCAATCAGGCCTGGGAGCGCGTGGTGGTGCTGGCGTATCATCAGATTCGAGCTCGTTTTCGACCGTTTTCCAAGGCGATTGGCAATTGGCCTCAACTGCGATATTGCATAGCACAATAAGGCCTTGCCCGGAGCTTCGACAACAAGGTGGCGCAAGCAAGGTTACACGGGGGTAAAGCAAGGACTTTTTGATGCAGCGGAAGAGCGACGAGCCCGGCGAAAGCCAGGGCGAGCAAGACCAAACCAACCAGTTCGAAGCTTTAGGCCGGAATATCGTGCGGCTGTTCGATCAAGGGGCGAAAGCGGCCACGACCCTGGCCGAGCGCTCGCGCTCGACAAACGGCAGCGGGCCCTACGGAATGACCTCGGAGATCGGCGAGGCAGCCAAGTCCCTCGGGGAAGTGGCGCGGCACTGGGCCATCGATCCCGGCAAGTTCGCCGCCGCCCAGAGCGTTTTATTCAAGAGCTACGCCGATCTTTGGGGCCGCTCGGTCCGCCGCTTCCTCGGCGAAGAGGTCGAGCCGGTGGTCGAGCCCGAGCCCGGCGATAACCGGTTCAAGGACCCGGACTGGTCCAACACACAGTTTTTCGATTTCTGGAAGCAAGCCTATCTCATCACCTCGCGCTGGGCCGAAGACGTTACCCGGAACACCGAGGGTGTCGACGAGAAGACTCGCAAAAAAGCCCTGTTCTATTTGAACCAGATGCTGACCGCGCTGTCGCCGTCGAACTTCCCTCTGACGAACCCGGAAGTGATGCGCACCACGCTCGAGACCAACGCCGCGAATCTCGTGCAGGGCATGACGCATTTCGTTGAGGATCTCGAGCAGTCGAAGGATCTTCTTCGTATCAGCCAGACCGATCTCTCCGCATTCGAGATCGGACGCAACCTTGCAATGACTCCCGGCAAGGTCGTGTTTCAGAACGACCTCATCCAGCTCATTCAATACGCGCCGGCAACCGACGAAGTGTATGAGCGGCCTCTCCTCATCGTGCCGCCTTGGATCAACAAATATTACATCCTCGATCTCGTGCCGGAGAAGTCGTTCGTCAAATGGGCGGTTGAGCAGGGCTTCACGGTATTTCTGATCTCTTGGGTCAATCCCGACGAGCATCTCGCCCAGAAGACCTTCGAGGACTACATGCACGAAGGCATTCTCGCCGGGCTCGACGCCGTCATCCGCCAGACTGGCAGTCCCAAGGTCAACACGCTCGGTTACTGCGTCGGCGGGACGCTGCTCGCGACCACCCTCGCCTATATGGCGGCGAAGGGCGACGACCGCGTGGTCTCGGCGACGTTCCTTGCTGCTCAAGTCGATTTCAGCGAGGCCGGCGACCTGCTCGTGTTCATCGACGACTGTCAGCTTAAGGCACTCGAAGAAATGATGGCCGAGCACGGCTATCTCGACGGGTCGCGTATGGCGGCGGTGTTCAACATGCTACGCCCGCGCGATCTGATCTGGCCTTATGTCGTCAACAATTATCTGCTCGGCAAGAAGCCCTTCCCGTTCGATCTCCTCTACTGGAACGCGGACTCGACCAGGCTGCCTGCCGCCAACCACGTATTCTATCTGCGTGAGTTCTATCATTTGAACCGGCTCGCCAAAGGCGAGATGAAGATCGGCGGCGTCCCGCTTGATCTGCATCGTGTGACCATCCCGATCTACGAGCTGTTCACCAAGGAAGACCATATCGCGCCGGCGGCTTCGGTGTTTCGCGGCAGCAAACTGTTCGGCGGGCCGGTACGCCTCGTCATGGCGGGCTCAGGCCATATCGCCGGCGTGGTCAATCCTCCGGCCAAGCAGAAATATCAGTTCTGGTCGGACGGGAAAGCAGGCGAGCTTGACGAATGGATGTCAACGGCCCGCCAAACGGCAGGATCGTGGTGGCCCGACTGGACCTCGTGGCTTGCCGGCCAGTCCGGGCCCAAAATTCCCGCCCGCAATCCCTCCAACGGACCGCTTTGGGCCATCGAGGATGCGCCGGGCTCCTTTGTGAAGGCCCGCGACTAACAGTTCACGGAAAAAGCGGAAGCTGATCGAGGCCGGTTGTCTCATCGAGGCCGTGCATCAGGTTGAAGTTCTGCAACGCCTGACCGGCCGATCCCTTCACCAGATTGTCGATCGCCGAGACGACGATGGCGCGGTCTTTGATGCGATCGTCGAAGGTGCCGATGTTACAGAAATTGGAGCCTCGCACGTGCTGGGTCGCAGGCGTCACGCCGTCCTCGACGACATGCACGAATGGGCTCGTGGCGTAAGCTGCCGATAGCGCCTCTCTGAGGCCGGCCGCGTCAGCTTTGCCGGCAAGCTTCACGTACGAGGTGCACAATTCGCCCCGCGACATCGGGGCAAGATGCGGCGTGAAATTGACGGTCACCGGCGATCCCGCGGCAGCGCCCAGTTCCTGCTCGATCTCGGGCACGTGCCGGTGATTGCCGATGCCGTAAGGCGACAGCCCCTCGCCTGCCTCTGAAAACAGAATGTTCTGTTTCAGGCTGCGACCCGCGCCGGAAACACCCGACTTGGCGTCGATGATGATGTCCGACGTCTCGATCAGCCGAGCCTTGACCAAGGGAAGAAGCGCAAGCAGCACCCCGGTCGGATAGCAGCCGGGACAGGCCACAAGCCGCGCGGTCTTGATCTCGTCGCGGTAATGTTCGGTAAGGCCGTATACGGCCTCCTTGATCAGATCAGGTGCGCTATGGGCGTTCGCGTACCACTGTGCATACGCTTCAGGATCGCGCAGCCGAAAATCGGCCGACATATCGATGATCTTGATGTGCTTTGGAAGTTTGCCGATCTCGCCATGCGCCGTGCCGTGCGGCAACCCGGAGAAGACGATATCGACCTGGTCCCAGTCGGCCTCATCCGGACTGACAAGCGCCGGCAGATCGAGGCTCGCAAGGTGCGGAAAGACCTTCGCGAGACTCTGCCCGGCATGGCCCTTGGCGATCAGCGCCACGATCTCGATCGCAGGATGGCGCGCGGCAAGCCTGATCATGTCGGCGCCGGTGTAGCCGGACGCGCCGAGGATGGCGGCTCTGATGGTCTTTGGTTTGGCCATGGTCGGGGCCTGTTTAAACGCCGGTGATGAGAAATGGATTAAGCCTACGGGAGATTACGTCATAGCGGCGAGAGCCGCTAACCGGCAATCGTTGCTCGCGGGCTTTGGCTTGATCTGGCAGGCGCCGGAACGACGTTTCGCGGTTAGCGCTTCGAGAATTGGAAGCTTCGTCGCGCTTTCGCCTTGCCGTATTTCTTGCGCTCGACGGTGCGGGCATCGCGGGTCAAGAACCCGCCTTTTTTCAACACGCCGCGCAGTTCAGGCTCGTAGCGCGTCAGCGCAATCGAAATGCCGTGCCTCACCGCACCGGCCTGGCCGGAAAGTCCGCCGCCGCTCACCGTGCAGATGACGTCAAACTGGCCCTCACGGCTTGCCGTTACCAATGGCTGCTTCAGAATCATTTGAAGAACCGGGCGGGCGAAATATTGGGAATGGTCCTTGCCATTGATCGTGATCTTGCCGGGGCCCTGCTTGACCCAGACGCGGGCGACGGCGTCCTTGCGTTTGCCGGTCGCGTAAGCACGGCCTTGCGCATCGACCTTCTTCTCGTAGACGTGGGCCGGCGCCTCCGTTTCGGTCTTTAACGGAGCAAGATCGTCAAGCGTCATGGTCTCGCTCATAGCGTCAAGCGCTCCTTGCGTTCTTGGCGTTGAGGGCGGCGACATCCAGTTTGACCGGACTCTGCGCTTCGTGTGGATGCTCAGATCCCGGATAGATCCGCAAGTTCCGAAGCTGTTGGCGTGCAAGCGGGCCGCGCGGCAGCATCCGCTCGACGGCTTTTTGCAGAATACGTTCGGGGTGTTTGCCCTCGAAGATCTTGGCGGCGTTGCGGTCCTTGATGCCGCCGGGATAGCCCGTGTGCCAATAATAGACTTTGTCGTTGCGCTTATTGCCGGTGAACACGACATTGCCGGCATTGATGACGACGATGTTGTCGCCGCAATCCATGTGCGGCGTGTAGCCGGGCTTATGCTTGCCTCTGAGCCGCGTCGCGATCAACGCGGCCAGTCTGCCGACCACGAGGCCATCGGCGTCGATCAGAATCCAGGACTTGTCGATGTCCTTCGGCGTGGCGGAATAGGTCTTCATCGTCGGTTCCGGGGCGTTTCGGATCGGCGCTTCTAGCTTTTGACTCAAAGCGGGTCAAGGAGAAACGTACTCTTCAATGAATTCAGCGCTTTAGATATGTGGTATTATAATACCGCTAGTTACGGTCGCCTTTGCCAATGGGGCGCCGCCACGCGCGTGCGCGTCAAGCCACTAGGAAATACTGCTATAAGGCTCCACTTAATCTTGCGAGCAGGCGCCCCGAGCATGACCACCATTGCGAGCCGGAAATTGGAAAACGCTGAGGAGGCCTTGTTGCGTGAGGATCAAGGGCCCGTGGCCGTCCTCACGCTCAATCGCCCCGAAGCGCGTAATTCCCTCTCGCTCGAGCTGCTTAGCGCTATGACCGGCGCCATTCACGAGATCGGCGGATCGGAGGCGATTAGGGCCGTGGTTGTGACCGGCGCGGGCCCGGCCTTCTCGTCAGGTCACGATCTGAAAGAGCTCGCCGCGCATCGCAACGATCCCGACAGAGGCAGTGCTTTCTTCGCCGAGACCATGACCGCTTGCACCGAGATGATGCTGAGCATCGTTCGCTCGCCAAAGCCCGTGATCGCGGCCGTCAACGGGATCGCCACCGCTGCCGGCTGCCAACTGGTCGCAAGTTGCGATCTTGCTGTGGCGAGCGTTGACGCGCGCTTTGCCACGCCCGGAGTCAATATCGGTCTTTTCTGTTCGACACCCATGGTTGCGCTCAGCCGCAACGTCTCACGCAAAGCGGCGATGGAGATGTTGCTTCTCGGCGACATGGTGGAGGCCCAGCAGGCGCAAACGCTCGGCCTCGTCAACCGGGTGGTCGAACCGGACCGGGTGACCAACGAGGCAATTGAGTTCGGCCGCAAGATCGCATCGAAGCCTAAGCGCACGCTCAAGATCGGCAAGGAGGCCTTCTACCGTCAGCTCGACATGACGCTTGAAGAGGCCTATCGCTACACCACCACGGTCATGGTGGAGAACATGCTCGACCGGGAAGCCGAAGAAGGCATCGGCGCATTCCTCGAAAAGCGCCCGCCGCGCTGGCCGCGCTAACCGCGCCTGCTTGTTCCGAGCCTTGCGTGACCTGAGCCTCCCATGAACCACGATGCCTATAGCGATGCCTATATCAGGCAGATCCTGACCGAGAACCGGACCATCGCCATGGTGGGAGCGAGCGCCACCCCGTCGCGGCCGAGCTATTTCGCCATGAAGTACCTGAAGGAAAAAGGCTTCCGCGTGATCCCGGTCAATCCGGGACAAGACGGCAAGACCATTCTCGGCGAGAAGGTTTACCCCTCGCTCGCGGCGATCGGGGAGAAAATCGACATCGTCGATATCTTCCGCAGCTCGGAGGCCGCGCTGGACGTCACGCGCGAAGCTATTGCCATCGGCGCCCGTGTCGTGTGGATGCAACTCGGTGTGCGCAACGACGAGGCGGCAAGGCTTGCCGAGGAGGCCGATCTGCAAGTGGTGATGAACCGCTGCCCGAAGATCGAGTATGGCAGGCTATCCGGCGAACTGAATTGGGCCGGCGTGAACTCACGCACGCTCTCGAGCAAGCGGCCTCTGCTTGGGCTCAAGGGCGTGCAGCACCGCGTCATTGCCACGAAACCCTGAACCAGTATAGTCGCCCGTCCATCAGCGTAAGGGAACATGACAATGACCGAGGAGCGCACCCCCGGCTTCAACACGCTTGCCATTCACGCCGGCGCCCAGCCCGATCCTGCAACCGGCGCCCGTGCCACGCCGATTTATCAGACCACCTCGTTCGTGTTCGACAATGTCGATCACGCGGCGGCGCTGTTCAATCTCGAGGTCTTCGGCAACATTTACACGCGCATTATGAACCCGACCCAGGCGGTGCTTGAGGAGCGGATGGCGGCGCTCGAAGGCGGCACCGCGGCGCTTGCGGTCGCCTCGGGTCATGCGGCGCAGGCGCTCGTGTTTCATACTTTGCTCTCTCCGGGCGATGAGTTCATCGCCGCGCGCCAGCTCTATGGCGGGTCGATCAATCAATTCAGCCATTCGTTCAAGAAATGCGGATGGGAGGTCAAGTGGGCCGACACGACCGACGCGGAGTCGTTCCGCGCCGCGCTGACGCCCAAGACCAAGGCGATCTTCGTCGAGTCGATTGCCAATCCCGGCGGTATCATCACCGACCTTGAAGCCGTCTCGGCGGTGGCCAAAGAAGCGGGCGTGCCATTGATCGTCGACAATACCTTGGCCACGCCCTATCTCACCCGGCCCATCGAGTACGGCGCCGACATCATCGTTCATTCGCTGACCAAATTTCTCGGCGGTCACGGCAATTCGATCGGCGGCGCCATTGTCGACTGCGGCACGTTCGACTGGTTGAAGAGCGGCCGCTATCCGACCTTGTCGGAGCCTTGCGCCTCCTATCACGGCATCACGC
>CAZFYL010000062.1:0-14364 GCA_964523345.1 uncultured Methyloceanibacter sp.
GCATGTTCGCCTCAGGCAGATCGACGCGCTTGATGCGGACATCGACAATCTCGACGCCAAACGGGCTTGCCTCCTTGTTAACCTGAGCGGCGATCGTCTTCATCAACTCCTCGCGCTTGTCGCGCACGACAGCGGTGAAACTTGAGCTGCCAAGCACGCCCCGGAGCGAAGCTTCCAGAATGGCGCCGATACGCGCGCTGGCGATGCGCTCATCCCGAAGAGTCTGGAAGAACAGCAAGGGATCGATGATCCGGTAACGAAGGAATGCGTCGACCACGAGCCGTTTCTGGTCGGAGGCGATCACTTCTTGGCTAGCGGTGTCGATGTCGAGAATGCGCTTGTCGAAAAACGCGACGTTTTCGATAAACGGATACTTGAACTTCAGGCCCGGAGTCCTGATCACTCGCTTGGGATCGCCGAATTTAAGAACGATAGCCTGCTGAGTCTGGTCGACGGTGAAAAACGTCAGATAGGCGACGACTGCACCCAGGCCAAGCAGGAACAGCAAGACGGTCACGATGGCGCGGGTCATGGCTGGCCCTCCTGAGGTGCGGAGGGTTTGGTCTTGGTGAATTCGGTCAGCGGCAGGAACGGCACCACGCCGGTACCGGCCTTGTCGTCGATGATCACCTTGTCGGCCTCACCCAGCACCTTCTCCAGGGTCTCGATAAAGATGCGCTGGCGGGTGACGTCAGGCGCCTTCTTGTACTGCTCGTAAACCTTCGTAAAACGATCGCCCTGTCCCTGGGACTCGGCGATGACCTGGTCGCGATAGCCTTGAGCGGCTTGCAAAATACGCTCAGCCTCGCCGCGCGCTTCAGGAATAATCTTGTTGGCATAGGCCTCGGCTTCGTTCTGCGAGCGTTCCTGATCGGCGCGTGCCGCCTGGACGTCGCGGAATGCGTCGATCACCTGAGCGGGCGGATCGACTTTTTGCAGCTGCACTTGGGTCACCTGGACGCCAGCGCCATAGCCGTCGAGCATCTTCTGCATCAAGCCTTGCACGTCGGCTTCCGTTTTGGCGCGCGCTTCGGTCAGAATAGGCTCGATATCGCTTTGGCCGACAATCTCGCGCATCGAGCTTTCGGCCACAGCCTTCACAGTGCCTTCCGGATTTTGAATATTGAACAGATAATCCGGCGCGTCGGCGATGCGCCAGAACACGACGAAATCGACATCGACGATATTTTCGTCGCCGGTCAGCATCAGGCTTTCTTCCGGAATGTCACGGGTTGTCGTCGTCGCATCGCGGCTGTCGGAGGAGCCGCGCATGCCGATCTCAATGCGATTGATGCGCGTGACCTTGGGCAGTTCGACCCGCTCGATGGGATAAGGCCAGCGGAAATTGAGGCCCGGCGTCAACTGGCGCACATATTCGCCAAATCGGAGCACGATGCCGAGCTCGTCGGGATTGACGCGAACGGTAAAGCCGAAAAAGAGGATCAACCCCGCAGCCACGACCGCAAGCAAACCTATGAGCGGCCCGCCCATGCGGCCCCCGGGCATAGCTTGGCGTAGCCGGTCTTGGCTTCGCCGTAAGATTTCTTCCAGGTCAGGCTGCTGGCCGGGGCCCGGACGCGGGCCCCAAGGCCCACCGCCCCCGCCTTTCCAGCCGCCGCCGCCGCTTTGATCGCTCCAAGGCATGATGAATTTGGTCCTAAAGTTTGCTGATGAGGGTAGCGCGGACGCCTCGGTGAAAAGGGGCTAGCCCAAGACTAGCCACATCAAACTGGGGGTCCTGCGACAAGATTGAAAGGGTTATAGGCCACTCACTTAGGACGCGCAATGTGAGCCTCTGGCCCTATCGGGCCTTGTATTTCAGTGACGCTGACCTAACGCAGGGCTCAGGTCTTGCGGTCCAGCACGACGAAGCTGAAGGCGTGATCGTCCTTAGGGCCGGCAGCACGCGCCTCGCGCGAAACTTCATGCCAATCGCTTCGGTCGAAATCGGGGAACCAGGTGTCGGCATCGGGTGCGGCATCGACTTCGGTCAGGTAGATACGGCCCGTTTGCGGCAGGAGCGCGCGGAACACATCGGCGCCGCCGATGACCATGATTTCGTTCACGCCGCTCCGCTTGGCCTCGGCCCGCGCAACATCAAGCGCTTCTTCGAGATTGTAGGCCATGACGGCGCCGGGCGCCTCGAAGGCCGCGTTCCTTGTGAGCACGATGTTAAGGCGCCCGTCGAGCACGCGCGGCAGCGACGCGAAGGTCAGGCGTCCCATGATGATGGGCTTGCCCATGGTGATTTTCCGGAAATAGCGCATGTCGCTCGAAAGCCGCCAGGGAAGATCGCCGCCCCTGCCGATGGCGCCGTTTTCGCCCATGGCAACGACCAGCGCGATGACCGGCTCGTCCGGACTTGCGTCTCGGCTCACACCGCGACCTTGGCGCTGATCGCAGGATGCGGATCGTAACCGATGAGCTTGAAATCCTCATAGGCGAAGTCGAACAGCGAACGAACGTCCGGATTAAGCTCTATTGAGGGAAGCGGACGAGGGGTTCGTTTCAATTGCTCGTCGGCCTGGTCGACATGATTGAGATAAAGATGGACGTCGCCAAAGGTATGGATGAACTCACCCGGCTCAAGACCGGTCACTTGCGCCATCATCTGCGTGAGCAGAGCATAGGACGCAATATTGAACGGCACACCGAGAAAGACATCGGCCGAACGCTGATAGAGCTGGCAGGACAGGCGCCCGTCGCCGACATAGAACTGAAACAGGCAATGGCACGGAGACAGCGCCATCTGGTCGAGCTCGCCAACGTTCCAGGCACTGACGATGTGGCGGCGCGAATCGGGATCGCGTTTTAGACCTTCGACCACGGCGGCAATCTGGTCGATCTGCCGTCCGTCCGAAGCCGGCCATGACCGCCATTGCCGGCCGTAGACAGGCCCGAGTTCACCCTCTTCGTCGGCCCACTCGTCCCAGATCGTGACACCATGCTCGTTGAGATAGCGGACATTGGTCGAGCCCTGAAGGAACCACAGGAGCTCGTGGACGATCGATTTCACATGCAGCTTCTTGGTCGTCACCAGCGGGAAGCCGGCCTGAAGGTCGAATCGCATCTGGGGACCGAACAGGGCGAGCGTGCCAGTCCCAGTACGGTCCGTTTTTCGGGTCCCGCTGTTACGCACACGGGCGAGCAGATCGAGATATTGGCGCAACGGGGATTTTCTCTCCTATGACCTCGGGGCCTAGACGGCGTCGATGCTTACGCCTTAGCCTTTGTCGATAGCCCAACGAAAAGGTGCCTTCAATGCGCGCGCGCGCGATATTCACTTTCCTCGCTATCAACCTGGCTCTCGTGGTCCCTGCCGCCGCCCAGACCGTCACGATCGACGATGTCCGCCTCATGGCCTTCGGCAAGGGAATCGTGAAGATCGAGGAAATCGAGCTCGATGACGGCATTTGGGAGGTCGAAGGCGAGGACGCAACCGGCCACGAAATCGAGATGAAGGTCGAGGCCCGAAGCGGCCGCATCATCAAGCTCAAGCGCGACTAGCGGCCCCAAATCGCCCGACAGTATGGGCCGGTTTCGAATCGCGGCTGGGGGTAGTCGAAGCAACAATCTTTCTTTTGCCGCCAAGGAAGCCTATATAGATTCGTGCTGGCGCAAGCCGGCTATGGCGATAAACGGCCTTCGTAATAAGCCATTCGGACCCGGGGGCAGTACCCGGCGCCTCCACCATTCGGAAAGCGGGAGGTCAGAGCCCAAAAGCCAGATACGGAATTAAACGGTTCCGGCGGAAACTGATTTTTGGGGTCTGACTTCGGGTTTTCTGAATCGGGGGCGAAACAGGATCGACGAGGGTGTAAAGGTTGTGCTTTCGCCCGGTATGGTTCCACCGTTATCGGGCCGTCCAAATAGTTGCAAACGACAACTATGCGGAGGCTCTCGCTGCGTAAGCGGCGCGATGCCTAAACATTAAGTCCTAGTCCCTTCGCCGGGCCTAGGCGCGGTTTCGGAGGGCACCGGGCAACAGAAGCCCTCCACTTTATGACGGGGTGTTTGACTGCCTCACGTCGCAAGAGGGGTCGGCGACGGAGCCAATGGCAGAAGACGGAATTCGATACGATCTTCTCACGCAGGACGCGCTGCGCGGTGTGGTGCGCCAGGTTTTGGCGCGCGTGCAGCAGGAAGGCCTCCCTGGCGATCATCATCTCTACATCGCCTTCGACACCGGTGCCGATGGCGTTTCGGTTTCGAATCGTCTGAAAGAGCAATATCCGGAAGAAATGACGATCGTGCTGCAATACCAATTCTGGGATTTGCAAGTCACGAACGACCGGTTCGAGGTGAAGCTGTCCTTTTCCAACGTGCCTGAGCGTCTGGTCGTGCCGTTCGCGGCGATCAAGGCGTTCTACGATCCATCGGCCCAGTTCGGACTGCAATTCGGCAAGCCCGGTGCTGCCAACGACTCGGCTCGCCAGCACATGGCGGCGGCCCTGCCGGATCTCGTCGGCGAGCCGGACGATGTCCATGGGGGCCAGGAATCAGCTCATGACGAGGGTGGCGAGGCACCGAGCGCGGAGGTGGTGATGTCACGTCCCCCGGCCGAGGTCGTCCAGCTCGATCGTTTCCGCAAGAAATAGCTGCCGCGTGCAGAATGGCTGGAAAGGCTAGGCCGAAAGCGCCGCGACCTTTTGCTGTACCGTGCGCGATTCTTTCGACGGTTCGAGCGGCACGTTCAACTCGACATAAAGGCCGGTCGGCCTGAACTGAACCTTGGTTTCGCCCCCGAGATTATGGCGGACGCCCTTGTCGATCAGTTGCATGCCAAAGCCGCCATTGCGCCGGGCCGGCGTCCGATTGAGCGTCGCCCTCTCGTCCCACGTGAGCAAAAGCCGCTTCCCCCGACCGACCTTCCAGCTCACGCCAAGCTGACCTGAACTGGAGGACAGCGCACCGTATTTGACGGCATTGGTGGCAAGCTCGTGCAGGGTCATGGCGATGATCGACGTGCATTGCGGCGGAAGCAGCACATCGCTTCCCTTGATCGATATCTTAGGTCCGCCTTCCCGCCGGTACGGATCGAGCTCCCGCTCGACCATGGCCTTGAGGCTGGCGCCAGACCATTGCGATTCGAGCAGAAGGTCATGGGCGCGATGCAACGCCTGAAGCCGCTCGGCAAGCGTCTGGGCCATGGCTTGCGCTTGTTGCGAATTTGCTTGCCGCAGGCTCGCCTGCACCAAGGATTGAACGATGGCGAGTGCGTTCTTGACGCGATGATTGAGCTCACCCACCAACATCGACTGGCGCTGTGCCGTGCGCCGCCGCTCGGTGACGTCACGGAAAATGAGAACGGCTCCGGCGAGCGAGCCGTCAAAACCGAGGATCGGCGCGCCGCAATGCTCGACCGGCAATTCCTGCTTATCGCGGGTGACGAGAAGCGTGCCCGATTCGAACCGGGTCACGGCGCGCTCGCGCAGCGCCTTAAGCGCCGGATCGTCGACCGATTTCCGGTTGGTTTCGTTGATGACCCGGAACACTTCCCAGATCGGCCGCCCCCGCGCTTTCGCGCCCGACCATCCGGTCAATTCCTCGGCGATCTTGTTAAGGAGCAGCACGCTGCCGTTCGGATCGGTGGCGATCACGCCATCGCCAATGCTTGCAAGCGTCGTGCTCAGCCATTCGCGCTGGCCGCGCAGCTCCATCAGCGCCGCGTTACGGTCGCGATCGGCTCGCCGCACCGCGCCGACCGTGGTCCAGGCGAACAGGGCCAGCACGAAGATGCTGGCCACGGCGAAGATGGCGATGGTTGCCCCGCTGCCATAATAGGTTTGCGTCTCGGCATAATGGGCCAACCAGCCGATCACCAGCGGCAGCACGACAATTCCAGGCAGCAGCCGGCGCAGCATTTCGCCGGCCGGCGACGGCTCGACGATCGCCGCGCCGATGCCATATTCCGGAGAGGCCGCTATCAGACCGAGCCCGAGCAGGACACCGCAGATCGCGCCGTAGAGCGACATGTCGGTGAAGGGAAAAGCGTAAGACTCGTCAGCAACCCCGTAAGTATAGCTGGCCAGCGCGATCAGGATCTGGGCCAGGATGATCAGCGCCAGAATCTGGCTGAAGGCGGAGGAGACGCCGCCCTGCTTGGCGTAAAGCAGCGCGAGGCCGAAAAAGATCAGCATTCCCGTCACCCCGGGAGCCAAGCGCAGCTGCTCGTTTCCAGTCGCTTCGGCCGGGATCAACGCTTGATCGAGGCCGAGATCGAAGCCGAACAAGTCTTGACTGAAAATGGCCAGCCCGAGCGCGACAAGGGCAACGCCGATTACCCGGGCGACCGGCCGTACTGTTCGGAAGGTGAGGCAAAAAAGCCCGATCGCTGCGGCCACGACGCCGCAGGCCGCCGCCGGCGTCATGCTGGTGAGGCCGGGATAGGCTTCTGTCACTCTCTGAATCGGCAGCTGCCACACCAACAGGATGAGCCCGCCGATCAGCGCCACACAGAATGCGGCGAGGCGCGCCAGCAGCAGCGAAAGACGCTCTGTAGGCGGCGCAGGCAACGCCATTCTCACCGAAACTCTAGCCACTCGCCTCCCTCACCCAAATCCCACATCGCTGGAAGCTTTGGGCGCTCCTCGGCAGAAGGTCGCAAAATGCGAACGAGCGCGTACTCCCACCCTGTGAGCGTGTTATAGCGTAGCCCTCATAGAGCCGGTAGAGCCTTGCAAGGCCGTCCGGCAGTGCATTCCAATCGCCTGAGGCCATCGACAGGAGAATTTGAGCATGCCTCGAGACAGAGGTCCCGCAGCCTCCCCGACCTCCCCACGGATCGAGACCGACTCGCTCGGCCCCATCGAAGTGGCGCATGACCGCTATTGGGGCGCCCAGACGGAGCGCTCGCGCCGGAATTTCAAGATCGGCGAGGAAAGAATGCCGAGATCGCTGGTCCGGGCGATCGCCATGGTCAAGAAGGCGGCGGCCCAAACCAACCGCGAACTCGGCCTCCTCGAACAGCGCCTGGCTGACGCCATTGTGGCCGCTTCCGACGAAATTATCGACGGCAAACTCGATGCGCATTTCCCCCTAGTCGTTTGGCAAACCGGTTCCGGAACCCAAAGCAATATGAATGTCAACGAAGTCATCGCCAATCGTGCGAGCGAATTGCTTGGCGAGACTCTGGGTTCAAGACGGTCGATTCACCCCAATGATCATGTCAATCTCGGCCAATCCTCCAACGATGTTTTTCCGACCGCCATGCATATCGCCGCGGCCGAGGAAATCGCCTACCGGCTCAATCCCGCCTTGTCCCGTCTATACCAGGCGCTCAAGGATAAAGCCGAAGCATTTCAAGATATTCTCAAGATCGGCCGCACGCATTTACAAGACGCGACGCCGCTAACACTAGGTCAAGAATTCGGCGGCTATGCGGCGCAAATCGATCACGGCATCGAGCGGATCAGGCTCACCCTCCCCGGCCTTTATGCCCTGGCCCAAGGGGGCACGGCGGTCGGGACCGGCCTCAATACCAGCGCCCTCTTTGCCGAAGCCTTCGCCGCCAAGATCGCCGCCCTGACGAAGCTTCCCTTTGTCAGCGCCGAGAACAAGTTCGAGGCGCTGGCGACCCACGACGCTTTCGTGTTCGCGCATGGCGCGCTCAACACCGTGGCCGTCTCTCTGTTTAAGATCGCAAACGACATCAGGCTGCTGGGTTCAGGCCCCCGCTCCGGTTTCGGCGAGCTGCTCCTGCCCGAAAACGAACCGGGCTCGTCAATCATGCCCGGCAAAGTGAACCCAACTCAGTGCGAGGCGGTGACCATGGTGGCGGCGCGGGTGTTCGGTAACAACACGACCATTACCTTCGCCGGAAGCCAGGGACATTTCGAACTCAACGTATTCAAACCGGTGATCGCCCACGCCATGTTGCAGTCGATCTGGCTGATCACCGACGTCGCCGACAGCTTTCGCGAGAAATGCATCGTCGGCATCGAGCCCAATCGGGACGTCATCAAGGCGCATCTCGACCGTTCGCTGATGCTGGTGACGGCGCTTGCTCCCCATATCGGCTACGACAAGGCGAGCGAGATCGCCAAATCGGCCCATAAGCGCGGCACCACATTGCGCGAAGAAGCAATCCGGCTCGGACATCTGGGGCCTGAGGACTTCGACCGGCTGGTGCGTCCAGAGGATATGATCGGCCCTAAACGCTAGCGCTCTTTGCACATGGCTCGTCTCAACAACAAGCGCTCGCTCACGATCGCACGGCACCGCACAAGCATCACTTTGGAGGACGCCTTCTGGGACGAGCTTAGCGCAATCGCGCGGGCCGACGGCAAGTCGGTGGCAGCACTGGTCGGCGAGATCGACCGGCAGCGGAGCGCGGCCAGCCGCGGCAGTTCAAACTTGTCGGCGGCAATCCGGCTTTATGTTCTCGAGCGGACGAAACGCGAAAGCCTCTAGCCTCCGCCAAAAATGCTGATGCCTTTCCTCCAGGCGTCAGGCGGCTCCGGTTTCCGGCGGGATTTGGCTGAGCGCGGACGCTGCGGCTTCGCCTCTTCTTGGTCTTCTTCAAGGCTCGGTTCGGCTTCGGGATCGGCTGTTGCCGCCTGGGATGGCGCAGGTTCCGATTGCGCGGGTTCGGCCACCGGTGCCGGTTTCGGTTCGGCCGCCGGTGCCGGTTTCGGCTTAGCCACCGGTGCCGGTTTCCTTGGCGCTCTGACCGGAAGCGGGGGGACGTCCGGCTTAGCCGGTACAGCGGCTTCATCGGCTTCCGGCGCGGCAGCCGCGGGGGCTGGTGCTGCGGGACGAGGGGCACCGGCCTTGGACTTTTGTGGACCTTCGAGAAGCTCGAGCGCCGACGGCAAGGCGGCCGTCGAGATTGAAGATGGCGCGGTTGGCGGTTCGGCCAAATCAGGCTCTACGGTTTCTGCCGGCGACTCCAGCGCTTCCGGCTCTGACGGAGACTCTGGTTCGAGCGGCTGTTCCTCAGCCAGGAGGGCGGCTATTCCGTCCTCTTGCGCTGGCGCAGGCGGCAAA
This sequence comes from uncultured Methyloceanibacter sp., assembly GCA_964523345.1. Classification (GTDB taxonomy): domain Bacteria; phylum Pseudomonadota; class Alphaproteobacteria; order Rhizobiales; family Methyloligellaceae; genus Methyloceanibacter. The sequence goes on from CAZFYL010000062.1 coordinate 8,989, forward strand.
GTCCTGCCACTCACGTCGAGAGTCTCCAGACGCTCCACGTCCTCCTGCATGCGCCGCATGGTGAGATGAGATTCGATGGCGTCCGTATCGATCGCCGGGTCAATCTGCCCGGCATTGTCGAGCGTGCCGGTGAAGACGAGCTTGGTCGGCGGCACGTTTTGGGCACCATTTCCGGTCAAGCGCACCGCCCACTCGCTATCGAGTTTGAGGCTCGCCAGTTCGATATAACCGTTGATCTTGGTTTCCGCGCCCGCGCTCAACAGCTCTGCCGGACCAAGGCTGAGCGTGCCGTTCTTGATCTCTAAAGCGAACTTGGCCGGCGCGAATTTGTAAGTTCCCTTGGTGATCTTTTCGCGCACGGCTCGGGTTTCGGCCGCGATCCTTTCCTTGTCCGCCTTGATTGTCTCATTCGCCGCCGTGGCCGCCACCTTGCGCAAAGGCGCAACGGAGAAGGACTGAAGTCTGCCGGCGCCGAGCACCAGCGTCCCCTTCCCGCTCAATCCGGCGACGATCCCCGGCGGGCTCAAGCCTGCGCCTTGAACGTCAAAGGCAAGATCGAACGGCCCTGTCGCCAGGGGGGCTCCGATAACGCTCTTGGTGAGATCTCCGAGCTTGCCGCCTTTGACCTGGGCACGCGCGTTCAATTCGGCCCCGTTGCCGCGCGGCGCCAGATTGCCCGAGCCGGCAAAGTTGCCGCCAAACAGACGCCCTTTGAGGTCGGTGATGGCGAGCCCGTCCGTGCCGACCGATGCGGCAAGGACGGCATCCTGAAGTTTTACGGACGACCCCAATGCGAGCGTCTTAGCCTTAAACTCGATCCCGCCTTCGACCTTGTCGAGCAACTGAAGCGAGAACCCGTGGAGCGGCCAGACCTCGGACGTGTTGGCGGCACTGGTCCCCTGTATCTCGGTCGAAGGCGTGCCGTGCCATGCGACCAGCACACCAAGCAGCGACGGCAGCGACGCGGCCCCGGCGCTCCCGTTTAGAGAGAAGCGCGTCTTAGGACCGCTCTGATCCAAGCGAACGGAGCCTGAGATTTTCTCCCCGGCAATTGTGCCTGCGATCCCATTGAGATCGGTCTTTGCGCCTTGTTTGGCGACGTCGAAGCGAAGGCTCACCGGGACACCCGAGGCACTTGGCGGCGACTCGAAGCCGAGCAGCGTCAGCGCCGCGGTTGCATCCCTGCTCACCACGGCGCCTTCCCCGGACAGTGCAAGTCCGTCCGGCTGCGTCGATCCTTGCCCGACAAAAGCAACTTCAATCGGCAGGGTTTCGAGCGCGGCCTTGCCGGTCACCTCATGATTGGGCACGCCTGCGAACTTGACCACCAGCCTGCCCTGACTTCCGGCAGGCGTGGCGATGCGCTCCAGCGGCAGATCGGGGAACAGCAGGACCAGAAAGGCTTGCGGATTCTCTCCGACGATCTCGCCATCGACATCCACCCTCGCCTCACCGAGCTTGGCGAGCTCTCCGACAGCGCTAGCTTTAAGAGCGACGCTTGACGTGGCCGCCCTGCCGCCGATCTCGATTGTGGCATTGGCCAAGTCGCCTTCGCGGGAGGCAACCATACCGACGTTAAGATCGAGCGGAGCGAGGAGCGACAGTTGCTGCGATCCGCTCACGCTGTCAGGCAGCCCGAGCAGTTCGGCGGCGATTTTCAGGCTGTTGCCGGTATTCGCCCTAAGCGCAAGATCGAGCCGGCCTGACGGCGCTTGTTCGAGGCGCTCAATGCGGCCTTTGGCATTCAGCACCAACACGTCCGCCGCGGCGAAGTCGAGGTGATCGATGTCGAGCGTACCGCTCTGAAGGGCAAATTGTGCATCGAGCTTGCCGGGAGGAATATCGGGCAGGAGCAGTTCTCCGACATGCAAGGTCACGCGCATATCGTCGCCGCGCAGTTGCTTGAACCAATCCTGTTCGGGTTGCGCGGCGCCGTCGGTCGCGGAGGCCGGCAACCAGAGCTGCCAAAGCGGCCCATCGCCGATCAACTCGCGCAGATCGAGGCGTTCGCTATCGAGGTTAAGTTCGATCAGGCGGCGTTCTCCCCCTTGCAAACGCAAACCCCCGCGGAACTCAGTCCCGCTCAGTTCTCCGGATGCGTTGGCAAGCTGAAGTGTACCGTCACCCACGACAGCATCGGCTCTCACGGCGAAATCGCCGGTCGAGGCCTGTCCCGACATATCGCGGTTGCCGCCCGCCCAGCGCGTCAGCGGTCTTAAGCCGGAGCCCTCGACTGTGACCGGGCCGCTAAAAACCGGACCGAATTTTCCGCGTTTGAGCGTTCCTTCGACCTCGATGCGATTATCTCCGGGAAGAACCGCCTTGAGATGTTCAATGGCCACGGCGCCGTCTTTGGCGGCAAGCGCCAGGTCGACGGCGCCGACCAGGTCGCCGCCAAGTCCGGCCTGCTCAATCGCCATTGCCAGCGAACCGTCGCCGAGAAATACCGCTTCGTCGAGAACCTCGTTGGCCAACATATAAAGAACGGCCGCCGGCGATGGTCTCTCGTCCTTGTCGTACACTGCGAAGAGAGCGTCGAGATCGATGAAACTCGCGGTAAGCTCGGCTGCCCCCTCGATGCGCTCGCCGAAGTCGAGCGTAAGCTTGCCCTCGAAAATCTGCGGCTGCCCCTTGGCATGAAGCGTTAGATCGAATTCGGGAAGCTCGGCACGATTGGGCGTGGCCTTGAGGGCGCCTTTCAACTCGAAACGTGAAATCTCGCCGGGCTGAACCTCGGCGGACGTCTCATCGCTCTGCTGAGGCTCAACCGGTATGGCGTCGCTCTCGACAGCAGGCTCTCGTTCGTCTTCGCCGGCCGGCACATCTGCCGTGTTCGCCGCGCGCACGACAATGTTGCCGTCGAACGTGGGAATGGCTCCGAGCCCGGTCACGCCGCCATCGAGGACGTAGCTCGTATTGCGATCAATGTCGCGCAACATGGATTTGATACGAAACAGGCCGGCCGGATCAGGCTCGCTGGTCGAGAAGCGAACCTCCTGCGGACGTCCCGCGACCGAATAGGTGGCCGAGACTTTGTACGGTCCCGACAAAGATTGGGCGCTCGCTTGGGCGGCGACATTCTCCAAGGTGAACTGCGGCTCACCCTGCTTGGTCATCTCGATTCGGCCGCCGCTGACGCTGACCTCATCAAGCGTCACCTCTTTCGGGGCGAAGGGCAGCGCTACGCCGCGCCGTCCCACATCGCCCCAATTGCCGGTGCCGTCAGCCTGAAGATCGAGCCGCAGGACCGGATCGACGATGACGAGCTTGCGCGCTTCGACTGTTCCGGTGAGGAGCGCACCGATATTGAGCAAGGCTTCGAGCGATTGGGCTTGGAGAAGCGGCCGGTCGAGCCTCCCTTCCCGGTCGGCGACCTTGATGTCGTCGAATTTGAGCTCGGGTGCCGGCAGGAGGATAAGGTTAACCTTGCCGCCAACCTTCACCTGCCGGCCAAGAAGATTAGTGGCCTGCGTCTCGAACACGGACCGATAGTCGTTCCAGTCGATGAAGAGCGGCGCAGCAAAAAGCGCGCTCAGGACCAGAACAGCTAAGGCCGCCAATGTCAGCAGGAAAGAGTTCACCGCCGTCCAAACCCAATACTCGGGCGCGCATCCTCGGCGCAACCCGGCGCCGAGAATCCGGCCCACCATGACGCATGGTCAAGGTAGCGCAAAAATCTTGCCAGGATTTAAGATATTCAAGGGATCGAGCGCCTTTTTTATGGCAATCATCGGCGAAATGCCTGATCCATGCTCTGCGGCAAGATAGTTAATCTTTCCTTGACCGATGCCATGCTCGCCGGTGCAGGTTCCCCCTGCGGCGAGCGTACGCTCGACCAGGCGATCGAGGAAATCCTGCACCTTTTGCCGCTCTTCGGCGTCGGACGGGTCAATCAGCGGCAAAACATGAAAGTTTCCGTCCCCGACATGGCCGACGATCGGGGCTAGCAGGCCCAACGCATCGATGTCCCGGCGCGTGGCTGTCACGCATTCGGCAAGCGCCGAGATCGGCACGCAGACATCGGTCGCCAGCACCTCGGCGCCCGGCCTGAGGCCCCGCGCGGCCCAATAGGCATCATGCCGCGCTTGCCAGAGCTTGGTCCGCTCCTCCTGGCGTTCGGCATAGGCAAACTCCCCTCCACCTTCGGCGCGCGCGATTGCGGCAAAGGCTTCGACCTGTTCGCGGGTCGAGGCCGGATTGCCATGAAACTCAAGAAACAAGGTCGGGGTCTCAGGCAAAGAGAGGCGCGAATAGGCATTGCACGCGCGCATCTGCACTTCATCCAGAAACTCGATGCGGGCGAGCGGGAGGCCGATCTGGAGCGCGGCGATGGTCGCGTTGCAGGCGCCGGCGATCGAAGCGAACGGACAGACCGCCGAGACAATGCTCTCGGGAATGCCGTAGAGCTTGAGGGTCAGGCTGGTGATGATGCCAAGCGTGCCTTCCGAGCCGATCATGAGCCGGGTGAGGTCGTAGCCGGCCGCAGACTTTCGCGCCCTCCCGCCCGTCTTGATCACGCTGCCGTCCGCCAGCACCGCATTAAGGCCGAGCACGGCATCGCGCATCGTGCCGTAGCGCACGGCGTTGGTTCCCGATGCGCGCGTCGCGGCCATGCCACCGAGGCTGGCATCGGTGCCCGGGTCGACAGGAAAGAACAGGCCCGTCCCGCGCAAATGATCGTTGAGGGCTTTGCGGGTCACGCCGGGTTCGACCGTGCAGTCGAGATCGGCCTCATGCACGGCAAGGATGCGGTTCATGCGAGACAGATCGAGCGAGATGCCGCCGAATGGCGCGTTGACATGTCCTTCGAGCGAGGTGCCGGTGCCGAACGGAATCACCGGCATGCGGGCTTCGGCACAAAGTTTCACCACTTCGGCGATCTCGGCCTCGCTCTCGGCGAACAGAACCGCATCCGGCGGTTCACGCCTTAGCCAGGTGAGCGTATTGGCGTGCTGTTCACGCAAGGCTTGGGCGAGCGAGAAGCGTTCGCCGAAGCGCGCATCAAGCGTGGCGAAGAGGACACGCTTGCGCTGCTCGCCTTCGATCGCGGTCATGGCGCCATCTTAGAGGGCTTCTGTAACGATCGCTTGGACTTTTCCGCGCCAGCGGTCAAACGGTGGCGACGGAGACGACGGCCGCGAAATGGCAACTGGCAGCCGACAGAACAAAGCCGTGCCAAATGGCGTTTTGATAAGGCAAGCGCTCCCACAGATGGAACACGACACCGATGGTGTAGAGCACGCCACCGGCCATGAGTAGGGTGAGCGCGACTCCCGGCAGCGCCATCATGAGCGGTTCCCAGGCCGCGATCACCGCCCAGCCTTGCACCAGATAGAGTGCGACCGACAGGCCGTCGAGGAAACGCGGCGCCAGCAG
>CAZFYL010000063.1:0-2027 GCA_964523345.1 uncultured Methyloceanibacter sp.
CCGCTATTCTCAACGCCGACGATCCACACGTGCGAGCCATGGCGGAGCGGACGCGTGCCAAGGCACTGATGTTCGGGTGTTCGCCCGAGGCCGACATAAGAGCGGTCGAAGTGTCGAGCGCGTGGCCCGATCGCCTGGCTCTGACGGTCGTGCATGGCAACGACAGCGTGCGCGTACACACAAGACTGGTCGGCGAACATTGGACGGCGTCGGTTCTGGCGGCAATTGCCTGCGGGATTGCCTGCGGCATCGACCTGAGAATTTGCGCGGAAGCCGTCGAGACGGTCGATCCCATGTTCGGCCGCTACTCGGTCCACGCGAACCCTGGCGGTCCGGTCTTCGTGCTCGATACGCTGAAGGCGCCGCTGTGGACGATTTCCAGCAGCTTGGACTTCCTGGCGCGTGCCCGCGCGCCCCGTAAGACGGCCGTGTTCGGAACCCTCTCGGACTACCCCGGGGATCGCAGTGGAAAGTACCGTAAGGTCGCACGGCTGGCGTTAGAGGCGGCGGATCGCGTCCTGTTCGTGGGGCCGCCCGCCGGCCATGTGAGCAGGCTGCGTCAGGCAGATGTGCGCCAAAGATTGTTTAATTTCGAGTCGTCATACCAGGCGAGCGCTTTTCTCGCCGAAGACACTCTGCCGGATGAGCTCATCTACGTGAAGGCATCGGCCACCGATCATCTCGAACGGGTCATGCTGTCGCAACTCGACCAGGTGGTGTGCTGGCGCGAGCAGTGCGGGCGGAAATACGGACAGTGCCCCTCATGCGACGATTACCGCAAACCGCATGGCCCGCCGTTCGGACTCGCCGACACGGGGGCGCCTGTTCACGTGCGAGCGCTGCGGCGTTGAGGCGGCCTTGCCGCCCGGCGGATCGCCGGACATCATGACAAGGAGAGGGCGTAAGCCGGTTAGGCCAGCCCGATGTAAGGACGCAGCGCGAAATGGACGGCGAGGTAGACCGCGTAGGCCAGGAGGAAGATGGCCCCTTCCTGCCGGCTCACCTGCCAGTTCGTTCTGGCAAACGCCACCAAAAGCAAGACGGTGGCCAACATGATCCAGATGTCGAGCCGGGCGATCTCGGCTGGAACCTCGACCGGCGTAACAATGGCGGTGACACCGGCGATGCCGAGGGAATTGAAGATGTTGCTGCCGACGATGTTTCCCAGAGCGATATCGCCGTGACGCCGCAGCGCCGCGATCACGCAAGTCACGAGTTCGGGGAGCGACGTGCCGACCGCCACCAAGGTCAGTCCAATCAATGTTTCTGAAACCTCAAACTTTCTCGCAAGTCCGATCGCCGCTCCAACGAGCATATCGGCTCCGATCAGGACGCCGGCCAGTCCTCCCAAGGCCAAAACGGAGGCCATGAGCAGCGAGATGGGACGCGGCGAAATTTGCGCCGCCTCTGCATCGGATGGGTCTTGGCCGTCCCGCTCCGTCAGGCAGCAGAAAATCATGTAGCCGAGCAAGAGCACCACGAAAACGAGTCCCGTGGCGCGCGTAATGGTGCCGGCCAGGACCGCGCCGACCAGGAGCAGGCTGGCCACTATCAAAAAAATTCCGTCACGCCGCCACGCCGACTTGGGTGTGACGACCGGAACGATCACGGCGGAAAGCCCTATGATCAGAAGTATGTTGGCGATGTTGCTGCCGACAATATTCCCGACAGCGATGGCCGGGGCGCCCCGCAAAGCGGCGTCGATGCAGGCGGCGAGTTCCGGTGTGGACGTGCCGAACCCAATGAACAGAAGCCCGACCAGAAACGGCGAGACCTTCAAGCGGGTCGCGACGCTCACGCTCCCTTTAACGAGCGCCTCCCCGCCGCCGAGCAGCAGAACCAGTCCGATGAGGAGATCAACCCCGTCCACGGCAAACTCCACGTTTCATCGGGCATGGCCGCGTTCTGTCCGGCCGGCAAGTCATGTCAGGCTATGTGGGAATTCGGGCCAAAGTCCGCCATGGGTGAAAAGCGAACGTTTCATAGGCGGGTTCCGAAGCGCGGCCGAACCGGGCCCTAGGGCGCGC
>CAZFYL010000063.1:2127-14235 GCA_964523345.1 uncultured Methyloceanibacter sp.
CGAACGTTTCATAGGCGGGTTCCGAAGCGCGGCCGAACCGGGCCCTAGGGCGCGCCATCCAGATTGTACATCACCTTTTGCGCACGCCATGCACCATCGGCATCCTTGACCATGACGACGATCTGCTTGCCTGTTTTGCTCTTGTCGTTGTTGAACGTCCACTTCATGCCGGTCGTGACAACGGCAAGGCCGTCCCGGCCTTCGAATGTCCAATCGGACTGGGTGAAGTCCTTGAGGTCGGAGAGGTCGGCCTGAACGAATTTGCGCAAGCTTTCGATGCCGGACAGGCTTGGATGGTTCGGCGGCATCAGCACCGCGTCCTTGGTCCAGAACTCAGACCAGGTGTTCCAATCCTTTGTCACCAGGGCGTCGGTTGCCCGCTTGAACGTCTGCTTGATGGCCGCCACGTCGGCGTCGGAGAGCTTAAGCGATTCCGTCATGGTTTCGGCCTTGGCCGCCGGAGAAAGCGACAGCACCAACCCGGAAAGGGAGACTGCAATCGCGACCGCAAGCGTCTTCAGGAGCCGATTCTGCATGATCGTTCCCTTTATCATTTGAAGCGGCACGGCTGATCGATCGTCGGCGGCTGCTGGAGTTGCACCACCAGGAGTTTGACCACCTCTTTGCCGATATTTCCGGAGCGATGGCCCTGTTCGCCTTCGGCGTCCCGCGGCGCTTTCACGTTTTCGATCAGCACGACATCGCCCGGATCGAGTTCGACGCGGGTATCGTCCTCGGCCTCTACGAACCACTGTCCGTCAAGCGTCACGACCCACAGCACCGTCTTGTCGCTATGCCAACTCCCCTTCCAGCCAACCGGCTTGACGATCGTGATCACGCTCGCATCCGCTGGCGCCTGGCTGTTCAGCCATAGCGGATCGGCCGGCGGCGCCATGCTTTCCAGTTTGAAGTCCTTCAGATTGCACAGCGTCAAATGGCTGAGGCCGTCGCCGTCGGTCCAATTGTGCCAATAGGTGGCCACCGCCGGCGGTCGATCGCCTTGTGCGCCTGCCTGTGGCGAAAGGAAAAGCGCGGCAAAGACGGCCAACGCACCGAGCGTCAACTTATAGGGTCTGCTCCAGTCACATGTCATTATGGTGGCCTGCGCGGGTCGGGAGACGGAGACTGACCCTACTAGACAAGCCCAATCCGACCAACACCGTTTCTGCGCACGCGGTCTTCGTGTGCTCAGGTCTCCGCGACGTGGCAAATCTCACATACGCGTCAACCCTGAGTTACTAGCCTAGCTTTGCGGATAGGAATGCCGGGCGTGCAATTGAGGAGCTGTCCGTAGGATCAGCTCGGTGCGACACCTCGCCGGGTATCCTTTTCCTCTTTCTCCTTCCCTGGAGGTGCGCCTGAGCAGGGGGCGTCGGCTTCTTGAAGTCGGCGCCCTTCCGCGCCGTCTCGAAGCGATGTGTCTTGCAATCGCGTTTTGCCGCCAAAAAGCGGGCCTCGAACCGGCCGCCGCCGCGCGGCCATGTCCGCCTTAAGGTGGGCAAGATTCGGCACTAGCCTTTTCCATGAGGGAAGGCCAAAGGCTCGTGTTAAACGCGCTTCATAAAGGATTTTGGCGCGAAGCCGGCTTCGCGCTCGGCTTGTTCGCGGCGCTATGCCTCGCCCTGCCGGCCGCCGCGCTCGCCATGGGCCGGGGCCCGACGGCGGCCTCGATACTATTCGCCATCGCTGTGCCCCTGATGGCCTATGTCAGTCTTTTCCTGCTAGCCTCGGCGATCCTGCTCGTGTTTCGCGACGTGCTTGGATACGATGGGAAACTGATCCAACGGCTTGGCGGACAATTCGGCCCGGCGTGGCAGCTTCCGAGGACCGAGCGGTTCGTCTCCTTGAGGCGGATTTTCTACGCCGCTTTTTCCGTGATCCTTGCCATAGTTGGGTACTGGCTTTTGCGCCATGGTGTGGTCGAGCCAATCGCCCTGTTCTTTTTTAACTACGACATCTCCTGAGGCGGCCGTTCTCCGGTCAGCACGCGCGGTTCCAAATGCTCCGATCGATCTTTCGAATATGCCTGGCGGCGCTTCTTTTGATTGGCCTTTACGTCGGCTTCGTCTTTCTATCCGGGAACTTCCATACCGTCATCGCCGGGCGGCTCTATCGCTCCGGGCAGCCTTCGCCGGAGCAGATTGCCGCATGGCACGAACGCTATGGGATCAAGACCATTATCAATCTCCGCGGCGCGAATCCGGACAAAGACTGGTACCAACGCGAACGAGAAGCGGCGCGGCAAGCCGGGATCGAGCTTGTCGACTACCAGCTTTCTGCAAGGCGCGAAGTGAGCGCCGCCCAGCTGGAGGGCCTGCTTGACATCCTCACAACAGCCAAGCCTCCCATTCTCATTCACTGCCGCGACGGTGCCGACCGCAGTGGCTTCGTATCGGCTGTTTATATTGGCGGTGTCGCGAACGGATCCGAACTTCACGCCGAGTCCCAACTGTCATTCTTGTTCGGGCATATTCCTCTCTGGTTCATTCCCTATTATGCGATGGACCGTTCCTTCGAAAAGGCCGAGCACAGGCTCGGATTTCCAGGCTCTTAGATTTCGGAGCGAGGGCGCGCGCGCCTGCCGGCACGCCCGGTCACAAGCGGCTTGAGGTCGGCCGCATTCGGCATTGCTCAAGATATGTCCGGTTTACCCTAAAAGGCGGACATGCCGCGAGCCCCCGGAAAAATCCGCGAAGTCCCCGAAGCGGACTTTCAGCTCACGGTGAGTTCACTTGACCGAAGGCCCGACAGACCGATAATTCGACAGGATGAAGCGCCTGCGCACCATATTTGTCGGTCTTGTCGCCCTCTCGCTTGCCGCGCTGCCAGTTGCAGCGGCCAAGATGAGGGGGGCCATGACGGCTGGGGTGTCGGGCTATGCCGCTGCTCATACCGATTGCTGCTCCGGGATGGAGCCTTGTGAAAAGCATAACGGTTGTGACCAATCGGGCGCCTGCGCCGCAAAGTGTTCTTTGATACCGGCGACCACAGTGGCCGGCATGGACATGACCGGTCCAATGCCGAGTTCGGCGCGTTCGTCGCCGGTCGTCAACCGCTTCAACTCCGCGCTGGAGCATCCGCCCTTACCGCCTCCCCGCGTCTGAATCCTTGAGTGAAGCCTGCCGCGCGCGCGCGTGTCGCGCCGCCTGGGCATGCGTCCTCTGCCGCGCCGCGGCAGGGGTCCGTCAATAAGGATTCGGAGGCGCATCATGAAGCGTCTGAACAGTTTGGCTCTGTTGGCCGCCGGCATCCTGGCCGGCGCCGCGGGCAGCTATTGGTATTCGCATCGGCCTCAATCCGTTCCCGCGCCGGTAATGGAAGAGCAGAAAGCCGCGGACGAAGACGGCCGGAAGATCCTCTACTACCGCAACCCAATGGGACTGCCGGACACTTCGCCTATGCCCAAGAAGGACTCCATGGGCATGGATTACATTCCGGTTTATGCGGACGAGACCAGTGACGGCAATACCGTCACGGTCAGCCTCGCCAAGGTTCAGCGCAGCGGGGTCAAGACCGAGACAGTGAAACCGAAAGCCCTCTCTCGCACCGTTCGCGGCGTGGGCACGGTCCAGCACGACGAATCGAAGCTGTGGATCGTGACGGTACGCTCGGACGGGTACATCGAAGATTTGTTTGTCGATAAGAACGGGCAACATATCAAGGCCGGCGAACCAATGTTCCGGTTCTACAGCCCGCAGATTCAATTGGCGCAGGTCGACCTTCTCGTGTCCCTGCGCGCCCAAGGCCGTGCCGGCGCCGGCCGCGAAATTGAGGGTGCCATCCAGAAGCTACGGAACCTCGACGTGCCCCAGTCACGTATCGACGAGGTCATGGAGACTAAGGAAAATCCGAGGACGCTCGATTGGCCGTCGCCGGCAACGGGCCATGTGATCGCCAAGAACGTGATCAAGGGCCAGTTTGTGAAGGCAGGCGACGAGTTGTTCCGCGTCGCCGACCACGCGCATGTCTGGGTCATCGCCGAGATCGCCGAAGCCGATATCGCCGATATCGAAGTTGGCACCCCGGCCACGGTGACGCTGCGCGCCTTCCCCAACGTGCCGCAAGAGGGGAAGGTGACCTTCATCTATCCCCATATGCTGAAGATGGAGACGCGGACGGTCTCGGTGCGTATCGAATTGCCGAATCCCGACGGCCTGCTGAAACCCGGCATGTATGCCGACGTCGTTTTTCACCCGGGCGCAGATAATCCAAAAGTCATGGCGATCCCGGCCGACGCCGTCATCGACAGCGGCGCGCGCACGATCGCTCTTGTCGCCAAGGGTGAAGGCCGCTTCGAGCCCCGCGAGATCAAGCTCGGCCGCAAGGGGCAAGACTATGTCGAGGTGCTTGATGGGGTCGCCGAGGGCGAGGAGGTGGTCACGTCGGCCAACTTTCTGATCGACTCGGAGAGCAATCTGAGGGCGGCGCTCGATGCCTTCAACAGAGGAACGCCGCAATGATTGCGCGGATCATCCGCTGGTCGGCCGGCAACGTTTTTCTGGTCGGGCTGGCCACAATTTTCATTGCCTTGGCAGGCATTTACGCGGTGTCCAAGGTTCCGGTGGATGCGATCCCGGACCTGTCCGACGTGCAGGTCATCGTCTTTACCGAATATCCGGGCCAGGCGCCGCAAGTGGTCGAGGACCAGGTCACCTATCCGCTTACCACCGCCATGCTGACCGTGCCCAAGGCGCGCGTCGTGCGCGGGTTCTCCTATTTCGGCGTGTCCTTCGTCTATGTGATCTTCGAGGAGGACACGGATATTTATTGGGCGCGGTCGCGCGTTCTCGAATATCTGAGCGCTGCCGCACGGAACCTGCCGTCGGGCGTGACACCGGAACTCGGACCTGACGCGACCGGGGTCGGCTGGGTCTATCAATATATCTTGCGCGGCACGCAGAAGAGTCTCGCCGAGCTCCGTACCCTTCAGGACTGGTATGTCCGCTTCGGCCTTGCCAAGGCGCAAGGCGTCGCCGAGGTGGCGAGCGTCGGCGGGTTCGTAAAGCAATACAGCATCGTCATCGACCCGAGACGATTGCAGGCTCTCGACATCCCTCTCAGCAAGATCAGGGAGGTCATCCGCGAGAGCAACATGGATGTCGGCGGCCGCACCGTCGAACTCGCCGAGCACGAATACATGGTGCGCGGGCGTGGATATATCAAAAGTCTCTCGGACCTCGAACAGATCGTGGTCAAAAGCGAAGGCGGCGTCCCCGTCCTGCTCAAGGATGTCGCGCGCGTCGAATTGGTGCCGGAAGAGCGCCGCGGCATCACCGAGCTCGACGGCGAGGGCGAGGTCGTCTCCGGCATCGCCATGCAACGCTTCGGCGAGAATGCGCTGTCGGTCATCCAACACACCAAGGACCGTATCGCCGAGATCGCACCAAGCCTTCCCGAGGGCGTGAGCCTGGAAACCGTCTACGACCGCTCCGCCCTGATCTACCGCGCCATCGATAATTTGCGGTGGACCCTCGTCGAAGAGAGCATCATCGTCGCGCTGGTCTGCCTCGTTTTCCTTCTGCACGCACGCAGCGCGCTGGTCGCCATCGTCACGCTGCCCCTTGGCGTCCTGATCGCCTATATCTGCATGTGGGCCTTGGGGCTGTCATCGAACATCATGAGCCTGGGCGGCATCGCCATCGCCATCGGCGCCATGGTCGATGCGGCCATCGTCATGATCGAAAACGCGCACAAGCACCTCGAGCGCGCCCCGGCCGGCAAGCCGCGAACGGAGATATTGATCGAGGCCGCGGTCGAGGTGGGCCCCGCTCTGTTCTTCAGCCTGCTCATCATCACCGTGTCCTTCCTGCCGATCTTCGCCCTCGAAGCGCAAGAAGGCCGCCTGTTCAAGCCGCTCGCCTACACCAAAAGCTTCGCTATGGCGGCCGCGGCGCTGCTGTCGGTCCTGGTGGTGCCCGCGCTCATGGTGGTCTTGGTGCGCGGCCGCATCATGCCGGAGCGCAAGAACCCGGTGAGCCGGTTCCTGATCTGGATCTACCGGCCGGTGATCGAGCTTGCATTGCGGTTCAAGCCGGCCGTCATTGTGATTGCGCTTGCGGTGCTGGCGGCGAGCATTTGGCCTGCGTCCAAGCTCGGCAGCGAGTTCATGCCGAATTTGAACGAAGGCACCTTGCTCTACATGCCGACGACGCCGCCCGGCATCTCGGTCACCGAAGCCGGAGAGCTGCTGCAAACGCAGAACAAGATCATCAAGACCTTTCCCGAGGTGGACTCCGTCTGGGGCAAGGCGGGGCGCGCCTCCACGGCGACCGACCCGGCGCCGATGGAGATGATCGAGACGGTCGTCAATTTGAAGCCCGAGAGCGAATGGCGAGACGGCATGACCGTCGATGCGCTCATCGCCGAGATGGACAAGTCGCTGCAGTTTCCCGGCGTGTCTAATGCCTGGACCATGCCGATCAAGGCCCGCATCGACATGCTGTCCACCGGCATCCGCACCCCGGTCGGCGTCAAGGTGTTCGGCACGGATTTGGGCGAGATGGAACGGCTCGCGCGCCAGATCGAGGCCGCCATTCGCACCGTGCCGGGCACGGCAAGTGCCTACGCCGAGCGCGCCATCAGCGGCTATTACGTGAACATCGATCCGGATCGGGCGCGGCTTGCCCGCTACGGGCTCATGGTGGGCGACGTGCAGAACGTCGTCGCCACGGCGCTCGGCGCCCAGCCGATCACCACCACGGTAGAAGGCCGGGAGCGCTACAACGTGGCGGTCCGCTACCCGCGCAACTATCGCAACGATCCGCATGCCATCGCCAACGAGGTGCTGATCCCGACGCCGAACGGCGGGACGGTCCCGTTGGGCGAGGTCGCAGAGGTGAGCCTGTCGCAAGGCCCGTCCATGATCCGCACCGAGGACGCGCAGCTTGCGCTCTATATCTTTGTCGACTTCCGCGGCCGCGACATCGGCGGTTTTGTCGCCGACGCACAGAAGGCCGTGGCGAGCCAGGTGGATCTTCCGCCCGGCTACTACGTCACCTGGAGCGGACAGTTCGAATATCTCGAACGCGCCAAGGAGCGGCTTCGGATCGTCGTGCCGGTTACGCTTCTGATCATCTTCCTCCTGCTCTACCTCAACTTCCGGCGCATCACCGAGACGCTCATCGTCATGGCCTCGGTGCCGTTTGCGCTGGTCGGCGGCTTCTGGCTGATGTGGTGGCTCGACTTCAACCTGTCCGTCGCCGTGGTGGTGGGCTTCATCGCGCTCGCGGGCGTGGCCGCGGAGACGGGTGTCGTCATGCTGATCTATCTCGACAGCGCACTGAAGGAATTGAAGGCGCGCCGGGAAGGCGAGGGCAAGCCATTCACCCGGGCCGATCTGCACGAGGCGATCATGTCCGGCGCGGTGGAGCGCGTGCGGCCGAAGATCATGACGGTGGCCGCCATCACGGCCGGGCTTCTGCCGATCATGTGGAGCCATGGGACCGGGTCAGAGGTGATGCAGCGCATCGCCGTGCCGATGATCGGGGGCATGGTCTCGTCGACCGTGCTGACGCTCGTGGTCATTCCGGTGATTTACGCCTTGGTCAAGGCTGCGGCGCTGAACCCGGAGCGCTCCCCTAAGAAACGCCGCGGTCCGTCTCATGCGGTGTCGGCTTAAGTACGATGCCGGTTGGCGAGCGTATGCGTCAGACACCGACCCGGACGCGGCGCCGCAAGGGCCGGCCACGCCTAGCGGCCACAGGCATGGCCGCTAGGCTAGGCTCCAGTTCGATAGATGCGCTGCCGTTCCTTATTCTAGTCGTCACATTTGTATTTCCAATTGCCGAGCAGGCCGCGTTTCCAATAGCAATTGGGACGGGTAGGCGGTCCCCAGCGTAATGCATAGGGGGGAACGGTGCCGCGATAGCCGGGAACCCACGCGCAGCGGCGCGGGCCGCAAGCCCAAGCGGCCTCCTGGAGGATTGAACTCTGTGCCGAGGGCTGGCTGAACGTCGGCGCCGATGGTGCGGCTTCGGCAGGTTGCATCTGACCGCCCAACACAAGGCCGGCCAGCGCAGTGGTCACGATTAAACTCTTTATCATTTTGATCTCCACGTTTGCGTTGGGCAACACGCGGGACAGGAAAATGTTTCACCGGCGCTAGCAGGCATGGGCCACCGATTATCGCTGTTAGCCCGAAACTCCGAAGGCAGTCTGGTGTTACCCGTGTTTGCAACTTGGAGGACTGCATGAGCTATTTTCGCTTCGGCGCGATGATCGCCACGGCCACAGTCGTGATGTATGGCCTGACCTATCTCAATAGCTATGCCCTCGATCACGTTTGGTTCAGCCAGACGCGGTTGTGGATGGCCTTGCTGATGGGCGCGGTCATGGCCGTGATCATGCTGGGTTACATGTTGGGCATGTACCGGAACCA
Organism: uncultured Methyloceanibacter sp.; assembly: GCA_964523345.1. Taxonomy (GTDB): domain Bacteria; phylum Pseudomonadota; class Alphaproteobacteria; order Rhizobiales; family Methyloligellaceae; genus Methyloceanibacter. The sequence goes on from CAZFYL010000063.1 coordinate 10,505, forward strand.
TCGCGCCAACGTCGCAATTGTCGTCGCGGCGATCGCGGTGTTCGCGGGCGCGCTCTGGCTGGTGCGAAGCCAGGAGACCGTGTTCGACATCGCCTACATGAAGGCGATGATTCCGCATCACTCGATCGCCATTCTGACCAGCAAACGGGCGCACATTCGCGATCCGCGCGTTCGGGCGCTGGCCGATCAGATCATCGAGGCGCAGGTCAAGGAGATCGAGGAAATGAAGGACCTCATCGCCGATCTTGAACGAAATCCGGTCCCGTCCGATGCGCCCGACCTGCTGCCGGGCGCGCCAAAAACCGCGCCGTAGCATGGCCATGCAACCTGTGACTAAGGAGCGGCACCGGGAAACGGATCCCGGGATTGAGGACCGTCGAAAAGGATCATAGACTTTCTCCTCGGTGCGGCCCCGTGCCTGACACCGGAGGCAAGCCATGAAACGCATGCTAGTCGCGTCGCTTCTGACCCTGTTGATTCAGAGTGCTCATGCCGCCCCATTGCCGGGCGACAGCGCCGAGGGCAAGCGCCTGCTTGAAGCCAACTGCATGAAATGCCACGGGACCGACATCTTCACCCGCAACGACCGGACGGTTCAGTCGCTCGATGGGCTGAAACAGCGGCTGGTGGCTTGTGCTCACGCGGCAAAGACGGAATTCAGCGCGAGCGAGATGCAGGACCTGCTCAAATATCTGAACGATGAATTTTATCGCTTCGCGCCGGGCGGAGATTAGGGAGAAGCGGGCCGCATTAGCTTTCGCGCGTTCACTTTCTGCCCGACAATCGCCGTTCATTGGCCCGCACGCGGGACCGATAATGTCCAAGAGCTTTGCTCGGGGAGCCATGCAGCCAGAGCATTGGCCAGGTTCGCATAGCCGCCAGGAACTTCTCTGAGACCATGCGCTGCGCTTCCGCCTGGGCCCGCGCGCCGCCGGACGCCATGGCGGCCATTCTGAGCGCCATCACTCTTTGCGCTTCGAGCGCCAGCAGCGTCGCGTCGACGGCGCACACAAACCACAGTCTGATCATTGCTTGGCACCCGATGAGCGAAACCTGAGGAACACGTAGAAATAGCTGAGCCAGAGAAAGACGGAGAGGCCGTAGAAGATAATGGTTCGCAGCGACCAGAACGGCCAGGACCCGGCCTCGCCGATGGCGATCGCGTTAGGGTACAAAGTGAACAGGGTGGAGCGCCACCGGTTCCACATGATGGTCATTTCGGTGTTGCGAGACTGCGCGGTCTTGGCGTCATTGAACACGCGCTCGCTGTTGCGCTTCAACCACCACCAGGAATCCTCGTTGGTCAGCTCGAGCCCGCGGTCGGACCGGTTGCGCATATAGATATATTCGAAGTCGGTGGTATGGCCGCGTGCATCGGGATCGCTGCGGCGGACTTCCGTTCCGGTGACGACGCCCGTGGTCCAGGCCGGACGGGCGTATTCCCATGCAAACCACAGGGGGATGCCGACCACGAGTGCGGCGATGGCCGGAACAGCACCCCCGCTGCGCCATAAGACGAAGGCGAGCACGAGAACCGCCAGCAGGAGGATGTAACCGATCGACAGCCAAGCCTGGAGCATGTTCAACCCGCGCCGCAGATGAGACTCGAAACCGTCGAGCCGCCGGACTCTTTACTCATTCCCATCCCCTCTGCAAGCGAATGGTGAGATTCGGGTATAGCCGCTCGATTGCGGCGACGGAATGTCCGCTTTGCGTCATTGAGAGTCATGAGACGAAGAATGGTCACGATAGCGCCAAACAAAGACCGTGTCGGCGAGGACATAAGCACGGCGAACAATTACCGATTCGAATGAAGGGATATGCAGATGCGCGTTTTGATTGCTGCCTCCATTGTGGCATTTGGACTCACGACGACCGCTCACGCCGACTTGCGCTACTACATGGACCAGAACGCGTTGCGCAAGAATACCAGTTCTACTCTGCTTAATCGCGCAATGCGAGACATTGGCAGGAACCCGACCGGCTGGTCTCATCAATGGTGTGGCCGTCAGATGGCCATGTGGGCCGGCGGGGGACCGAACCTCGCGCGTGCCTGGGCGCATTACGGCAGCGCCAGCGCGCCGAAGCCGGGTGCCATTGGCGTCATGAATGGACATGTCGGCGTGGTGAAGGAAATTCGGGGCAACCGCGTGATCCTGGTGTCGGGCAACCATTCCGGCAAGAGCGGGAACCGTAAGGTTGGCATCGGAAGCTATCCGATCAGCCGCTTCATCGCCTTTCGCAAACCGTAGCGCCTTCAGGCGCGCTTCGGCGAGCGTGCTATGAGGCGGATTTAGACGAACGTCTCCGCGGTTTCTTTTGGGAGCGCGCCGGGGCCGTATCGTCCCCGGATTCCCAGGTCAGTTCCAGGCGAGAGCGCGGCGTGCCGTCGCCCGCAGGTTTCGGCCATCCTTCACGCTGATTGCCCCGGATGCCATCGACCTCCTCGGTCTGATCGTGGAAGAGCTGAACCACAGTCTCGAAAGGCATATCGATTCCTTTTTCGTCCAGCTTGGCCTTGATCGCCTCGATGACCCGAGACTCGACGTGAACCAGATCCGTCCGTCTGGAATCCGTCCACCAGCGCGGGCGTAGCGTGACCCAGGAGGCGGCCAAATCCACCACCAGCACTTCCGGTTCCGGATCGTCTTCCACTCCGTCGACGGACTTCAGGGCAGTCAGGATCGCCGCCTTTGCTTCGTCCACGCTGTCACCATAGCCGATCCCGACATCGTATTGAGACCGGCGCTTGGCGAACGCCGTATTGATCAACACGGCTTCGGTGTAGACCACGCTGTTGGGAATGAGCGCCATGCGACCGTCATATGTGCGAATGGCGGTCACGCGGGTCTCGATATGGTCGACGGTCCCCTCGTAGCCTTTGACAATAATTTGGTCTCCAGGCCGGAAGGGGCGCCTGAGCAGAATGAGCAGCCCGGCCAGCCAGTTCTGGAGGATGTCTTTGAACGCAAAACCGATCGCCACCGACCCGATTCCGAGACCCGCGACGAGATCGCCTGGGGTTAATGTGGGGAGGACGACGGTAATGGCGAGCAGGGCGCCCAACACAATGATTGCGGCCTTGACGAAACCACCCAGCACCTCGCCCAGATTTTCACGCCCCCGCCGCGATGCCCAACGGTTGACGAGCCGCTCCGCGAGCCAGGCGAGTCCGTAAAAGATCAAAAGAAGCGCAGCAGCGACAACGAGGTTCGGTAGAATCAGAAAGAAGCCGTCGATCCAAGAATCGATTGTTTTAAGTATGCCCTTGGGCGAGATGTCGATTTGTTGAGCGGCTTGCTCGGCGCCTTCTGCCCGATCGGTCTCTTGCGCGAAAGCTTGCACTTTCTCCTCCACTTGCGTGTTGTCACGTCCTGACGCGAGCTACTTGGAGTTCTTTGACACCGAGCGTGCATCCTTCTTCGTTTTGCGTGCGCGCTTCTTGCTTGGATGCCGGACGCGATCGCGCCTCGTTTCTTCGGCGCCGATATCCGGCACAGCGGCGCTCCTTGGCGGGACGCCTTCGCCTACCGTGCGCCTCGCTGCGCCGCACTTTTTTTGGCCATTTTGACGATTTGTCATTTTTTATGTTCTCCGGGCTCCTTCTCTTCGGTCACCCACATACCTAGCCTCTTGAGGCTCCCGCTTCTTTAAGATTTGCTAAATGCCGATTGCACTATAGGCATCGGCGCACCGGCTGATGGCGATCGAGTAGGCCGCGGTCCTCGGGT
>CAZFYL010000064.1:0-13986 GCA_964523345.1 uncultured Methyloceanibacter sp.
ATATTCGCGCCGGTGTGTTTGGCCATGGCGAAGCCGTTCTGAACGTTCCAGACGATGTTCGGCGAGAACACCAAGAGCGCCACCGCGGCGGCGGCGAATCCGCGTCCCCCCTTGAGCGCCTCACTTGCCTCGCGCGACACGGCGGCATGGCAGGCGATACACAGAACCGCATAGATCATCGCCTGTTTGGCAAGAAGGCCGATGCCGATAGCGGCGCCCAGCAGAACGGCAAGCCCGATGGTCGGCCGTTTGACCAGAACAACCCAGAAGAAAAGCATGATCGTCCACATCAAGATCAACGGCACATCGGTGGTCATGAGATGCGACGAGTAGGACACACCGGGAAGGGTCGCGAACACGATCGCCGACCAGAATCCGATGCGGGCGTCGAACAGCGCGCGGCCCGACAGAAAAAGCATGAGCGAGGCGAAGGTGTAGAGAATCGGCGAGGCCGACCGGATGCAGATTTCCGAGTCGCCGCAAATCTCGGTGGTAGCGCGAATGATCCAGGCGATCAGCGGAGGCTTCGAGAAATAGCCGAAATCGAGATCCCGCGACCAGGTCCAGTATTGAGCCTCGTCGACACCCAGGTTGATCTCAGAAGCGCCAATGCCTGCGAGCCTCAAAGCCAGCAACGCCCCGAGGCAGAGCACGAGCGGAAGCAGGTAGCCGCTTTCCGAGAGCGAAGAGGACGAACCGCGCTGCGCCATGATGATGAAGAACGACCGGTGGGAGGATCGGTAAAGAGCCGCCTGGTTTACCCCGAATGACGGTGGTGTAAAACCGACCTAGATGACCGGGATCAACTTTCCAAAGTCCGTCATCGAATCGCCACGACTGCGTCATAATCATCGCAGGCTTTAAGAGGGCTGCAAACGCTGCAAAACAGGGACTGGCGGTCTAGCCAGGCAGGCAATGCGCCTTTCCGTGGTCATTCCGGCTTTCAATGAAGAAGGCAATATCGGGCGCCTGGTCGAGGAGACCTTCCAGGCGGTGCCGGAACCGGTGCTCGGCGAGGTGATCGTTGTCGATGACGCGAGCGACGACGGCACGGGTCCGGAAATCAAAGCGCTGACCCGGACTCATGCAAATCTGCGCTATATCAGGCATGCCGCGCGCGCCGGGCAGAGTGCAGCGTTGAGGACCGGCGTGCTTGCGGCGCGCCTTCCGGCGATCGCCACGATGGACGGCGATGGGCAGAACGATCCTAACGATATCATGCGTCTTTACGGCCGGCTCGCTCCGGTGGGACAGCAGCCGGCCCTGGTCGGGGGCTTGCGCAGCGCGCGCAAAGGCAAAGGCTCACGCAAGCTCGCCTCTCGACTCGCCAACTGGATCCGTGACGGCGTCCTCGGCGACGGCTGTCCCGATACCGGCTGCGGGCTGAAGGTTTATCACCGCGACGCCTATACGGCCCTTCCCTACTTCACCGGCATGCATCGCTATTTGCCGGCACTCTTTATCAGTTATGGACACGCGGTCGTCTATGAGCCGGTCAACGACCGTCCGCGCTTGCGGGGTGCGTCCAAATACACCAATTTCGGACGCGCCATGATTGGGCTATACGATCTCGTCGGCGTGCGCTGGCTGCGCAAGCGGACCAAGATTCCGGCGATTGCCGAGGATATTGCCGGGGAGGTCAAGGACGCGCCGCTTGCGGGCTCGAGGAACGATCAGCCGCAACAAGGCAGTCGGTTGGAAAGGGTGAGTGGATGACGTGGGGAAGTCTGGTTCAATGGTGGCACAACACGCCGAATGCCGAGCTTGCGTGGATCGCGGTCGGCCTTGTGGCTCAGCTCATGTTCTCCATGCGGTTTCTCATTCAATGGATCGCGACGGAGCGGGCCAGGACCAGCATCGTCCCGGAGATGTTCTGGTATTTCAGCTTTGCCGGCGGGGCGATGCTTTTGGCCTACGCCATTTACCGGCTCGACCCGGTCTTCATCCTGGGCCAGGCGACCGGGTTGCTCATTTACTCCCGTAATATCTATTTCATCTGGCTCAAACGGCGCACGCCTGAAGCGCCGAAAATTGCCCCGGCCAATTGATCGCGGCGTGCCGTCCACGGCTTTTGCACAGGCCGAGCCGGCCGGTGTCATCGAAACGACGACGAACCTTCATCAAGCCGGCATCAAACCTTCATCATAGTCTCAAGGAACCGTCATCTGCGGCAACTAGCGTTGTGCCTGAACGCGGGTTCGGGGGAACGTCATGGTGCGCGGATGGTTGCTCGCGGCCGGCGCAGTAGCTCTGGTCTTGGCGGCGGTGTTCGCCGTCCATCCTCTCATCGACATTGAAATTGCGCGCTTGTTCTTCGACCGCGAGGCCGCGACCTTCCCCATCGCCTCCAGCGAGGATTGGGACGGCATAAGGCATAGTCTCAACTGGATTCCCTACATCTTCGTCTTGCCCGCGCTCTTTGTCCTCCTGCGCAAGGTCGTCTTCCCCGGCTCGCCGATGCCGATCGCCCCTTCGGTGGTATTGTTCCTGATCGGCAGCTTTATCGCCGGGCCCGGTATCGCCACCAATGTCGTGTTGAAGGACAATTGGGGGCGTCCGCGGCCAAATCAGATTCAGCAATTCGCCGGCAGCGCCGACTTCCAGCCCTGGTGGCGGCCGGGCGGTGCGTGTCCGCGAAACTGTTCCTTCGTCTCCGGCGAGGCAAGTCAAGCCTATTGGCTGGTCGCGCCGGCAATGCTCTCACCGCCGCCGGTCCGGCCGGTCGCCATGGGCGCGGCGGTCGTGTTCGGTACGAGTGTCGGAGCCTTGCGCGTCGCCTTTGGACGCCACTTCACCAGCGACATTATTTTTGCCGCCGTGATCACCATTGCCATTGTCATCGGCTTCTACTGGCTTTTGCTGAATCCGATCAGGCGCAACGATGCCAGGCTGGAGCAGGCCATCGAGCGCGGCGCGATCGCGTTGCACAGGCGCACCAGCAGAGTGCTCGCCGGCGCCGGCGCGGCGCTGGCTCACGGCGGACGCGCGCTCGGACGTGCCGGACGGCGCTGGCAGAGGCACATCGCCACGCTCAAGCCGGCGCCGGACTATCAACCCTGGACCGAAAAGCCGGAGCCGCTGGCTTAAGCGGCTAGTTGCCGAAGATGCCCCCAAACAGACCGCCCCGGCCAAACAAGCCGCCGCGCCGTCGCCGTTCGACCGGATAGGTTTCGGCAGGTTCGGGGGCGGCAGTAACGGTACTGTCCTGCCCGCTCGACGTGGAGGAACTCGTTGAGCGCCTCGGCGATGTTCGGCCGGCAGTCGCAGGCTTCGGCGGGGCCGGCGGCGGCGCGAGCGCGGTCTCGTCGATCCAGCCGCTTGCTTTGCTGGTCAAGTCTTGGATTTGGGCAAAGTTTCCTTGGCGGCCGATCACGCGGAACGGCCGGCCGGCCGGAAAGCCATACGCAACCGGTGCGGAAGCCGACGGGCTCGACAGCACCTCCACTGGCCGCTTGGCCACCAGGATGACGCCCGGACTGGCGTGTGACTCGTTTGCCTGATCGGCCGCCTCCAACGCCGGTTCGGGCTGATCGGCCGCCCCGCCTGACTGGTCGGCTTGTTCGTCCGGTGCGGGCGCGGGTTCGGTGGCAGCCTGTTCGGCAGGCTTCTCTGCCTGCTCCGCCGGTTCATCCGTTGCGGCTGCGGGCGCTGACGCGGGTGCTTGCGTCTCGGGAACGGATTTCGCCGTTTCGGAAACTGGCGGTGTTGTGGGCGAGGTCGTCTGCTCAGGCTCGCCGAAATAAAGTCCCGCGCGCATCAGAAGGCCCACCACAAGGGCGAGGCCCGCGACGGCAAGGAACCCGACGCGCTTGGAGAATAACACCTCGCGCCTCTTCAGCAGAGCTTCTCTGACTTTTGCGAGATCCATGCGCCGATGATGGCACAGCGGGGCTTGCCGATCCACAACCGAACAGTCGCTTTTTGCCGGGCAATGGGATAATCCTGATCCGCTCGTTGAGTTCCACTCGTGGCCGAAACCTTGCAGCGGCAGCTCTACCGAACGGCAGACAGTCCGTTCTGCTTCTTAGCGGTCTTTGCCTTGCCCTTGCCGCCGTTGGCTTTCTTTAGGTTGCTTCGTTTCGGCATGGCCGGCTTTTTCGGGGCGGTCTTCACCTCGAGTTTTTTGCCGCCAGTCTTGTTCTTCGGCGGGTCGGCCACGGCCCTGACGCAGCGCCAGGCGTTCTTGCCGGCCTTGACCTTTTTATGGGTGCGGGCGCAAGCACAGGAGCCGTTCTTGACCGTGCCGTTGGCGCAACTGATTTTCGGCTCGCTGACGGTGATCTTGTCAGGCTTCGGCGCTTCGGGTTTGCGCGGCGGATCGATCACGACCTTACCGGGCTTGTCCGGCTTCACGCCTTCGGGCTTACGTGGCGGATCGATCACGACTTTGCTGGGCTTATCGGGTCTTTGCCCATCGGGCCGCGTTTCGGGCGCGAGATCGTTAGAGGCTCCGACATCGGCCGGCTTGTGGCACTGGAACGTCATCGACGCGCTGCCGAGAGGCTTGAGCTTGCCGCCGATACGCGTGCGCAGGACACAGGTGACCTGCTCGTTATTGGTCACGTCGAACTTAACTTTGTCGACGCCGATCTTATTGGCCATGGCTTTGACTTTGCGCTGCCAGGATTTGCCTGGGCCGCATTCGAGCTCGTAGGGAAGCTTGCCGGCGCCATTGGTGTGGATCGCGACCAGCGCTTCGCCCTGGCACGAGGTCGCTTTGAGCCTGTTCAAGGTGAGCTTGCCCGAGACCGCGTCAAGGCAGTCCACCTTGAGCCCGACCCAACCGGAATTGGCGGACTGGCCTTTAATGAGCGCCATCATGTCGGACTCGAAAGCGTTGCTGAAGACGAGCTTGTCGCGCCCGAACTCGGCGACATAATCGGTGCCCTTAAGCTTGAAGTCGGCCACGCCTGAGTGCACGACCAGGCCCGATTGGGTTTTGATCTCGAACGGTGCCTTGCCCGCCGCCGTGGCTTTGCCGGTGACCTTCTCGACCACCTTCTTGGGGCAGGTGTTTTTGTCCTCAACCGCGTAGCTCAGCCACAGCGAGGTAACTTTAAACGCGCGCGGGCAGTTGATCGGCGTTCCCGCCGCTCCATTGGCGCGCCAACGCTTGGAGTCAGAGCCGTCCTTTAGCCGCACCTCGATATACTCGGTGTTGCTGTCGACAACCACATCGATCCGCTGCGACGCCGTGAATTTCCCGCCGATCTTGAACGGTTGGGCAAAATGCTCGCTGGTGGTCGCTGTCCCGGCGTTCATATGCTCGAGCGTGAAGTCGATCCTGTCGTCTCGGTTGGTCTTGAAGCCGACTTTCACGAGCGCATTCTTCGGGCAGGTGTCGGTCGAATTATCCACCTCGACGGCAAGGTTACCGATCTCGACGAATTTCGGCGCCTTCTTGCAAATCACTTTCGCCTGAACTTGGCCGTCTACCAGCTGGGTCGCCGTATTGCCCGCGCGCTGCGCGCCCACGAACAGCTTGAAGCCCAGATCGACATAAACGGTGTGGGTCCCGTCTGTGTGGTCGCCGGATGCTTTGTTGTTGTTGCAGGCTGCGATAGCGGGACCCGCAACGTGCGCTCCAGTAAGCTGGAAAGTGAAATCGCCCCAGCGCCGCTTGCCGCCTCCCGGGAACCGGCTCTGTGCGATGTCAAAACCGAGCATCGCACTGATACGAGTGATGTCGCCTTTCTTGAGCGACACATAATAGTGGGTGGTGACATGAAAGGTCTCGGTGCTGACCCGCGTCCATTTTTCACCCTCCGCCTCCACTTCGATGGTCGGGAGCGTGGCCGGAGAGTTGTAGAGGAGGAGCTGATCGAAAAGCGGCCTGAGCTTGGCCTCGGCGGCGCCTGGTACAAGGCTCGACGCGCCGGCAACCATCAATGCGGCAAGGAGGAGTTTTCTTCCGAGCGCGCCAATCGGCGGCGTCACGGCGACCGAGTTTCTGCTGGCTGACAATCCGAACATCTGCGCCTCCACCGAGTTCTTCGCGTGGCGGCCCGTGGCGTATCCTCGATGCCGCCTGCTCGTTTGACGCTGGGAAGACGCATCAGGTTCAAACTTCTCGGCGGCCGATTGGCCCGGATTGTGTGTTGCCTGAGGCTTGTCTTTCTTAGATAAAAACGGGCGGCCTACAGCCTGCCCAGGCTGAAGCAATGACCAATGAACCCGCTTCCGTCCCATTGCTCGCGCGCGGGACGGCGGTGTGCCGCCAAGCCAGGTAAAGCGGCGCAGGACGTGTCGACCAATGCCAGATAAACGGCCCGCAGGCGGAGTTTCCTACCGCATCCCCGGCGCGGACTATTTCGCCAAGCGCGAGCTTCGCCGTCACGCCGGCGTGTTCTCGCTGTGGGCGCTCGGCGTCGGCGCGGTCGTCTCGGGCGATTTCTCGGGCTGGAATCTCGGCTTCGCGGTGGGCGGCTGGGGCGGCATGTTCATCGGCACGATCGTCATCGCCATCATGTATCTCGGCCTGACTTATTCCATCGCCGAGATGAGCCCGGCGCTGCCACACACCGGCGGCGCCTATTCGTTCGCGCGGACGGCCTTCGGGCCTTGGGGCGGCTTCATCACCGGCGTTGCCGAGAACATCGAATATGTGCTGACGCCTGCGGTGATCGTGTTCTTTATCGGCGCCTATCTCACGGCGATCTTCGAGACGCCCGCGGCCTTCCAGCCGGTTTGGTGGGTCTTCGGTTACGCAATCTTCGTCGGGCTTAACACGCGCGGCGTCGAGCTGTCGTTCACCATCACCATCATTCTCACGCTACTTGCGATCGCGATCCTTCTGACGTTTTTCGTCAGTGCGATTCCGTTTCTGGATTTCGGCAAATACGCGATGAATATCGGCGCCGATCCCGCGACCGGCGAGGCCATCGCACTGCCCGACGGCAACGGCCCCTTCTTGCCGTTCGGGATGCGCGGCATTCTCGCGGCGATGCCGTTTGCCGTCTGGCTGTTCCTTGCCATCGAACAACTGCCGCTCGCGGCGGAAGAGTCGGCCGATCCGCGGCGCGATATGCCGAAAGGCATCATGCTCGGCATGTTCACGCTGATCGGCCTCGGCTTCCTCGTTCTGATCATCAACCCGGCCATTCCGATCACGCGTGAGGTCACCGACGCATCCGGCGTCACGACAACCGTTCATGGCGCCTTCGCGCTTGGGACTTCAGGCGAACCGATCCTCGACGGCTTCCGCGTCATCTTCGGATCGCAAGCAGCGAAAATCTTGTCGCTGATTGCCGTCGCCGGTTTGATCGCGAGCTTCCACGCCATCATCTTCGCCTATGGACGGCAGGTCTATTCCCTGTCGCGCGCCGGCTACTTTCCGCATTTCCTGTCGATCACGCACGGAACGCACAAGACGCCGAACATCGCCCTGTTCGCCGGCGGCGCTGCCGGTCTCACCGTGATGCTGGTGGTATGGTTCTCCATGGGCGGCGAGGCGGCGGGGTCGTTTATCGGCGGCGTGCTTCTGAACATGGCCGTGTTCGGCGCGATGTTCTCCTACCTGCTCCAGGGGCTCACTTTTATTCGGTTGCGCCGCCGCTTTCCCAATATCACCCGTCCCTACCGCAGTCCGTTGGGCCTCACCGGAGCGGCGCTGACGGTCATCATCGCGATCGTGACCATCGGCTTCCAGCTCGCAGATCCAGTGTATCGCACCGGCGTGCTCGGCGTGGCTCTTTGGTATGCGCTTGCGATTTTCTACTTCGCCGCTTACGGGCGCGACACGCTGGTGTACTCCCCGGAGGAGGCATTCGCGGTCAAGCATCGCGAGCCCAGCATCTATGAGCTTGTCGAGGCACTCACCACCGAGAAGCAAACGCTGCTTTCGGAGAAGGAGGTGGCCGAAGAAGCCGCCCGTCTCAAGCAGGACTTTCTCGCCAATATGAGCCACGAGATTCGCACGCCGATGAACGCGATCATCGGGCTGTCGCACCTTGCCTTGAGAACCGAACTGAAACCGCGCCAGCGGGACTATCTGGTCAAGATCAGGAGCTCCGGTCAGCACTTGCTCGGAATCATCAACGACATTTTGGACATGTCGAAGATCGAGGCCGGCAAGCTGTCGGTCGAACACACCGACCTTAAGCTCGACGAAGTGCTCGAAAATGTCGCCAATCTGATTTCGGAACGGGCATCGGCCAAGGGGCTGGAACTGATCTTCGATATATCGCCGTCAGTTCCGAAACAGCTCAAAGGCGATCCGCTGCGGCTCGGGCAGGTGCTCATCAATCTTTGCAACAACGCGGTCAAGTTCACCGAACAGGGCGAGGTTGTGGTCAAGGCGCGGGTTCTCGACAAGAACAAGAATGACCTCCTCGTCGAGTTTTCTGTCAGCGACACCGGCATCGGCATGACGGAGGCGCAGCTTGCGCGTCTGTTCCAGGCCTTTGAGCAAGCCGACACATCGATGACCCGGAAATTCGGCGGCACCGGGCTCGGCCTTGCCATCTCCAAGCGGCTGGTGGAGCTGATGGGCGGGGACATCGAAGTTTCAAGCGAGCTCAACCGCGGAAGCAAGTTCACCTTTACCGCACGTCTCGGTCATGGCGCGGCCGCACCGCGCCCGAGCCTGCTGTTGGACGAGTTGCGCGGCAGGCGCGTGCTGATCATCGACGACAACTCCCCTGCCAGAGCCGTGCTGTCGAACATGCTGAGAACCATGGCCCTCAATGTCGATGAGGCGGCATCCGGCGAAGAAGGCATCGAAATGGTGGGCCAAGCGGCCAAGCGCGGCACGCCGTATGAAGTCGTCTTGATCGACTGGCAAATGCCCGGATTGGACGGCATCGAGACGGGGGACCAAATCCGTTCGCTGCCGGGCCTCGATACCACGCCCCGGCTGGTCATGGTCACCGCCTACGGACGCGAGGAGATCATCCAACAGGCCGAGAAAAGCGGCTTTGCCAGCATTCTGATCAAGCCGGTGACGTCGTCCACTCTGTTCGAGGCGGTGGCTGCGAGCCTTGGCGCGAGTATCGAACGGCATGGCGAGGACGGAGAGGCTGGGCTTGCGCCTGAAGCGCCGGAGCTGCGCGGGGCCCGCGTGCTGCTGGTGGAGGACAATGAGATCAATCAGCAAGTGGCGCTGGAGTTGCTTCAAGACGCGGGTCTTCAAGTCGATCTGGCCGAGAATGGCGCCATCGCCGTCGAGATGGCGCAAGCTAACCCTTACGACGTCGTGCTGATGGACGTGCAGATGCCGGTCATGGACGGCATCGAGGCGACACGGGTCATTCGCTCCAATACCGGCCTGCAAACCCTGCCGATCATCGCCATGACCGCCAACGCTCTGGCCTCCGACCGTGAACTGTGCCTGCAAGCGGGCATGAACGGCCATGTGGCAAAGCCGATCGAACCGGACCAGTTGTTCGACGCATTGCGTCAATGGGTCAAGGGCGGACAAGACGGCACGCCGGCCAAGACGCCGCGGCGGAAATCCTCCAAACGGAAATCGTCTCAACAGGCGGCGGACGCAAAGCCCCTCCCCGATATTCCCGGCATCGACGTCAAGCTCGGACTGAAGCGGACCGGCGGCAACGCCAAACGCTATGCAACGCTGTTGCGCCGCTTTGCGCAGCAGCAGGATGGCACCGCCGAGGCGATTTCGGAGGCCGTGTCGGGCGGCGACCGCATGACGGCTGAGCGGGCCGCGCACACGTTGAAGGGTGTGGCGGGCACGCTCGGTGCAGTCTCCTTGGCTGATCTTGCCGCCAAGGCCGAAACGGCCCTCAAGTCGGGCCAGGATGCAACACTAGCGCTTGTCGCGCTTGCCCCTGCCCTCGACGCGGTGGTCGCCGCGATCAGGACCGCGCTTGCCGATGAGACGGCAGATGCGGCGCCCGGCTCTGCCGATGGCAAGACGGTGAACGCGCTGCTCGACCGGCTTAAAACGCTGCTTGAGAACGACGACGGCGAGGCTGCCGACTTTATGGTCGAGGCAGAGCCTCGATTGGCCGGGGTTTTGACCGACAGCGAGATCGCAACACTCGGCGAGCACGTTGCGAGTTTCGATTTCGAAGCCTCGCTTGCCTGTCTCGAGAAGATCGCCGGGCGCCTCAATTCGCACGCAAAGAGCCAATAACGACGGCAAAGGCGAGAGGCTGTCCTGCTCAAGGAGCCGGGTATGTTCGAAGATCCGCTGTTTTGGCTGTTTGTCCTGCCCGGTCTGGTTCTGGGTCTTTACGCGCAATCGCGCATCAAGATGAACGTCGCCAAATATTCTCAAGTGGAGACGCATAGCGGCATGACCGGCGCCGAGGTCGCGCGCCGGCTCCTCGACGCGCAAGGCCTCTCAGGCGTGAAGATCGAATCGACGCCGGGCGTCATGAGCGATCACTACGATCCACGCACGAAAATCTTGCGCTTAAGCCAGCAAGTCTATTTCACCCCGAGCGTGGCCGCGGCCGGCATCGCCGCGCATGAGGCGGGACACGCGATCCAGGACGCGCAAGACTATTTCCCCATGGAGGCGCGGAGCTTCATCGTACCGGTGGTGCAGCTTGCCTCGCAGATCGCGCCTTGGCTGTTCGTCGCAGGCCTTATGCTGCAATTGAACGCTCTGACCTGGACCGGCGTCATTCTATTCGGGTCGTCGTTCTTCTTCGCTCTGCTGACGCTGCCGGTGGAATTCAATGCCAGCGCCAGAGCCAAGAAGCTGCTGGAGAGCCACGGCATCATCCAGGGTCGCGATCAGATTGACGGGGTCGACAAGGTTCTCGACGCGGCGGCGTGGACTTATGTCGCCGCGGCGGTCTCAGCGATCGGCGTGTGGCTGTTCTACGTGTTCGCCTTCATGTTCAGAGGACGCAGCGCCGGGGCTCCGCGCTGACCGCAAAGAGCCGGCCCGACCTTAGAACGACTTCTTCAATTTGATCCCTCCCGCAGGGTCCTCCAGATCGAACTTGTCGTCCGGCGGCTCGACATTCGAGGCCGATCCGTCGGGTAAGGCGGTGTCCGGGTCCATCGTCCCCACGCCCAAGCTCATGCCTTTGCCAACCTTCATCTTCGGCTTGATTTCGGAACTCTTCGGAGCGGTTTCCGCATGGGCATCGGTATCGGACAGGTCAAGGTCCAAACCGGCATCGGATTCCGGCACAACCACATCGGTCTCCAGGCCGTCTTGAGCCATGGCGGCGCTCGCCCATGTCAGAGCGGCGATCAAGATGATATATCGCATGCGGCTCTCCATCGAGCGGCAGCTTCGCGTGCCCGTTGAGCGTGCGTCGATCACCATGCGGCGAAGGCAATCGAAGCTGACAGCGGGCTTAATCCAAGCTTGGCTCGTGATTGCTGGGCTTACTTTAACGCGCT
Source organism: uncultured Methyloceanibacter sp. (assembly GCA_964523345.1). GTDB lineage: Bacteria > Pseudomonadota > Alphaproteobacteria > Rhizobiales > Methyloligellaceae > Methyloceanibacter. The sequence continues at coordinate 11,326 of CAZFYL010000064.1, forward strand.
GCAAGCCGCTTGTCAGGTTCGCCACGTTCGGTCCTTTAACCGCCAATATTGGTCTGTATAGAGAGCAGACAAACCGGCAAGGCTGTGCTCAAGATAGGCAAGGCCCCTACACGGGGCTGAGGCATCAAGGGAGGACCGGATGCACGCGCAAGCGAAGTTCGTTCGTTTCACAACTTTTGGGTTTTTTGCAGCGGGCCTCATCGCCTTCCTTTGTTGCTTGCCTGCGGTGGCGCAGGACTCAGGCACCCTAACCGCGGAAGAGGCGGCGAAGCTCTATCCCGGCAAGCCACTTTATTCGCGATACGCCGGACGAGACTTTCCGACCCGGCCGTTCTTCGGCGATACGCATCTGCACACATCGTTTTCGATGGATGCGGGCGCGTTCGGCGCGCGGCTCGATCCACGCGCCGCCTACCGGTTCGCGCGCGGTGAGCAGGTGACGTCATCCAGCGGTCAGCCGGTGAAGCTGTCCCGCCCGCTCGACTTTCTGGTCGTAGCCGATCACTCCGACAATATGGGCTTCTTCCCCGACCTGCTGGCAGGCAAGCCTGGCGTGCTCGCCGACCCGACCGGAAAGAAGTGGTACGACATGATTCAATCCGGCAAAGGCGAGGCAGCAGCCCTTGAGATCATCGGTGCTTTCTCCCACAACAAGTTCCCGGATGCTCTGATGTATCTCCCGGGCACGAGCGCCTACAAGAACGCATGGCAGGAGACCATCGCCGCCGCCGAGGAGTTCAACGACCCCGGCCGCTTCACCGCTTTCATCGGCTATGAATGGACGTCGAATACCGGCGGCAACAATCTGCACCGTAACGTTATCTTCCGCGATGGCGGCGGCAAGGCGAGCCAGGTCGTGCCGTTCACCGTCTATCCCCCGAACGGCAGCGACAATCCGGAAGATTTGTGGACGTGGATGAAGACCTATGAGGACAAGACCGGCGGCAGCGTGCTGGCCATCGCGCATAACGGCAATCTCAGCAACGGATTGATGTTCCCGGTGGTCGAGACTTTCGGCAAGAAACTCGACAGCGACTACGCCAAGACGCGGGCGAAATGGGAACGCCTTTACGAAACGACGCAGACCAAAGGCACCGGCGAGGCACATCCATACCTGTCGCCGAATGACGAGTTCGCCGATTTCGAGATTTGGGACAAAGGCAATCTCGACGGCAGCGTGGCAAAGAAAAAAGACATGCTTCAGTTCGAGTATGCGCGGCAGGCGCTCAAGAACGGGCTGAAGCTCGAGCAGGAGCTCGGCACCAACCCCTACAAGTTCGGCCTGATCGGCAGTAGCGATGCGCATACCGGTCTCGCCGCCATGGCGGAGGACAATTTCTTCGGCAAGACCACGCCCCAGGAGCCTGGCCCGGAGCGGATGATGAAAGCTTTCTTCGACAATCCCGAGACTGGCGTGAAGGTTATGGATTGGGAAGTCGGCGCCTCCGGCTACGCGGGCGTCTGGGCGACGGAGAATAGCCGCGAGGCCATCTGGGATGCGATGCAGCGCAAGGAGACCTACGCCACCACGGGTCCGCGCATGATCGTGCGCTTCTTTGGCGGCTGGGACTTCGAGCCCGGCGATGCCGAAGACCGGCTGCCGGCTCACACCGGCTATTCGAAGGGTGTGCCGATGGGCGGCGATCTCGGGCCTGCGCCTGACGGCAAGGCGCCAACCTTTCTGGTCGCGGCGCTCAAGGATCCGATCGGCGCCAATCTCGACCGCTATCAGATCGTCAAAGGCTGGCTCGATGCCGACGGCGAGCTCCACGAGAAAGTCTATGACGTGGTTTGGTCCGGCGACCGCAAACCCGGCGACGACGGCAAGGTCCCGGCGGTCGGCAGCACCGTCGATGTCGAGAACGCGACCTGGACCAACACGATCGGCGCGCCGGAGCTGATCACGGTCTGGACCGATCCCGATTTCGATCCCGCCCAGCCCGCCTTTTATTACGGGCGTGTGCTCGAGATTCCGAAGCCGCGTTGGACGGCTTACGACGCCAAGTTCTATGGCACCAAGCCGCTGCCGGGCACAACCATGACCTTGCAGGAGCGCGCCTACACTTCGCCGGTCTGGTACACGCCGAAAGGATAAGGTGGCCAGACAGCGCCTTTCAGCGGTAAAACAGACATCCAAAACAGACGCCCAAATGTCTGCATCTGACCCAAAGCGGACATTAGGGTTCAGTGCTTCCCAGGGATCTCATTCTCGCGATAGAAGCGTGCGGAGATCTTCGAAAGTGATGAGCCTATGCACCGTAGGATCAGGTGACCACGAGCCGCTGCCGGCCAAACCAAGTTCGACACGATTCTTCGCTGCCGCCTGGCTCAGCGCCACTTGATAGTTCGCTATTTCATTCGGAGACGCCACCGAGGAGGCAGAGACAACAAGTAGGTCGGGTTTAAGCTTGTCGATGAGCGGCTGGAGTTCGTCCGCTGGCGGCCCTTCTCCAAGCCAGCAGGATCGCCAGCCGGCCTCAGAGAGAACCAACTCCCCCAGCGTCAATCCAAGCGTATGGCGCTCGCCTTCGACTGTGAGCAGCACAGCTCGGGGGGCATCCGGCTCATAAGGCAGTTCTGCCGAACACAGCGCAACACCACGCCGCAACGTCTCGCTGAGCGCGTGCTCTTCAAAAATTTGGCATGTTCCTGCTTCCCACT
>CAZFYL010000065.1:0-13768 GCA_964523345.1 uncultured Methyloceanibacter sp.
TGCCGGTGATGATCCACCGCGCCATGTTCGGATCGCTCGAGCGCTTCACCGGCATCCTGATCGAGCATCATGCCGGACATTTGCCGCTGTGGCTCGCGCCGGTCCAAGCCGTGGTTGCGACCATCGTGTCGGATGCAGACGCTTACGCCGGCGAAGTACTCGGCGCGCTTCAGGCAGCAGGACTTCGCGCCGAGGCCGATCTCCGCAACGAGAAGATCAACTACAAAGTGCGCGAGCACTCGCTTGCGAAGGTGCCGGTTCTGCTCGTGGTCGGAAAGCGCGAGGCGGAAGAGCGCACCGTGTCGGTGCGCCGGCTCGGGAGCCAAAAGCAACAAGTGATGACCCTCGACGCGGCCATCGCTGCTCTGTCAGCCGAGGCCGTGCCGCCCGATCTGCGAGAGGCGGATATGACCGAGGCTGCATAGAGCCTGTCGCGGCCGGTCCCGTAAATCCGCCTATGTCTGGGGAAGCGCTTAAGGTGACGTGCGCAGGAGGACGCCCGGATTAATCAGCGGGGCATTGGGGTCGGCAGGTACGGGCGGCGAGAGGCCGTCAAACGCCGCGCCGGCATTCGGCGAAGGTGCCGCGCCATCGCCGGCAACGACCTCTCCGGAAGGCGGCGGTGGCAGTTCGGGAGGATCGGTCAGCGCCTTGAGCGCCTCAGGCGATGTCGGACCGTCATCGATCACGACTTCAACCTGTTTTGCCTCGCCTGACCCGATGCTGAACGTGCGCGTATAGTTCAGCCCCGCATGATCGGCGATCACCGAGTAGCTGCCTGGGGCCAGGATATGCGTGGGGAGGGCACCGGCATTCTCCTTCACCACATCGCCCGCAGACGTCAGGATCGTCCACTTGGTGTCGGCAAGCGCCTCGCCACCCAAAGATTGTACGAGCTTGAATGTGGTTTTCGCGCCGGTTTGCTTAAGGGTCGCCTCGGTGATTTTTCCAGGCTCGACTGTCACGTCGGCTTTGACCGTGGCGTTGGCATCGCCGTAGAGGCACTCGATGTGATAGGCGCCGGCGTTGAGCCTGATGACCGTGTCGGGTTTGGCATTGCGAAGGACCATCTTGCGGTGGCCAAACTGGTCGGCCTCGTCGGAGAGAATATCGTAGCGGGCGGGACTGGTGGGGAGAGGGTCGCCGCTGGGAAGCACGGCGGCGAGCTTTAAGCCTCCGGTGTTGAGAACGAAGGTTTCCTCGACCGAGCGCCCACTCTCCACCTTGATCTTCTTGGTAAGATTGGAAAGTCCGTAAGCGGCATTGACCAGATATTCGCCGGGAAGCAATGCCGCCGTCGGCATCGCGTCACGATGCGTGCTGACAAGCTTGTAACGGGCATTTGGCAATGACGCTTTCGATTCATAGACGCGCCATGTGAGCCCCGACTGCAAGCGCGGGCCCCCTTCCGAGACAAGAGCCTTGAACGTGACGGGGACCGGACGCCGGTTTTGCACGGCGTCGGATATTGCGGGTTTTTTTGGCTCGACTGCCGCGGTCCGGCTCGGTGGCGGTGAAGCCGATTTCTGCACCGCCGTTTCGCCGGCGCCTTCAGCCTCCGGGCGCGGTTGGGACGGAGGTTCAGTCTCCGCGGCCGGTTGTTGTGCCTCGGCCGCCGCTTCTTGCGCCGGAGTCTGAGCTTGTGTGGCATTGGGCTCAGGCTCGGCGGCCGGTTGCTGCTTCTCGGTTTCCACGCTTTGCGGCGGGGTCTGAGCCGGTGCGGTATTAGGGTCAGGTTGAGCTGCCGGTTCTGGCGGTTTTGACGGAGCGCTTTGTGGCGGGGTCCGAGCCGGCCGCGTATCGAAATGGAGCGGTTGTACCGTGGACATTCCCGGCAGGAGCGCGATGGCGGGCGGGGGCGCGGCGGCGCTCTCGTCGCGGGCCACAGTTTGCGGCGGCGCTTGCGGCGAAGCGGCGGCGGTGTCGAGAATAGCGGCAAGGCCCTGCTTCAATTCATCGGCATTGGCCGCGACGACAAACGTTCCGCCGGTGGTCCCGGCGAGACAGCTTAACGGCTTGAGGTCCTCTTGCTTATCCCCGAACCCGATGACGTGAACGCGTAAGGACGGCGATTTTTCCTTCATGGCGACGGCGGTCGAACAGGCATCTGCATCGCAGCTATCGCCGCCATCGGCGATGAGGACGATATCGAGCCGAGCTTGCGCCGGTGCCCCGCTAGCCGCGTCGGTCAAGGCGGCGGCGATCGGAGACTGACCTTTGGGTTTGATCTTTTCCAGCAGCGCGCTTTGCGTCTCGGCGGTCAGTTCGCCAGGCTTGGCCAAGATTTCACTATCGGCACAGTTGGAAGCCTTGCGATGCCCAAAGGCCACGAGCCCAAAGGACAGACGACCCCCATAGGTCTCGACGGCTTGGCCAAGCGCGGTCCGAACAGAGTCGATCTTGCTCGCTCCGCCGGCCTTTTCTTTCATGCTGCTCGAAGCGTCGAGCACGACGATGGCAGTAGGAAGACCCGGTTGGGCGGCGGGCGGAGGCGCGGTCTGGGCAGCTGCGGCGCCGGCTCCCAAGAGAGCGGCGGGCAAGAGCATGAGCCCAATTTTCGCGCTGCGTTTCCCCCGCATGGCGATCGCTCCGATCCACGGCCGCAAAGCTGTTATAACCCGTTTCCGGCGCGCATAATGGGGCGAAAGTCCTTTGTGAATGAGGCCGATTTGCGGTGCCAAGGGCAGCTTTAGGGCTCTTGTTTGGGCTCTGACGCCTTGCCCAGGGGCATTTGAGGCCGGCTTGGCGCCGGAACGGCTAAAAGCCGAACTGCTCGGAGAGGATCCGCTCGGCCAGGGTATGGCCGGGATCGAACATCATGAAGATCTCGGTCCCCCGTGCCTCGACCACCTCGACCCTGACCACATCGCGAAACTCAGTGTGGTCGGCGACGGCGCTGACGGGGCGTTTCTCAGGCTCGAGCACTTCGATATCGACCTTGGCGTCGTTCGGGAGGAGGGCGCCGCGCCAGCGCCGGGGGCGAAACGGACAGATCGGGGTGAGCGCTAGGAGTGGTGCGTTGATCGGAATGATCGGCCCGTGCGCCGAAAGATTATAGGCCGTGCTGCCGGCGGGCGTTGAAACCAGGACACCGTCACAGATGAGCTCGTCCAAGCGGATCTTGCTGTCGACGGCGATCGCAAGCTTGGCGGCTTGATAGGTCTGCCGGAACAAAGATGCCTCGTTGATGGCGAGCGCCTCGTGTTTGGCGCCGCGCATATCATGCGCCGTCATGCGCAAGGGGTGAATGACAGTCACCTCCGCCGCTTCCAGCCGCTCCTTGAGATCGGCGTCATGGTAGTCGTTGAGCAGGAACCCGACAGAGCCGCGGTTCATACCGTAGATTGGAATGCGATTATTGAGATGGCGATGCATGGTTTGCAGCATCAAGCCGTCGCCGCCGAGGGCAACGATGGCATCGGCCGCGTCGATATCCGCATTGCCGTAGCGTTTGATGAGGCCGTTAAACGCCTCCTGCGCCTCTTTGGTCTCGCTGGCAACGAAGGCGATTTTGTCGAAGCGGGGCATGATCCTGTCGAGGCGCTTGGAGCGAAGGTCAGAAGGGGGCACTATAAACGCGAGCGCGCCCGGCAAAAGCAAGTCCCTAGAAATGGCAGCATATGGTGAATCCATGACGAACGAAGATCGTCCCGCCCTGATCTATACGACCTTTTCTCGCCTCGACGAGGCCAAACAAGTTGGCGATGCACTGGTCGCGTCGCGGCTTGCGGCCTGCGTCAATATGTTTCCCGGCATGATCTCGATCTTCGAATGGAAGGGGGCGCGGGAGGAGGCGGACGAGGTCGCCATGATCGTCAAGACGCGCCGCTCGCTGACCGAGGCCGTGCTCAAGGAGATCAAGCGGCTCCATCCTTACGACTTGCCGGCCCTTCTCGTGCTGCCGACCGAGGGCGGCAGCGCAGAATATTGCGGTTGGATCGCGAGCCAGACGTCAGAAGGAAAAGGTTGAGCCGGACGCCTTCGTCCGGTCCGTCGAGGTCGAACGGAAAGGGCATTATGGGCGTTTAGCCCCATGACCGGTCGCTTGCCATTGCGGCTGGCCCCAGCCATGATCGGGCTGAAGCAACCCTGAGCCCCCCTTACGCCCTTGTCGCTCCTCGCGAATCTCGCGGCCCGCCGCCCACGCAATCTTGATGCGTCTTCGCTTGGGCGGGACGCCATGGCAGGCATCATCTCTGCCTTGGTGCAGATCGCTTATTGCATCTCGTTTGCAGCGCTCATCTTCACCGGCGATCTGGCGGCAGGGTTCCCGCTCGGGCTCGCCGGGCTGATCATGGGGACCGTGGTCACATGCGTGGTGATCGCGGTCACCTCGACCTTCTCTCCGGTTATCGGCGGACCTGACTCGCCGGCCGTGGCGGTGATGAGCGTGCTCGCAGCCTCGATCGCCACTGCGCTCGCGGCCAAGGGCGCCGCGCCCGAGCTGATCATCATCAATGTGCTGGTTGCGCTCTCCGTCAGCACTTTGCTCACAGGTGTCCTACTCTACGGGGTCGGGGCGCTGCGCATGGGCCAATGGCTCCGCTTCATCCCCTATCCGGTGGTCGGCGGCTTCCTTGCCGCGTCCGGCCTGTTGCTCATCACCGGTGGGATGGAGGTCGTAACCCAAACCAATCTCACGCTTTCGCCCGAGAGCTGGCAGCCCTTCTATTCGACGCTCTATGGCCCGCAGCTTATCGTCGCGATGCTGTTTGCTTTTGGCATCCCGCTATTGGCGCGATTCGTGCCAGCCTATCTTGCTCTACCGATTGCCTTCTTCACGTTCCTTGTCGTTCTCGACGGCGGCCTGTTCGGTGTCGTGGGCGACGAAAACGTGCGTGGCGCGTGGTTTCTGCCGAAGCTCGGCGAGTTGCGATTGTGGTGGCCGATGACTGCCATTGTCGGCGATCAGGTGGATTGGGGCGTCATCGCACAAACCAGCGCCGAGATCGGGTCCTTCTGCGGCGTCATGGCGATCGCGCTGTTGCTCGATGTGTCAAGTCTCGAAGTGGCGCGTCAAAAAGCCGGCGATCTGGATCAGGAATTTCGCTCCAACGGTCTCGCCAATCTTCTGTCGTCCGTTCTCGGGGGCTTTGGCGCGTCCTTGTCGATGAACGCCTGCCTGCTGCTCGATGAAACCGGTGCCACCACACGGTGGGCCGGCGCCATTGTCGGATTGGGCTGCGCCCTGATCCTGTTTTCCGGTGTCGATGTCGGCGGCGTCGTGCCGAAGGCCATTCTTGCCGGGATGCTGATCTATCTCGGCGCCGTGATCATCATTGAATTGTGGAACGCGCCGGCTGACAGCTCATGGATGGAGTGGACACTCACCGCGATCATGACTCTGGTCATTATCAATTTCGGTTATTTCATGGGCGTGGTTCTGGGTGTCATTGGCGCTTGCTTGATGTTCGCACTGAGCTACAGCCGTATCGGCGTTATCAGGCGGCACCTCACACGTCAGGAGTTTTCCAGCAATGTCGATCGTTCCCCCGAACAATCGGCACTGTTGAGTGAAGAGGGCAAGCGCGTCCACGTCTTCTGGCTCTCGGGCTTTATCTTTTTCGGTTCGTCCAATGGACTGTTCGAGAGGATCAAGCAGGTGATCGAAAGTCAGCGGGACAAGCCCGTCGCTTATGTCGTGCTCGATTTCAGCGGGGTCCCTGGCTTCGATACCTCGGCGGTGCTCAGCCTCATCAAGCTCCGCAATTACTGCGAAGAGCACGGCGTCACGCTCGGATTTTCAGGATTGAACGAAGGTATGCGGACGAGTTTCGACAGAGCCGGGTTTTTTGGCGCCGAACGCCCGCATCAGGTTTTCGCCAGCCGCAACGAAGCGATCGAATGGTGCGAAGACATGCTGCTCATGTTCCACGAGGTGGGCGAGGCATCGACCCATAGCTTTGAAAGCTGGCTGGAATCCGAGTTCGGCGGCACGGTCGATTTCGAGCGTATTGCGTCCTTCATGGAACGCGAAGAGCTGAACGATGGTGAGTTTCTGTTCCGTCAAGGAGAGCCTGCCGATTCGGTCGTGCTTCAAGCTTCCGGCTGTGTTGCCATCACCATCCTCGATGAGCATGGGCGGCCGATCAGGCTGAGGCGCATGGTGGGGCACACCGTGATCGGCGAGATGGGCTTCTATCGCAGCGTGCCGCGCACGGCGAGCGTGGTCGCCGAGCAGCCGACCGTGATTTACCGGCTGACGCGTACAGCGTTCGACCGGATGCAGGAGGAAGACCCGGCTGCGGCGGTCGCTCTGCACAAGCTCATCATCAGGCTCTTGTCAAATCGGCTCGAATTCGCCAACCGCGAAATCTCCGCTCTTCTCTAGGACGCCGTCGCAATCAGCGTCGCGACGATCGCCAGATATGTCAGGCCGTGGACCAGCTGATCGGTGCCAAGCGCGTACCAGAAGCCGCGGTCCCGCGGCGTCAGGCTGTGGGTGGCCTGCTCCTTGAGCCAATCGATGTGATAATGAACGAGAAACTCGCCGGCGGCGATGGCGCCTGCGATCAGCAGCGAACCTGGAAGCAACACCAGATAAACGAGCGGGGTGAGGGCGATATGAATGCCGGCATGAACGAAACCGCCGGGATGGCCATAAACCCCCTTATTCAAATATTGAAACGGGGTCTGCAGGTAGAAATCGGCAACCGCATGCTTGGCCAGCAGAATGGCGACGGCAGCAAGAATGTAGAGGGCGAGTTCCGGCATTGGCACTACTTCGACAGGGCCTCGGCCGTCCCGTCCCATTGCGGCGGGGGAGGGTTTGTCCGGAAGTAGGCGATGCGCTCACGATAGAGCGCGTAGAGCTTCTCAAGAGACGAACTGTTCATTTTCTCGCATTCGCGGGCAAGGTTCTCTGCGGCATCCCAGTCGCGCGCCCGGTAGCGCGTGAGAAGCTCCTCATGGCGTTCGGTCAACGAAATGAAGTCCCGGGAGTCTTTGACCGCATTGTCGCCGAGCAGCGCAAAAATCCGGGTTGCCTCGGTCTTGCCCTTGACCTTGAGAAGGTCAAGTTCAAGAAAGGCGAAATCGGGGGCCCGATCGCGCGTGGACTCGCCGACGACGGTGCCGACGTCATAGGTCTTCGATTGTCCTTCGAGGCGTGAGGCTAGATTCACGTTATCGCCGATCACTGAGTAGTCGAAGCGTGTCTCCGAGCCGAGATTGCCGACGCAGCAGATCCCGGTGTTCAACCCGATACCGATTTTGACCGGCTTGAACGATCGGCCTTTGGTTTCGGCCTCCTCATGCCACATAGCGTTCAAGCGGTCCATCTCACCCATTATGCGGAGTGCCGCACTGCACGCATGGCTCGGATGCGCATTGTCTTCGAGCGGCGCGTTCCAGAAGGCCATCACCGCGTCGCCCATGAACTTGTCAATGGTGCCTTGCTCTTCGAGGATGATGTTGCTCAAAGGTGTGAACAGCGAGTTCAAAAAGCGGGTAAGCTCCTCGGCACTGAGACCCTCTGAAATCGTGGTGAAGCCGCGCACGTCGCTGAACAGAAGCGTCATCTCGCGCGTCTCCCCGCCGAGCTTTAGGCGCGACGGGTCGTCGGCGAGCCGTTCGACCAGGGCAGGGGCCATATAGTGGGAAAAAGCGTTGCGGACCCGGTTTCGCTCCCGTTCGGTGCGCAGGAAAATAACCACCGTGCCGGCCAAGTAGATCGCGGCGAGCGCGACTGCCGGGTAGATCGGATCGACGAGTAAGCCGAGTGACTTGAAGGCGTACCAGGAAATGCCGATGACCGCGGCGATGGCGATACCGCACAGTATCGCGCTGCCGAGCGCGCCGAGGCGATAAATGAGAAAAGCGATCAGCGACCCAATCGCGAGAATGTAGAGAAGCTCGCCGACAGTGGCGAAGTCGGGTCTTTCCAGGAACGTTCCGAGCAGCATTTGCTCGACGGCCTGAGCATGCAGAGAAACGCCTGGGACCGACGCCTCCAGCGGCGTCGCTCTGAGATCGAGCAAACCGGCGGCGCTGGTGCCGATGATGAGAATGCGGCCTTCGATCTCATCGGCTCCGATCTCACCGTTCAGCACCTTCCAGGCCGGCAGGTAGCGCTCTTTGGATTCGGGGGTAAACCGGATCCACATCTGGCCGTTCTCCTCGGTCGGCACCTCGAAATCGCCAATGCGGATGTTGACGATGCCGGTTTTCTCGCCGAAAGCCTCCTCACCGCTCGCGCCGGACGACTTAACGACAAAGGTTGAGGCGCCTTGGGCAAGCCTCAGCAGATCGGCCGCGAAGGAGGGATAAAGCGTCTCGCCGACCGTCATCAGCAAAGGCATGCGGCGGATGATTTGATCGTGCTCGGGGATCCAGTTCAGCGATCCCGCGCCTTGCGCGTTGTCTTGCATTTCCTTGAGGCTTGCCGCCGCGCTCGGGAAATAGGGTACGAACAGTTTTGGATCGTCGCCGCTATGCGCAAAACCTGATTTGCTCTCAGGGATGGATGTGCCTTGCGGCGTGCCGATGAAGCCGAGCGTAACAGGAGCCTTGCCGATCGCTTCGGCGAAAACCTGATCGTTCGAGGGGAGGCTGTCGATCTCTTCTTTTAAGCCCTGCAAAGAGTCGGACTTTAGCCAAAAACGCAATGCGTTGGCGGGCGACATGCGATCGGGTTCGGGAAAGACAATGTCGAAACCGATTGCGGCGGCGCCGCCCTTTGCGAGCTTATCGACAAGATCGGCAAGCACGGTTCGCGGCCAAGGCCACTGGCCGATGGCTTTCAGAGAGTCCTCATCGATATCGACGATGCGAACGGGGAGCGCAGGATCGAAGACGCGCGGGCTTATGCGCTGATAGGTGTCGAAGACGAGCGCCCGCAGCCTCGCAACCGGGTCGGGGTCCCAGACGCGCAAGACGAGCGAAGCAATGATGACCGTCCCCACGATGAGGATGTAGAGGAGGCGCGGACCCATACCGGTGCTTGATTTTGCCTATGCGGGGCGCCCAAGGGCGCGAAACGGCCAGACCCTAACCCAATGATGCCGTGCTTCTCCAGTGCCAAGTTCGCCGGGCGATCGCCCCGCCGAGGGCAGGCGAAATGCCGCAATTGGCTGCAATCTTTGGCGGTAATGTTCTTCAAATCCGTGTGTCCAGCGGCATTTCACCGGTGACGATCCGGTCACGGTTCGACTAACGTCGGCAAGACGAACAATTCAAGTTGGAGACCGCGCAATGCGTCTCTCGCTTTTGGGAGCCTTGGCTTTGGCAGCTTTTGCGCTGTCTTGCGGCAGCGCGGATGCCGGCCGGCTGTGGATGCCCGCGACTGCCAACCCCTATTGCAACGTTGCCACCTATGCGCTGCGAGAGGTTCCTGAGCAGGCCATGTCGATGCACGATTCGAAGGGGCGGCCGGTTATCGTGGTGAATGGGTACACCTTGGCTGATAAGCCATCCTATGGCCGGTTCTTGCTGGCGCATGAATGCTGCCACCATTCCCTGGGCCATGTGGACCGCTTCTCGAAGAAGAAGGGCGTAGGCCGGGTCGGACCCCAGCCCTTTTTCTACCTCGCACCGGAGCTCAAGCAGATGGAGCTCGAGGCCGATTGCTGCGCCATAAAAATTCTGCGATCGAAAAACGACACCGACGGTATCGGATCGGCAGCAGAAGAGATGAAACATTTCGGATCGGCCCCGACCGGCGCCTATTACCCCACCGGGCTCGAACGAGCCGAAAATATCGCTGCCTGCGCGGCGGCCGATTGACGTGATCCCGTGCCGGTCAGGCGCCCATGCTTAACGGCGCTTTGCGGCGGACCGGCGGTGCTTCCTGCCGATCGCCATATTCCAGAAGCGGCCGGAAGCCCGCGGCAAGGACCATCCCCTAAGCCGGACTTATGCTAGAGTTAGTTTGCGCCCGAAGGGTGAAGAAAGGCCGCGAGCAGGCAAATGGTCTTGGCAAGACAAGGGCAAAATTCAGTTATCCAGATCATGGTAGCCGTGTTGGCGGGCTTGGCCGTCCTGTTCTTGTCTATGCGCGGTGAAGGCGCGGAGCCGGTGGCCGGCGGATCGCTGCGTGTCTGCGCCGACCCGGACAACATGCCGTTCTCCAACGCCGAAGGAGAGGGGTTCGAGAACAAGCTGGCGGAACTCATTGCCCAGACACTCAATGTCCGGCTGGACTATTCCTGGTTCGTGGAGGCGAGCGGTTACGTTCCCAACACGATGGGCAGCAGAGCCTGCGATCTTGTCATGGGTTACGCTCAAGGGACCGGACTGATCGATGATACCAATCCCTATTACTACACGTCCTATGTGCTGATTTATCGCCAGGACGACGCGAGCCTGGATGGTGTCAAAAATCTCTCCGACCCGCGTCTCAAGGGTAAGAAGATCGGGTTCTTCGCCGGGACGCCGCCGGCAAGCATTCTCGCCGTGCAAGGATTGAGTGCCACCGCTAGGCCCTTCGAAACTCACACCGCCAAGAGCGCGTCAAAGGCGGCCGAAGCCATGATTGCCGAAATCGCTTCAGGCGGGCTCGACGCAGGGATTCTTTGGGGGCCGGTCGGCGGGTATTACGCCAAGCGCGCGGCCCAGCCGCTCAAGCTGGTGCCGCTGGTCAAGGAAAATGCCGGACCGCGCACGATCTACGGCATCACCATGGGCGTGAGGCCCGACGATCCGCAATGGAAGCACAGAATCAACAGCTTCATCGCCGCGAACCAAAGCGAGATCAACGCGATCCTGCAAAGCTACAACGTGCCGGTGCTCGACAATAAGGGCAACCGGATCGCGGCAGTCACCGCTGAACACTGAACGCGCCTACGCGCGAGCTTTACATCTTGCAAGTGCTCTCAGGCTCGTCGATGCCGAGCGTGTCCACTTCGATTTCCGGATGGCTCGCATGCGGGAAGCCACGCTGCGGCGAGAAGGAGACCGGAACCTTATCGGTGGCGATGATGAGAGGCTGGCGGAACTGTCCGTCCCACGGACGGAATTGCTGTTTGATACCTTTAAACGGGGCAACCTGAAGGTCGGGGCCGCGAATGAAGGCCGCGACCGTGGCGAAATCCGCGGTCGGGTTCCGGGTCACCCCTTCGCCGATGATGCGCGTTGCCACATAGGCCTGATAGTCGAGCGGCAACATCAGGCGGTTGAAGTCCTTCTCGAAATTATTGTTGGCCTGGGTCGCACCCCATTTCTCGTGGCCCGGACTCCAGGTCGTGGCGATGAGGCCGGTCGTGCCGGCTACAACACGCGGGTCGGCGCCGCCGCGAAAAGGAATGAGAGGGCCAAATACCTGGTTCTCATCGGCAACCACGATCACCTGGTAGTCGGCGTCCGAACCAGGGGGAACGGTACCGACATCGTCGCGGCGCCCGCCTGAGATATCCTTGTACTCACGCTTGTCGACGATTTTGCCCCCGAAGCGTCCGGCCGAACGCTCGATGGCCTCGGCAAAGGCGAGATCGGCAGGGGTCGAGCCGTGCACCAGGAGCCAATCGGTCCACTTCATGGCGACGAGATATTGCGCCAGCGCATCGGCGAGCATGTACCGGTCTGGCGCGATGTGGACGACATTGGCGCGGCAGTTTTCTTGCCGCAACGACACGTCGGTGGCGCTGATGTTGAAAAGAAGGATGTCCTTGTCTTTGGCCCAGTCGGACAGCTTGAGCAGCGTGTCGGCGGAAGCATCGACGACGATATAATGATGCCCGCTCTCCAGAAGTTTTTCTAGCGCCTCGACGGCTTCGTCGGGCGAAGCGACGGTACTGACATCGAGGACATAGTCATGACCGGTGAAGCGGCCGCCGGCGTTATTCTCCTCAATGGCCATCTTGGCCCCGGCAACCCCTGCGTCGCTTGGCTCGACGTCGAGACGCGAAGCGGGGCGCGGATGCCTGACCTCCTCGTGGAGATAGCCGATCGGCAACGATGCAAGCGGCGGAGACTGCGGCAACTGAAACTTGACGCCACCTTTTTTGTCCTTGGCGTCTTTAGCCGCGCCATTCTTTGCAGCCGCCGCGGGCGCATCCTCGGCATGGGCGGACCAGACCGGGCTTAAACCGAGGCCGGCGAGGAGTAGAAGCGCGGCGGCCGGAGCGAACAATCGGGATGGCTGCCTGATTGCGCGGCAGAAAAGCTGAGACACGAGATGCATGAGGTTGGAGCCGAGCGACGCGGGACCTTGCGACAGTTTCAGTTGCGTTGAGCCCTGCGCTGGCAGGACCGGACACGGGGCCTGCATGGTAGCGATTAAGAATGCGGTTGCAAGGTGGAAACCGGAGCGGGACAATCTGGTACCAAGCGCACGTTCTGTAGAGGGATCATTTGTGCAGTGCGGCGTGGAAGCGGCGGCAAGGGTTTTGGAAACAACTCCTGCGTGCTAGCGTGCCACCGATGGGATTCTCGATTCAATCCACGCTTCGCTTCGCCTGGGAAACGTTTCAGAAACGCCCCTGGCTCTTTGTCGGTGCATTTCTCCTGTTTGTAATTGCCCAGGGTCTGCTCGAAGGGCTCTCGGAAGCGAACGAAGATTTGTTTCCAAGCACTGAAGAGGATCCGTCGTTCATCGGCGCCGTAATCAACCTCGCGATCTATTTCGGGCTCGGAACACTTGTCAGCATGGGTATTACTGCCTTTAGCCTTGCCGGGCACGATCGCCCGGAGACGGTGCAACTTTCTGCATTGTGGCATCCACACCCTTTTGGGAAGTATCTGGGCCTTTCGATTGTACTTGCTCTTCTAACGTTGGGCCTGCTCGTGCTCGGTTTCGTTCTTGTTGTCACCCTCGGTCTGGAAACAGGCCTGGCGATCGGTATTCCACTTGTCCTCGTGCTGGGCACGATCCTCTTTCTAATGTTTGTTTTTTCGGGATTCCTTGTGATCGACCGCGAGCTCGGTCCGATCAAGGCTATGAAGGAGAGCTACCGCATAACGCAAGGTGTTCGGTGGAGGCTCCTTGGACTGTCTCTTCTTCTGCTCCTTATTAATTTTCTTGGGTTTCTTGCTCTCATCGTCGGCATGTTGGTCTCGGGGCCGGTCTCATTGCTAGCCATTACCCATGCCTATCGCTTCTTGTCCGGGACAACGGGTGCGCCGCCAGACCAGGCGATGGACGCGAAGGTGGCGGCGTGACGCGAGCGGCACCAGGCAATTCACAGGACGTTTAAGGAGAGGGCGCCCGCTATTCCGCAGGCTCGAGCGGACGCTCGGCTTTCAGCGCCTCGGCCGCATTGCGCGGATTGCGGTAGATAAACGGCGTAGGCGGCCGCGAGGCTTCCTCGCGCGCAATCCGCACCATCTCGCCATGATAGGGCGAAAGCGCGCAAGCCGGGTCGGTATTGCGGGCATCGCCGGTAATAGCCATGGCCTGGCAGCGGCAACCGCCGAAATCGACTTCTTTGAAGGCGCAAGACCGGCACGGCTCTTTCATCCAATCGGTGCCGCGGAAGGCGTTGAAGGCGTCCGAGTTGAGCCAGATATCGAGCAGCGGGCGATCCTGGACGTTATCGAACTGAAGCGTCTTGATTGTCTCGGCGGCGTGGCAGGGGAGCACCTTGCCGGCCGGCGTGATGTTCATAAAGCCTTTGGCCCAGCCGCCCATGCAGGGCTTGGGCCGCTTGGCGTAGTAATCGGGCACGACCATGTCGATGGTCAGGATGCCTTTCAGCCGTTCGCGCTCGCGCTCGACGAACTCGATCGACTTTACCGTCTCCTCATAGGTCGGGATCAGGGCCGCGCGATTGAGATAGGCCCATCCGTAATATTGCACGTGCGCGATTTCGAGACGCTGAGCCCCGAGCTTGAC
>CAZFYL010000066.1:0-8890 GCA_964523345.1 uncultured Methyloceanibacter sp.
CGGGGGCGGAACTGCTTCGACCGCTGCCGGCACAGCTACCATACGTGCACGCCTCCGTTCCCGGCGCTTGGGAGCGTGTTGTTTTAGAGCAGGGCGCCTAATCCGAGGGAACCGGCCCGATGAGACCATGGCTTCGGACGGTCTTTGTCTCCATCCTATCCCTGGTAGCCACATTCGAAGCGGCCGCAGCGCAAACGAGCTCAGACGCGACCGACCGCGCCGCTGCGGACATCGTTGCCACGCAACTCCGAAGCCAGGGCTATGCTTGCGGCGAACCGTCGAGTGCGAAGCCCGATCAAAAGGCTTCCAGGCCGGACGAAACGGCCTGGATCGTGACCTGCAACAACGCGACCTATCGGGTCAGGCTGGTGCCGGACATGGCAGCCCAGGTGGAGCAATTGGATTCAGATCGGGGAGATGACCCCTCCCCCTGACCTTATGCTCGTTAGGCGCGTTTGAACCAAAGCTGCCCTCGCACCGTCCAAGGGAAAGATCGGCGCTTTTGCCGATGGCCCTAAGGAGGTGCGGAGGATGGAGTCTCAATCTTCAATAACCGGCGTGCTGATCGCCATGTTGATGTTTGCCGTCACCGTGGCCATGCATGAGGCTGCAAGGCCGGACGTCCTCACGCTGTACACCCAATTTCAGTGAGTTTGAAGCTAGTCAACGCTGCGGGAAGTTCGGCCGATCTTCGTTATAGTTGGCTTCGAGGTAATCGAGAATGATCGAGCGGTCCGGTTCGGGAATCTCGGCCATGCCCTGCTCTTTCATCATCCACTCGAAATTGTCCTCCCAACGCTTTCGGGTCTTGCCCTGCTGCACGATGATCATTTCGGAGTGACAGGGCGTGCAATAGGCATGTGTCTTCTCCACCCCGGGCGCATCCACGAGTAAACCGAAATCCCTCTTTTTCTTTGTGTCTGCGGCGGGCGATCCACCAGGGGCCACACCGATGGGCAACGGGTTCGGGCCGTTCTGATTGAGATAGGCAATAAGGTTGGCCCGATCGAAGCGGTCCTCGACACCGCCAACAGCCATGGGGGTTCCGGGAGCAATGTTCGCAGGATTGGCTAGAAACTCATCGAGCCTGCCGAGCTCCCACTTTCCGCCGAAATCTTTCAGAGCATCGCTGTAGGCGTAGCCGTCGACACTCGCAACGGGACGGCCGATGACGCCAAAGAGATTGGGGCCAAGCAGCGTTGGACCGCCCTCCTCGACACTGTGACAACCACGGCAGCTATCGAAAACCGTCATACCTTTGGCCGGATCGGCAGAAGCGAGACGGTCGTCCAACGACTCTCCGGCCGCAGCGCCAACACCAAACAGCAAGGCGGCGAGCGCGATCCCAACTAAACGCAGCGGAGTTTGCAGCTTCGGGACAACGTTATGCCACATTGACCGAAACCCGGTGCATTGCGTTGTACAGATAGCCCTTTGGGTTCCAAGCAGCCTCGAGGGGTTGCGAAACACCTTCGCTGTCCGTCGCGCGGGACCAGATCTCATAGTATCCCGCTGCAGGGAACGTGACGGTCCGCTTCCAATTCTGCCAGGCACCGAAATTGACAGGGGGCGACAACTCCGTGGTGATCCAGCTCGCTCCGAAGTCGATGGAAAGGTCCACACTCTTGATCGTGCGATCACCGGCCCATGCATGCCCGCGAACTTCGACCGAATTACCGGAAAGGTCCGTCTTCGTTGCAGGATTGGTGATGATTGATTTAACGGGCAACTGCTCAATGATCTCGAAATCCTTTTTCGGTACCTCCTGCCCGGGCGCAACAGAGCAGCGGGGCACGCGGTAGGACGTGCCCGTCATCTTCGGCCCGTCATGGACCACATCACGCAGCCAGATGCGCGTCAGCCATTTCTGCGAGCACGAGCCTGACCAGCCGCCCACAGCGAGGCGCAGCGGCCGGCCGTTCAGCACCGGCAACGCCGTGTCGTTCATCTCAAAAGCGATCAGCACATCCTCGGCCATGGCCTTTTCAATCGGTAGACCACGGGAAATCGGAAATCTGCTTGGATCGCCGGATAGATGAGGGTCGGCGCCTTCATGCGCCGTATAGACAACACCGCTTTTGACGCCGGCCTTATTCAGAACATCACGGAGTCTAACGCCTGTGAAATACGCGCATCCGACTGCACCATAGGTCCATTGATTGCCGCTTGGCGGAGGGCTGAAGAAGAAGCGGCCGTTGCCGGCACATTCAATCACGAGCGCCAGCTTAACGACCTCAAACTCGTTCTGGAGATGGGGAATTGTCAGCTTTAATGGGTTCTCGACCAAACCATCAATGGTCAGTTCCCAGCCCTCGGGGCTCGTTTCTTTGGGAACGCCGCCATTGTTGCGCACGAAAAAATGTTCATTCGGCGTGATCGGCGAATCGAGAAGATGCGGCGGTGTTTCGGCGTTGATCGGACGATCGTTGAGGAGCACGAGGCCGTCCTTGCCGACGAGTAACTCGTTCTCGGCGAAGGCGATTGGGATGAAGCCGGCAGGCATGTGGCGATGGAAGGGGATAGCGGCGCCAAGCATGCCCCCCATCGTTGCCAGCCCCGCGCCGCGGAGGAACCCGCGACGGTCCGGATTGGCAACACGGCCGAACACGGCGCGGTCCGCAGCCTCCGGATCCTCTTCGAAATAGGCAAATAGGCCTTTCAACATGGCCGGTGTATTGGACGCCATCGATTCCCTCGGCGGTACGATCCTATTCTTGTCGCGGAACCCTGACAATTCCTGCCGAGAGGCCTGACGGCCGATCGATCGGCTTCAGAGCTCTTCTTCACCGCACGATGAGCTTGATCGGTTCCTCGCTCGGCGGGTCGAAATAGCCGAAGAACGCCTCCGCCACCTTCTGATCGCCCTCGATGGTGAGCTCGCCTTCTTTCAGCGCCGCCGGCACATCGGTCTCGCCCAGCAAGATGCGATCGAGAAGGTCTCTCGTGCCGACGAATGTCGCGTCGGCGCCTTCGGGAATCTCCTCATGGAAGACGGCTACGCCTTTGCGGATCTCGAGCGCGTTGTCCTCGCCGATATCGGTGAACTTGAAGCCGACGATCGACTCGGCGTCGCCCGCCTTTTCAGGATCGAGCTTGACCCGCATCGATTCGATGACCGAGTTGACCGGCAAAGCCTTGATGATATCGGGCGCCGAGAAGTTCCAGATTTGCGAATAGTCGAGCTTGTCCTCAAGCTCGAGCGCACCGCCGAGCGCCAGACCGCGCCAGTAGATATTCGGCTGGAGATAGGCCCATTTGCGCATCGCTTCGGCCTTGAGCTTGCGCGCGTCCATATCGTTGTGATCGATACGGATCGGATGGGTCAGAATTTCCATCGCCCACCCATAATCCTTGTTATCGATGGCTTCGCGCGCTTTTTCGAGGATGGCGTCGCGGCCGCCGAGCGCCTTGACGTAGAGCTCAGCCTTCTCCTTGAACCCCGGCGTGGCGAGCTCGGTCGGATCGGCCTGGTACCAGCCGAGATAACCGCCATAGACATTGCGCGTGCTGTGGGGCACCGAGCCGTAATACTGGCCGAGCCACGGATCGTCGGCGAGATGCGGCGGGAGCTTGATCGCGTCAGCCAGTTCCTCGCGGGTAAACCCGCGATTCATCAGCCGCACCGACTGGTCGTGCACATATTGAATGGCGTCGCGATAATTGGTGATGCGGTCGACAATGAACTCGTTGCCGATCCACGGGCGCATATGCGAGCCGGAATAGCTCTCGGCGGTCTTGCCGTATTTCAGGAGATTGTCGACGCCCTTATACCATTCGACAGGATCGCGGTATTTCGTCCCGCGCAGCGTATACATGTTGGGGAAGGTCTCGCCCTGGATGGTCTCGGAGCCATGCAAGTGCTTGAGATCGGGAAACCACACGGCAATCTCGTCCTCGGCGTCGCCATAAGCGTGGAACAGCACCATGCGGACGCCGGCGACCGTGACCTCTAGCTCCTCGTCGAACGTATCGGTAGGCTCGATCAGCGACACCGGCCCAACGTCGAACGTCGGTCCGAGCGCCTGATGCACCCGGCCTTCGGGCCCGACGGGAAGCAGCGTACTCGCCAGAGCCGTGCGCATGGACAGGATCGGACCGACCACGCTCGCGTCATTGGCAAGATATTCCTCGAACGTATCGTGGGCGAAAATCTTGACCTTACCGGACTCGACATCTTCGTCGGTCACGCCGAGCCCTTTGATTCCGAACGGATGATCCGGGTGGCGGTGGGTGTAGACCACCGCCTTGATCGGCTTGTCGGTGATCTTGCGGAACTCCGCCATGACCTCGGCGGCGAATTTATCGTTCTCGCCGGGATCGATGATGATCACGCCATCGTCGCCGACCACCATGGTCGTGCTGGTGATGCCGTACCCCACCGCGACGTAGACCTTGTCCTTGACCGGCATATAGACGCCGCGGCCCATTTGCCGGGCGAAGGCGGTTTGCTCGGGATTGATGGTGTCGGCGGCCTCGGTATAGGCGAGATTGTCGCCGCGATCGATCACCAGCGGCGCGAGGTGGTCCTTCCACTTGTCCCATTTGGCGATCCACTGATCGAGCTCGGCATTGTCTGCTTGCGCGGCGGGGCTTGCCAAAACGGCAATCGCCAAGCCCAACAGAAGAACGGCGACTTTCGCCCAGGACCTCGACAGTTTGACACTTGAAGCAGCCAAACAAGGACTATCAGCTCGAAAGACGCAACGTGTCATGATCAGCCTCGCATGTGTCGGGGCACCGTCGACGCAGGCGCCGGTTGTGGGGAAGCCGCAAAGATGCCATCAGGGCCTCTATGCGGCAAATGACAATGTCTTCAGAAGAGACACAGGGAGAGCGGCACTCTTACGGGCGCACCACTTATGTGCACCGCGAAAAGTTCTGGCTGTCTGATCGACCCCGCTCGTCAATAACGCGCGTCAGTAACCGCTCACTCCGTCCGTGCCGGCACCGAGCACACGGTCGAACTCCCGGCGCCTCTGCTCTTGAACCGCTGCCTGTCGCGCCCGCTCTTCCGCCAAGGTCTTGCGGCAATTTTCATAGGCGGCTTCATCGGCGCCGCTCTTCTCCCGGCAGGTTGTTTCGTCCTCGCTCTCGGACACCGCCTGCTGCTCGGCCAGCGTCTGGCTCCGCGTGGCACAGCCCTGGGCCGTCACGACCGGCACCAGCAGACCGAGGACAACTAATGTGGAGCGCATATTGGAGGCCCTTTCTTCCAGTCGAACCTCGCCTGTCATTTTGGCGGTTTGGTGGTGTGGCATGTCGACCGTGACGGGTGGGGTTGACGGGCTTGGCCATCTGGGGGGACGCTCCGGACCGGAAGCGGCACGGGGGACCATAGAGCGGCATGACCAGATCAGTATTCCTGACCCTCGGACTCGTCTGCTCGCTTGCCCTTGGCAGCGCCCAGGCGCAAACCAACAATCAGGAGCCCCCCTTTCAATCGCTCAGACCGAGCCAGTCGGCTTGCGGCGCCGGCAGCCAAAGCGTCCGCGTCTGCAACGACGATTTTCGGTCCTGCAGCGCCGTGTGCGCCGCCCGGGCTCTCGACGCTTCGAGCGAAATCGCGGGCTGCCGCCTCAAGTGCTGTAGTCTGTTCAATGCATGCCTCAGCATCAGAGGCTGCGCATCGCGCTCGCTCGATTGCTTTTGAGGGGCGCATGCAAAAGACGCGGAGCTACGACCCCTTGACCTCCGCCATGATCTCGGCGAGCTGCCGGTCAAGGAAGGACGGCGACAGGTAGTTAATGAGGGACTTCTCCGTGCCATCCGCCTCGTAGCGGAGTTTGAGCACCAAACCGCCAAAGGTTGACCGCACCTCGTCGGGTGTCATCCCTCCCTCTTCAGGAAAAAGGAAGAACAGCCTGAACTGCGCTTGTGGCGGGAGAACGCCGGGATCGCCTGGCGCGTAAATCCTGGCTTCGCCGTCCGGCATGTTGACCCGCATCGCGAGCTTAAGATCCTTGCCTTGGCGATCCGGCCTGATGGCGCTTGAGACTGCATCGAGCGTTTGGTCAGACGCATTGATGCCGCCGATGGCAAACGCCTTGATCCGCATCCCGTCCGGTGTCGAGGTGAAAGCGAATACCGCACGCTCGTCGAGCACGAGATTATCCTGCTCGAACAGCCAAGCGATCGGCGCCGAGGGCGTGGCCGCCACGACCGGCGAGGACTTGTCCGACCGGAACAAGAGGCCGCTACCCAGCATCAGCGCACCGCATACCAGCAAGAAAGTCCCTGCGATGATGAGCAGCTGGCTCAGATCAAACCTCCCCACGCGCTGAGGCAAAGATAGCGTGTTTCCGGCCTCGCTCAGAGCGGCCTTGGGCCAGGCGAGAAATGCCGTTGCGCGAGGCGTCACATCTTGAAGCTTGGCTCCGGCCGCCCGAGCCGCCCCCGCCACACGCGCCGCGTAGATAGGGCCAAGCACACGTGCCCTGGCGGCAAGGGGTGCAAGCCTCTCGCCCGCCGACCGTCTCAGATTTTCGACCTTGCCCCACATCTTTAGATCGGCCCGAACCCGTTACCTTAACGCATCCGAGGCCTCACCGGTTGCATGGCGATCCGCTCGACCCGGGTCCGGACGCCACATTGACCCTGGTTTCCCGTCCTCCTGGGCCTTACCTATGGCAACGTCCGCCGTTTTCCCTATGGGAGCAGATCGTTGACAGGACCCCTGAGCCGCCTCTTGCGCCTTATTCAGCTCGCAGCCTTCGCTGCCCTACTTCTATTTCCGGCAAGCATACTCGCCGAGACGGCCGATCAACAGCCGCAAACGGAGACGGCCGGACAAACCGACACGGGCGGACAAGCCGACACGGGCGGGAAGAACGCGGAACAGGTTGCAGACCACGAGGCCGTCCCCTACCCCCCCGCCTCGATCACACAACACAGCATCCAACTCGGCGGCGTTGAGATCCCTTACAGCGTCAAGGCCGACACGCTTACGCTCAGTGACGCGCAAGACAAGGCAATCGCGGACATCTTCTACGTCGCCTATACGCGTGAGCCGCAAGATGCAAAACGGCCGGTGACGTTCGTCTTCAATGGCGGACCCGGCGCCGCTTCGGCATATCTTCACCTTGGCACCATCGGTCCCAAACGGGTTGCGGTGAGCGCCAAAGGAGAATTGCTCGGTCCCCCGTCCCATCTCGTCGCCAATGACGCAAGCTGGCTCGACTTTACCGATCTCGTCTTCGTTGATCCCGTGGCAACCGGCTACAGCCGCGCGCGCGACGCAAAAAAGGAACACGATTTCTTCGGCGTCGAAGAGGACACTGAAGCGCTTGCCGATTTCATCCGGCTTTACCTCGCCAATGAAGCGCGGCTCGTCTCGCCGGTGTTTCTGGCCGGAGAGAGTTATGGCGGGTTTCGGTCCGCCAAGATCACGCGCAAGCTGCAAAAGACGGGCAGCGTTTCGCCAAGCGGTATCATCCTTATTTCGCCCGCACTCGAATTCGAGCTTCTTAATGCAGACGATTTTGATCTGCTGCCATGGGCTCTTTCATTGCCTTCCTTCGCTGCCGTCAATCTCGAAAGCAAAGGCGTGACCCGGCGTGAAGCGCTCGGCGACGCACTGAAAGAGGCCGAGCGCTACGCCCTGAGCGACTATCTAGTGGCACTTGCCTCGGGTGCCGAGGAAGGTGGGGATGCGGCAAGCAATACTGTGGCGCGGTTCACTGGGCTTCCGGTCGACATCGTGCGCCGGAATTTCGCCCGCATTCCGTCTTCGGTCTTTATCAAGAACTTCGATCGCGCCAACGGCCAAGTGTTGAGCCGCTATGATGGCTCGGTCGGCGGTCCCGATCCCAACCCGGCAAGCGCCTGGCCGCACGGACCCGATCCCGTGCTCGATTCCACCGTGCCGCTCTGGACCGGCGCCTTTGTTCAATATGCGCAGGAAGAGCTCGGCTATAAGACCGACCTGCCCTACCGCTTGCTTAACCGTAAGGTGCGCGGCAAGTGGGATTTTGGAACGCGGCCCACGCGCCAAGGCTATGCCGGCGTGCTCGACGACATTCAGGAGGCGCGCGCTACCAATCGCAAGCTCGAAGTGTTCATCGCCAGCGGCTATACCGACTTGATCACGCCCTACCTTGCACCCGTTTATCTCGTGAACCATCTTGCCCCGCTCAAAGGCGCAAGACCGATCGAGGTCGAGACCTATACCGGCGGCCATATGCTCTATCTTCGCCCTGAGACACGCCGCGCTCTCAAGAAAGACGTCGAGGCCCTGTATGAGAGGGCGCTGGGATCGCCGCCGCAAGGTTAAGGGGTGAAACCGTCTCCGCGGTGAAGGGAAAAAAAGGATCGGCTAAGATGCCGATTCGAAAAAACACGTGAGGTGAAGAAGCAGTGGCGATCCGCAGGATAACTTTAGGCATGCTCATCTTTGCCGCGGCGATATCCGCCGCTTCTGCCGAAGATCAGCCGGCAGAGAAACCGGAGGCCGAACAGCTGCAATGGACCGAGTTCCAAGCACCAGAGCGGGGCTTTGCCGTGAGCTTTCCGGGCTCGCCCAAGACCATGACCACACCGGTCGAAGGCCAAAATCCGCTGCTGCAATACGCTTTCGAAGTGAACGCAGGTGAAGACACGGTCTATAGCGTGGTCGTGTTCGAATATCCGGCCGGCAAGGGGCCGAAACCGAATAACGACACGTACGTGAAGCTCATGAATGCCTACGCTAAGGGCAGCGAAGCCCGCTTGCGCAAAAGAGGGAAGGCAACAATTGCCGGCTATCAGGGCTTTGAAGGCATCGCCGACGATCGGAAGGGCAAGCAGAGCCATCTGATCGATATCGTGCCGTCCGTCGACCGCCTTTATATGCTGGTCACGGCCGGTCCCAGAGGCCACGCGACCGGCGAAGACGCCGAGCGCTTCCGCGAGTCCT
>CAZFYL010000066.1:8990-13676 GCA_964523345.1 uncultured Methyloceanibacter sp.
GCCGGTCCCAGAGGCCACGCGACCGGCGAAGACGCCGAGCGCTTCCGCGAGTCCTTCCGTCTGCTCGACAACGGCGAGACGCCTTCCCCGAAGTCCGCGGAACCGCCTCAGGCTCAATAGAGCCGCGCCGGTCTCAAGCAACGCCCGGCTTGCGCAGCTCTTCGACGAAGTTCTGAACGTCCCGCGCCGGCGCCGGCGTGAACAGGCTCACCCCGATCATCACCACCAATCCGACCGGCACGGCGAACAGTCCGGCGAAGTCTCTCTTCACACCGCCCCAATTGGCAACGGCGAGCGCCGTCTCTTTCCAGGCCGCGAGGGCCGCGCCGTGCGCCGTTTCATCGGCGAGATAATAGCTTTGTCGCAACTCGTAATATCGCGCGGCCTCACTCGCCGTGGCCTTCGAGAGCCAGCTCGACGTCTCATAAAAGGCGAATGGGATGTAGCGGGGCGCCAGCATGTAATAGAGGCAGACGGCAAGCCCCGCCAACATGCCGGCAAGAGCGCCCTCGCTGCTTGCACGTTTCCACCAGATGCCGAGAAGCAAAGCGGGCAATAACGCGCTTGCCGCAATCGAGAACGCGGCTCCGGTCATGGCGAGCACGGTCTTCGGCGCGGCAAGCGCGGCCCAAGCGGCGAGACATGCGATCAAGACAACGGCTCCCCGCGCGACGACGATGCGGCGCTCGGTCGGCGCAACGGGATCCAGGTACTTGTAATAGAGATCATATGAAAGCGTATTGGCGGCGGTGAGCAGAAGCCCGCTGCCGAGCGCAAGCAGGGCTGCGATGGCGCCGATGGCCGTAAAGCCGAAAAACAGGGTTGCCGTGAGATTGGTGGCACCCGCCGGTTCGCCGTCGAACAGCACGAGGTAGGGCGCGGCGACAAAGCAGAGAGCGGCGGCGAAGGGAAGCGCCCACAGGAACGATATCCGGGCCTCTTCAATCGACGGTGTGACCAGGCCTCTGAGCAGAAGATGCGGCAGCGCGGTCAATCCCGCGGCAAGACAGAACAGCATGGCGTAGCGGTTCAGGCTGTCCTCGGCCGTGAAGGTTTCCAGCTTGATTGCCGCCAGAGCCGCGCCGCGCCAGGCGGTATCAACCGCGGGAAACAGGGCGCCGTGTTGCCACAGCAGCATGACCATCGCGGCCAAGGAAACCGCAAGCAGCACTAAGTATTGGACGATCTGGGTGAGGCTTGCGGAACGCATGCCGGTGGCAAAGCTGCAAGCGAGCAGCATGGCCACGGCAAATGCGAGGGCCGCTCCAAGGCCGATCGGGAAGATATGCGTCGTGACGAGGCCGAGCCCCAGGATCGTCAGGGCAACGGCGGGAAGCGTGCAGAGGACGACCGCGAGGATCGCAAGGAGCCTGATCCCGGGCCAGTTGAACCGCTCGCCGAGAAAATCAGGAACCGAATAACCGCCGAACTTGCGCAAATAGGGTGCGAGCAGGAATGCGATAGCGACCAGGCTCACACCCCCGCCGAGAGCAAGCAGCCAAGCGTCCTCCCCGCCCAGCGCGCCGGCGAGGCCGGCGAAAGCAAGCACGGGGATCAGAGCGAGTGCGATTGACGCGCCGTTGAACAGGGCCGGCACAAGCCGGCCGGCCACGTAAAAGTCGGAGATCGGCCGCCCGAGTGCCATGGCGCCCGCTCTGGCGTAGAGCGCGAGCACGATAAGGACAAGCAATTGGATGGTAAGCGTGGCGGCCTCCCTCTTGGACGCGACTCTCTTACACTGCGCTGCCGTTTATGCGCCAGCGCGCTTCACGAGACCTTACCGCCCTTTCTGCTCCGGCGCGGAGCAACCTCGCGCAAGAATTCGGCGAACTGAAGGAAGTCCCGTTTGCGCGGCGACGTCTTGCGCCAAGCCAGCCCAATCGTCCGCTTCGGCTCCGGCGCACGGAACGGCAGCAGGCGAATATCGTCCGATACGTGGAGCTCGCTGGCAATGGCCATTTCCGGCAACAGGGTCACCCCATAGCCGTTGGCGACCATCTGCACGATGGTGGCGAGACTCGACGCACCGAAGCTCTCGCGCGACTCAGGCGTGAGCAACCGGCAATGAGACAACGCCTGCTCGCGCAAACAGTGCCCCTCCTCCAACAGAAGCAGGCGATCCCCGGAGAGCATCTCGGCGCTCGCATGGCTAAGCCGCCGATTGGCTTTCGTTGTCTTGGTGGCGAGAAGGAAACGGTCGTCGAACAGGCCAACTGTTTCAAGCTCGGCATCGTCAATGGGCAGCGCGACGATGATGAGATCGAGATCGCCGGCTACCAGCTCGTGCACGAGATTGGAGGTTAGGGTCTCGCGAAGCTGAAGGCTGAGCGCCGGAAAGCGCTTCTGTAGCTCGGGCAGAACCGCGGGCAACAGATAAGGTGCGATCGAAGGGATGGCACCGAGCTTAAGAACGCCGGCCAGTACCCCTTCTTGATGCTTGGCGTAGTCCAAGAGGTCGCGCACGGCGGCGAGAATGGTGCGAGCCCGCCTGGCAATCTCCTCGCCGGGCTCGGTCAGCTCGATGCCCGATTTCCGGCGCTCGACCAGGCTCACCTTCAGTTCATCCTCGAGCTCCTTGATCTGCATACTGAGCGCCGGCTGGCTAACGGCACAGGCCTCGGCGGCGTGGCCGAAATGGCGCCTTTCCGCCAGGGATTCGAGATAGCGCAACTGCCGAAGGGAGACCATAGTGATAAGGCCTTCTTATGGAGTCCATAACAAAATACGATTGGAAATTATCATGGACCGCAAAGATACTCAAACCGTTGAGCCAAGCAGCCGGCCCAGCCCGCAAAGCGTGTGTGGCTGACTTGGCCTTAAAGCTTGGCCCCAACTTGCGAAGGAGTGCCTTGAATGCGTGAGTGGAGCAAGCCGACGATTGAGGAGACGGAGTCCGGTATGGAAGTTACGAGCTACCTGCCGGCTGAGTTGGATCGCGTATAAATCCGCTCTCATCTCGGAACGAACGCAGACGGCGATCCGGCCAAACCGGGTCGCCGTTTTCGTTTGCGTGGCCGCTGCGCAATAGCCCTAAGCCGTAAGCTCGGCTATCATGGCCTCAAATCGCCTGCGCCGTTCAGATTTTCTTAATGTCATATCCACTTAGCGTTCATGCGCGGATCATGCGGCTGCCAAGGATGGTTCCTATATGAATCGTGGAGATTTGCGTGGACGCTGGCCCGCCGCCATTGATGTGCATCAAGGGCGCGAATTCCAGGGAGGACTACCCGGGCAGCTCTTGCAAAAGGGTAGGAAGAGGTAACAGCCGTGACCAAGATCATGAGCCCCGAGGAACTGGAGCAGGAGCTTCGCGCGATCGGCGCCGAGCGCTATCACGACAAACACCCGTTTCATAAGCTGCTTCATGGCGGCAAGCTCAACAAGGGCCAGGTGCAGGCTTGGGCGCTGAACCGCTATTGCTATCAGTCGGCGGTGCCGCGCAAGGACGCAGCCTTGATGAGCCGGTGTCACGACCGCGAGCTCAGGCGCGACTGGATCCACCGCATCATGGACCATGACGGCTATGGCGAAGAGGAAGGCGGGATCGAGCGTTGGCTCGTGCTGACCGGCGGACTTGGCCTCGACCGGGACTACGTGATCTCCAGGAAAGGCGCCTTGCCCGAGACCGTTTTCGCCGTCGAAGCCTATGTCAATTTCGTACGGGAAAAGACTTTGGTCGAGGCGGTCGCTTCTTCTCTTACCGAGCTGTTTGCGCCCAAGATCCACAAAGAGCGCATCTCGGGCATGCTCGAGAATTACGATTTCATCAGCGACGAGGTGATGGCCTATTTCAAGCGCCGCCTGACCCAGGCGCCGCGCGATGCCGATTTCGCCCTTGAATATGTAAAGCGCAACGCGCGGACGCCGGAGGCACAGACCGGCGTACTCGACGCACTGAAATTCAAATGTAACGTGCTTTGGGCGCAGCTCGATGCGCTCCATTACGCTTATGTCGAGCCCGGGCTGATCCCACCCGGCGCATTCGTACCGGGCAAAGCATGAGCGACACCACGTCCCCTGCTCGCCTCATTGTCGGACGGGAGACACGGCCTCATTTGCCGGCCTATTTGAAGCTCCGCCACGATCCGGGGCGGGACCGGTGGATTTTGTTGGCGCCCGAGCGGGTGCTGACGCCCGATCAAACCGCTGTCGCCGTGCTCAAGCTCTGCGACGGCAAGAGGACCGTTGACGAGATCGTGGCGGCCCTCGCCGAGGAGTATTCGGCTCCGGCTGATGTGATCCGCACCGATGTGCTCGATCTGCTCCAAGGCTTGGCTGACAAGGGATACGTAAAGGGATGAGCGAGGAGCTTAAGGGCAACGGACATTGCGAGACGCTTGTCGTTGACGACGAGCCGACCGAGGGTGTGAGCGGCGACGCTTCGGCTGAACTTTGCGCCCGCGCACCGGTCGGGCTGCTTGCCGAGCTGACCCATCGCTGTCCGCTGCAATGCTCTTATTGCTCAAACCCGATCGAGCTTGAGCGCGTGAACAAGGAGCTCTCCACCGAGATGTGGTGCTCGGTGATGCGCCAAGCCGGCGAGATGGGCATTCTCCAGGTGCATTTGTCGGGCGGCGAGCCCACGGCACGGAAGGATTTGGAGGACGTCGTCTCGGCGGCGTCCGAAGCCGGCCTTTACAGCAATCTGATCACCGCCGCCGTCACGCTCAATCGCGCCCGCCTCGA
>CAZFYL010000067.1:0-13588 GCA_964523345.1 uncultured Methyloceanibacter sp.
CGCCCACCCGCTATGCGCCGCATGTCAATCTTGCCGCCTCGCGCGCCCGCGCCAATGAGGTGCTCACCAACATGGTCGAGGCCGGCTTCATGAGCGAGGGTCAGGTCTATGGCGCCAGGCTGAACCCCGCCAAGATCGTCGAACTCGGCGGCGCCAAGACGCCCGACTATTTCCTCGACTGGGCCTTCGAAGAAGTGCAGCGGCTGTTACACGGCAGAGACGAGCGCATCGTCGTTGCCCGCACCACCGTGGATCTCGGTTTACAAAGGTCGGCCGAGGAAGCGATGGACCAGACCATCAAGCAATTCAGCCGGTCGAGACATTTCGATAATGGCGCTTTGGTCTCCATGGAGCCCGACGGAGCGGTGCGCGCCATGGTCGGCGGGAAGGATTACGGCGAAAGCCAGTTCAACCGCGCGGCCCACGCCTATCGCCAACCCGGTTCCTCGTTCAAACCTTACGTTTATCTCACCGCACTCGAGAACGGCTTCAAGCCAACCACCGTGGTCAGCGACTCCGGAACAAGGTGCGGAAATTGGTCTCCCAAGAACTATTCCGGTGGGTATCGTGGCGGCATGATGCTGAAGGACGCCCTGGCGAAATCGATCAATAGCATCGCCGTGAAGGTCTCGCTCATGGTCGGCAGGGAAAAGGTGATGGCCAACATGGTCAAGTTGGGCATCACCCACCTCAAGAAGACCTGCTCACTCGCGCTTGGTGACCAGGGCATGACGCCGCTCGAGCACGTCGGCAATTGGGGGGTGTTCGCCAGTGGCGGTCTCGAGACTCATCCGTATGGCATCGAAGAGATCCGGACGCTCACCGGCAACAACATTATCTACAATCATGAGCGCGATGAACCTCCGCGCAAGCAGATCTTTGACCGCGAGGTGATTGGGGTCTTGAACACGATGCTGCAGGGCGTCGTGCTGCACGGAACCGGCCGAAGAGCGCAACTCGATTACACCTACTCTGTCGGTAAGACCGGCACGAGTTCGGCCTATCGCGATGCCTGGTTCATGGGATTTACGGGGCAGTATGTGACCGGCGTCTGGCTTGGTAACGATGACTTTACGCCGATGGCTCGGGTCACCGGCGGCAGTTTTCCGGCACAGACTTGGCATACTTATATGATGGCGGCCCACGATACCGACAACATCGCCCAAATCCCCGGCCTTCCCGTACATCCGGTCCAAGCCGCCGAGCAAGAACGCATCGCTGCCGCGCTTGCGCAAAGTGCCGGCGGCGATGCCACGTTGATCGCGGCACCGGCGCCTGAGAGCGTCAAGGACATGTCTAAGGCGACGCGGCAAGTTCTCGAAAAGCTGAGCGTGTTGCTCAAAGACGCCCGCCCCCTCTCGCCGAGCGATGCCCCTCGGCGGCCGGGAAGTGCCGAGGCTCCCGTAGGCCAGGCACCCGGACCCGTGTCAAATCCGAGCCTGGCAGCGGCAGCCAATGCCGAGGCACAGCCCAAGCCTGAGCCTGGAGAGGCTCCGGGCCAGTCCGCACCCGGAACCGTTCGATCGGCGGGACGAGATGACAATGCGGCGAAGCCGCGTTAGCCGTTTCTGCCTCGCTCCCTGTTGATGGGCTAAGCAGCGTGACCAGCGCATTTCAGGAGTCTTCACTAACCAGGGCGCCCTCGCGAGCAAGGTCTGCCGGCGACCAAGCCGGGCATTCCATGCGGTCGCTGGCTTATTTCGTGGGTGCGTTCGTTGCGGCTTTGATCCTTGGGATCGGATCCGCCTGGTACATGATCGATCGCGGATCGCCTCTGACCACGACCAAGGCCGGCCCCTGGGAAGGCTGGATCGGCGAAGGCAACCCCGATGCCGATCACTATACAAGGGCCCATGTTGCCCGGAGCGGCAGGCTTCCCCTCACCTCGACCGTCGCCCGCTACTTCATCGCCCGCAAAGACAGCGCCGGGTCAGCCCTTACTTCGAATTGCGAGTATGTCATCGTGGGCGCGCCGCTCAACGCGCGCTGGTGGTCGATCGCTCTCTACGATCAATATGGCGGGCTGATTGCAAATCGCTCCTCCCGTTACAGCTTTAACAGCGAGGAGTTGCTGCGCCACTCCGACGGTTCGTTTCGGATCAATCTGTCACGTCATGCCCGTCCCGAGAATTGGCTCCCGACCGGCGCCGCCGATCAGCGCCTGGTCTTGATGTTGCGCGTCTATAGCCCACGCGACACAGATGTTTCGGGAGTCGGACTCGTTCCCGACCAGCGGCTACCGACGATCGAGCGCAAGACATGCGAATAAGGCTTCCAGGGCTCTATATCGTTCTGGCGCTCGTGCTCGCGGGCCTCATCCATGTTGTTGCAGTCCTCGCCTTGCCAGAGCTTGCGCCCAAGAGCGGATATAGCCGGCTCGCGTCACTCGGGCCAGCAAATACGATGATCCAGGTTCCATCGGCCGCGCCCGGCCGGCAGGTCATACCGATGATGGGACCCGACGTTCGCTATGCGTTTTGCCACTTCGACCTTGCCGACGGGCCGGTGCGTCTAAACGCCAAGGTCGCCAATGAATTGTTGCTGATCGCGCTATACACGCCGGAAGGGCAGAACTTCTATTCGGTTGTCGCTCCGGACATGAAGCGGCCGGAGATCGATCTCATCATTATCACCGGCGACCAGTCCGTCGCGGAAGCAGGTGTTGATGCACCGGAGTCATTCGAAAATGTCGGCGTCGTCAATTCGCCAGTCAGCGATGGGATTGCTTTACTGCGTATGCCGCTGACCGGACCCAGCCGGGCCAGCCATGTCGAGCAGGCGCTATCCGCCGCTTCTTGCGGCCGTTACAAGGGATCGGGCTAGCGCGCCCTGCTGACATTGCGTCGGCTGCGCTGAGCGCGCCGGCGAGACGGCGTTGCGGTCTGCGCGGTGCTATTACTTGCCGCGCCGCGGTCGATCCTGACACCGGGAAAGATGATGATCTCGCCGAGCGAGCCATCGACCGGTTTGCTGGGGACCGTCACTTCCACACCGCGGCGAAATTCAAGGATGGTGGCCATTTCAAGTCTCCCCTTGAGAGGCGCGCTTTCGCCCATCGCGCTCCTCATCGTCCGCGCTCATTAAGTGGCGGGTAAGGTTAACGAACCCCTAACCGGTCAAGCCCCGTTTCCCGGATATTTGGCTCAAGATTCGATGGCCAGGTCGCCGAGGAAATGCCGGCCCGCTTTGTCTTCAACCTCGATGATCCAGAGGTCGGGGTCGAACTCCCGCTGGCGGTCGAGATAACGGTCCGCCTGCTCTGCGCTCGCCGGGCCTGAGCCGAGGCAGTTCACCCACCGGCGCTCAGTCTCGCCGCCCGCCGTGCCGCTCGGCGCCGGTCCGTAGAGCGACACCGTGCCATCGAGCCTGTCTATGCAAATGAAAATGGCGCCGGCAGCGTCGTCCCCGCGCCGCGCTACGACGACAGGAACGGCCTCGGTTTGGCAGCGGCGCAAATATGCCTTGACCCAGACTTCGCTCTTGACCCGCATATGGCCTGCATCTTAGCGCGGCCGCTCAACGCTCCGCGACCAACTTCCCGGGCTCGCGACCGGTAATCCGTTCGAGTTCGCCCAAAAGCTCAGGCGTGATGCGTCCGGTCTCCGAAATCTTACGGTCATGCTGAAACGCGCTGATGGCCCGTGACGTGGCCTCCCCCATCGCCCCGTCCACAGGACCCGGCGAATAGCCGAGATCGGCAAGCACTTTCTGCACGGCCTTCACACGAGACGTGCCGTTGCTGTCACTCGTCAGCGGTTGTCCCGTGACCGACCCGGTGGCACCGCCGGCAGGGGCACTGTCCCCGAGCAGAATATGCCGCAAGAGTTCATCGCTGGCGGTGCCGGTCACAGGGAGCCCTTGCTTTTGCTGATAGGCCGAAATCGCCGCGCGGGTCTTGTCGCTTGGCTTGCCGTCCACCTGGCCGACATCGAAGCCTCGTGCCGCAAGCTCGCGTTGCACCGCTCTGACGATGAGCGTCGATCCCCCTTGTTCCGGCTCAACGCGCGGCAGATCCGTATGGGCTGGCGGGAGCTTCGCCATGTCGACCGGCGGGTGCCCCGCAGGCGGTTGCTGAGGCGCCGAGGCACCCTCAGTGTGGCTGTGTGTGTCCTGGAGATAGAGCGCGTTGTAAATGATGCTTCCGGTCAAGCCGAGGAAGCCGAGAAACACAAGACGCGCCGCTGCTACACCCATCGTCCGCATTGAAGCCCAAAATTGCCTATTAACCGGAGACTCTGTTTCCAGTCATCTTGGCGGTCGAAGCTAAAGAGATGCTAAACGCGCCCTAAAGGCTCGGATACCAAGGTGGCAAGGCCATAGGCGATTCGCCCAACAAGAGTCTTACCAAAACGATAATGCGCCTCCTTCGCGGGCCTGATCGAAATTCTCAATCCAAACTTTACCGATTTCCAGGAAACTCCCAATTCCCATCGGCTCACCAGGGAACGATAGCGGCTGCAAGCCGCAGGACTGACAGAGAGGGCAAGACAATGGGTTTCCTGATTCGAACGGCCTTCTGGCTGATGATCATCGTGCTTCTGCTTCCGACCGACGAGACACAGCGGAGCGAAGTCTACGGGACGGCCCAGGCTGCGGTGAACGACGTCGCAACATTTTGCGACCGCAATCCCGACACCTGCGCGCGCGGCAAGGATGCCTTCGCCGTGTTCGTGCAGAAGGCGCAATTCGGCGCCCGGCTGCTGATGGACCTCATTAACAGCGGCTCCGGCGCGGCCGGCGATCCCCAGCAAAGCTCCGAGGTTAGTACATTCCAGCCTGCACATTTGGGGCAAGGCGGGTCGCAGGACACGCTTAGTCCCGATGATCTGGAGGATCCTTGGTCGGGACCAGGGAACTAGGCGGCACTATCGACTTGATTCACGGTTGGCGGTCCCCCGCCTGACGGGGCGCGCAATTGGGGCGGTTATTGCCCTTTCCCTCCCAAATTGCGCGCCCCATTTTTCACGCAGGGGCCGGTCGCAGCCGCCCCTTTTCCGGCCTATATTGATCTCATGGATACGCTCAGCGCGACACGAAGCCCATTGAGCTTCGATGAAATCCTGACCGATTTCGACCTTCTTAGCGATTGGGAAGATCGCTACCGCTATGTCATCGAGCTCGGCCGGGGGCTTAAGCCCTTGCCCGAGGCGGAGCGCTCCCCGGCCACCAAGGTGCAAGGCTGCGTCAGCCAGGTCTGGCTCTCGACCCGGGTCGATCGCAGCGGAGGACGCCCGCGCCTGACCTTCCTCGGCGACAGCGACGCCCATATCGTCCGCGGTTTGATCGCGATCCTTTTCGCCCTTTATTCCGGCAAGACCGCCAAGGAAATTCTGAGCGTCGATGCAGGCGAAAGGCTCGGCCTGCTGCAGCTCAAGGAGCATCTGACGCCGCAGCGATCGAACGGCCTCATGGCCATGGTGAAACGAATCCGGAGCGACGCCGAGGCCGCGCTCGCCGGATCCTAGCAACACGATTTGGCGCTTTATCCGAACTGCACCCGCTTGAGCTGCGGCCGCGATTGCACCTGCGCGCGCGGATGGTAGGCAAGCGGGCGTTCCGAAGGGGCAGGCTCATCGGCGATGGGACCGGGTACGTCGTAGCCGAGAATGCGGTCGACTCGCCGTCCATCTTCCGACAAGGGCAGTCTTAGCCAAAACAGGACGATGTGCTCCCGCCCCTCGGCCGGCCCTCTGACCACGCCGTGGAGCGGCGCGCCGGTCTCCACCACGCGGTCATGGATCCGGCGCCAATAGCGAGCCCGGTCCCCGGAAAAGACCTGGTCGGCCCGTTTGCCGGTAATTTCCTGGCCGTAAATATCGTGGAGCCGGGTCCCGGCCAGCCGGAACGAAGCCGCCGCCAAGCCCTCTCGCAAATCGAGAAGGCCGATGGAGGGAAGTAACCTCGGGACCTTGAGCGGATCGAAATCGGACCTGGCCGGCATAGGCCGGCCGTCTGCCGACCGGAGCCAGTAGTCGAATAATTCGCGCTGCCCTTGAATCACAAGCTGGGCCCGAAAGGCACGTCCGGACAGCATTTCCCTCCCCCCGCCGCAAGGTCGCGAATCGCTTGTCACCTCCGACTATGTGGAGTTCGACCCTGACTTGCAAGCGAAGAACGGCAGATTCATTAAGAGTCACAAAGGCTTGTGGTAAGACCTTGGGCGCCTACCCGATCTTGGGCAGACAGCGAAGGGGGCAACGCCCGTTCATGGGCTGGCTGCACGCGACAGCAAACCCGCCGCCCGCGGCCGGTTATCTGCGCCGCTGGCCGAGACCCATGCGTTTGGCAAGATCGGAACGCGCCGCCGCGTAATTCGGTGCCACCATCGGATAGTCGTGCGGCAGACCCCATTTCTCCCGGTAATCTTCGGGCGACAGGTCGTAATGGGTGCGCAAATGACGCTTGAGCGACTTGAACTTTTTGCCGTCCTCGAGGCAGATGATGTATTCCGGCGTGACCGATTTTTTGATCGGTACGGCCGGTTTCAGTTCCTCCCGAGCTGGCTGACCCGAAGCCGTCGCGGCTTTGCTCAGCGCTTCGAAGACATTCTGGATGACGGCAGGCAATTCAGACGCAACAACCGTGTTATTGCTCACATAGGCCGAGACAATCTCAGCCGTGAGCTCTACCAGTTCGTTTTTCTCGAGATTTGCGTCCATGAAGTGGCTCCCTAATCCTCGCCGATCTCCGGCTCAAACCCTCAACCCAGCCCGCGCCGCGCTTGCTTGCTCGTCTTTCGAGCCATTATTACTCTTGGGTCACTATAATACGCCGTTTCTATGACCCAAAGTTACAATCCTTCTCAACTACAGCGAGTAATGAACTTGCATCCTTAAGCCTAATCTGCAGTTGTCCGCAGTTCTGTAAGAGATTCATGAGCACGCTGTTCTGCGGGAAGACTGGCAACTTGTGGCCTGAATCAACGACATTCCAACTTTCGCTCATCCAGTGCGGCCGCATTCGCTAATCCAAGCTTTATCGACTGATCCTTTCGACCTTTCTGATGATTTCCCCGCCTTAGATGGCCCCGCCGCAAGCACAAAACGTATAGGAATCAAGCCTTCGTGAGCGGTGTAAAGCCTCTCTTCGGCGCCGCGGGCCTGCTACCTATATTCATTCAAATAAATGCCCACCAACCCGAAAGTGTTCCATCGATGAGCAAAGCTGAAAGCACCGGTAAAGGCGATCCCGGCAAGATCGAAATGTCGGAGCAGGAGTGGCGCGGCAAGCTTACGCCTGAGCAGTTCTACGTGACCCGCAAGCACGGGACCGAGCGGGCCTTTAGCCACCCGTATCACGAGGAGAAAAGCACCGGCATGTATCGTTGCGTCTGTTGCGGCGCGCCTGTTTTCAGCTCCGAGACCAAGTTCGATTCGGGCACCGGCTGGCCGAGCTTCTATGCACCGGCGGGCGACGAAGCGGTCAGCGAGCACGATGACCGGTCATTCTTCATGCGGCGTACCGAGGTTCGCTGCGCCAAATGCGACGCGCATCTCGGCCATGTGTTCCCCGACGGTCCGAAGCCGACCGGCGCACGGTATTGCATCAACGGTGTTGCTCTGGACCTCGACCCTGACGCGCCGTCCGGCGACAAGAGCAGCGAGTAGCCTTTTGGCCGGGGGCGGCCTAATCCGGTTTTCTGAAAAGCCCGAATTGGCCAGGCAAGCTGCTCGCCTTTGCGGCCAGGAAACAGCCAGTCGTGGTCGAGCAATAGGACCGGGCCACCAATCGTGCCGCCGGTACCGCGCCTTCCGCACCCTCGACGATATGCCGATCGTGCAATAATCTCCCACTCGGCCTTGTACAGAACGCCGATCAGCCGGGAACGACCACGTGCATAATTTCGTCCATCAACAATCCGATGGCTCCCAACCAGCGGAGGAGCAAGCACCGTCCTCGACACTCGATAGCGTCAGAGCCCGCGTGTCGCCATTGGAGGAAAGCAAGAATTACGGAGCGGCGGCCCAAGTCTGGCAGGAATTTATTCGCCAGCACCCGGAAGACGCCGAAGCCATCAGCGAACTCGGTATTACTTTCGTATGTCTTGGCCGATTTGAGGAGGGCCTGGACTGTTTTCGCCAGGCGGTGAGGATACGCCCTGATCTAATCTCGGCGAAAACGAATGCCGGTGTCGCGCTACGTCATCTGAACAAGATCGAAGAGGCCCTATTGCAGTTTCAGGAGGTGGTCCAGGCCACTCCAGACGATGCGATCGCCTGCTTCAACCTTGGGACTACTCTCCATTTGGCAGAGCAACACGACCAGGCACTCGTGTGGCTGCAAAGGGCCATCGACTTGCGTCCCTCTCACGCGGAGAGCGCTCAGGAACTGGCAAAGGTCCTGCTAAAGCTCGAGCGTAAGGACGAGGCTATCGACGCCTACCGGCATGCAATCTCGTTAAGACCCGACTGCGCTGAAACGCTCTTAAGTCTTGGGTCGCTTCTGCAAGAAGCGAAACAATTCGATGAAGCTGCAATGCTGCTGGACAAAGCGGTCAAGCTTAATCCGAACGAGTTCAACGGCTGGCTCACGCTCGGCAGCGCTTTGCTCGGGACTAGGCGACATTCCGAATCGCTTTCTGCTTTTCGCCGCGCGCTCGCGATTCAGCCGGGCTCGACTATCGGTTATTGCAACATGGCCCTCGCACTCGTGAACCTCGGTCGTATCGAGGAAGGGATCGAGGCTTGCCGGAAGGCCATTTTCATCGAGCCGGGATTGCCGGAGGCGAGTTTCAACATGGGAGCCATGTTGTTGACGCTCGGCAATTTTCGCGATGGCTGGCAAGGCTACAATTATCGATTCGCTATGAGCGGAGAAAGTTGGTTGCGGGATGAGGCTCATGCCGCGCCTTGGACCGGCGAGCCCCTAGCCGATAAATCGATCCTAATTCTGGGGGAGCAGGGAAACGGCGACCAAATTCAATTTGCGCGTTATGCTCCGGCTCTGAGCGACCTCGGCGCGCGCGTATCCTATCTGGCTCCCGAGAGGTTACATCGGCTTTTCCGAACACTTGGCGGATCCACCACAATGCTATCCGAGATTCCACCGGATAGCCGGTTCGATTTTCAGTGCCCCCTCATGCATGTGCCCGGTCTATTCGAGAAACTGGGACTGCCAATTCCTATCGAAACGCCGTATTTGGCCGCCGAGCCGGAACGCGTTGCTCAGTGGAGAAGTCGCATTGGGGACCATGGATTTCGCATAGGCATTTTCTGGCAGGGCAATCAATACGACGGCAACAACGTACGATCTTTCCCTCTGGCTGCGCTTCGGCCACTGGCTGAAATTCCAGATGTCAGACTTATCAGTCTCCAGATCGACGATGGTAATGAGCAGCTTGCAAATTTTCCATCCGACATGCGCGTCGAGCACCTCGGCGCAGACTTCGACGCGGGCGAACACGGTTTCATAGATGCCGCTGCGGTCATCGAACTGCTCGACCTTGTCGTCAGCTGCGATACGTCGATGGTGCATCTTGCCGGAGCACTGGGCCGTCCGGTTTGGATTGCCTTAAACGAGCCTTGCGAATGGCGCTGGCTACGACAGCGAGCCGACACGATTTGGTACCCCACTGCGAAATTGTTCCGACAGGAAGCGAGCGGCGACTGGGATGGGGTATTCTTACGCATGGCCGAAGCGCTGAAGGAATTGCGCGAGTCCGGATCGATTGTCGCTGCCAACGAGGATGCCGGCCCGCTTGAATCGTCTCCGCGCGTGGAAGTGTCGTGGGGTGAGTTACTCGACAAGATCTCGATCTTGGAGATTAAAGCGCGGCGCATGACCTCGCCTGCCTCCCTTGCCAATGTTCGGCGGGAATTGGAGCATCTCAATGCGGTGGTTTCAGACCTGGCACCTCCCTCGCATGTGGAGAAGAAGCGCGCGTCTCTTCTAGCGATCAATGAAAAGCTTTGGGATTTTGAGGACGCAATTCGAGCATGCGAACGAGACCAAAGGTTCGATGCTCATTTCGTCGAACTCGCCCGGCAAATTTATGTCACCAATGACGAGCGAGCGAGGATAAAACAACAGATCAACGCGTCGATGAAGTCAGCGTTTGTCGAGGAAAAGGAATATCAGGCACATATCTCTGACGAAGCACAAAAACGCGACGTCAGCGAGACCTGAGGGCCTCGCTGCAAATCGCACCGCCGCAGGCACATCATACGACGTGTCTGCAACTCGCTTTCGCTCAGCTGCCTGAAACCGTCCTTCCGCCCAGGCCTACCATGATTGGCCCGGCAGCCTGCGTGACTTCCGACGGCAGACCGACAGGTCTCACAGCGTCAGTGAACGTGACCGTCATCTTACCGACTTTCGCTCCGAGCCGTGTTCCGATCGCTGCGTTCTGGAAATCCACGCCATTGGTGACATCGTCTGCCACCATGTCGAACCCAAACAGTTTCGAATAGTCAAGTCTGGCTGGATTGTTCATGGAGGTTACCCCTTTTGATGCGGCGAAGGATAAGGGGCGGTTGGGCTGATTGCAAGCTTTGGAGACGCTTCCTTGGGGGGTACCAACCGAATTGTGACGGTTAGCCGATAGGGCCCGCCTCCGCGTTGATGCAAGGGCTGGCCAGGGGTAACCTGTCAGCGAGCAAAAGGACGGGTCCGGCATTGAAAAGCCTTGCTCCCGGCCGAATGCCGGGATTCGGCAGATTCGAGGCAATACTGGAGGTTCGGGATGTCACTCGCAGGCGAGACCCACGATGCCGAGATTGGCAAGTCCTCCTTGTGGGACTTGGCCCCTTCTCCTTCCCGGGTCGACGAACTCGATTCCATGCTGCGTTTGCGGCTGGCAGAGTCGTTTGAGTACCTTGGCGGGCTTCCTTCGCTCGAGGCCGGACACCGAGCTGTTCTTGTAAATCTCGCGGAGAGGCTAAGAGCGGGCTCCGTGTCCCCTTGGGTTTTTTGCCTTTACTCAAGACTGGTCGCCGAGCTTTCCCAGGGAGCCCAGGATCGGGATATTGCCGAGAGCATCGATGCGGTCGCCACGGCCGCCGCTTTGCCAGCCGGCCAAGGGATGGTCCGGCTGCAAGAGTCCACCATTCCGGACCGGTGGTGGGATCATTTGCAGCGCCTGCTTGACACCGAGCAACTTGCCCCCTTCAGGCCTGCAGCGCCCACGGCCGAGCAATTTTCGCGCTGTGAGCAAGAAATCGCCGCAAGCCTCGATCTCATGCGGCAGAGCGATCCTGTCTGGCATGATGAAATCAAGCGCCTGGTTCGGTTGATGGTGTTGGGATCGCCACGAGACTCTGAACCGGCAAACGTTTTCGATGGTGCGACCACATTCTTTTTCTGGGGCGCGACGCTGCTCAATGCCGGTCACAGTCGGGATCTAATCTCTTGGGTGGACCTTCTTGTTCACGAGAGCAGCCACGTTTTGCTTTTCGGAATGTCCGCCAATGGAGGTTTGACGCACAACACCGGGGAGGAAAGATATGACTCCCCGGTCCGCGCCGACAAGCGCCCGATCGACGGCATCTTCCATGCCTGCTTCGTAACGACGAGGGTCCATCTTGCGATGAAGCGCCTGCTCGATAGCGGATCGCTAGGCAAGGACGATAACACGCTCGCAATCCAACATCTTCAATCCAACGAAGAGGCAGGCCGAGACTCGCTGGCGGTGTTGATGCGCCATGCCGAGCTCACCAGATGTGGCAAAACAATTCTCGGCAAGCTCCAAGACTATTGGACAAATCAGCACGGCGCGTGACCTTAAGAAAAGAATTTATCGTGGCTCCGAGCTCCTAAGAGCGCGGCCTCAAAATCCGACGCAGCCATGCGAACTTTCGGGCAGCGTGCTTGTTAGGATCGGGCACGACCGCCGATTTTGCTTCGGTGCCATTGATTTTTCGCAAGAGACTTTTGACTTGGGCGCGCGCTTTAGAGTTGTTCGGATCGGCGGCCACCGCTGATTCCATTGACTCTAACGCTCCAGCCAAGTTTCCCCGGCGTTCATATTCTCGGCCAAGCGTCATCAGCGTCGGACGAAGAGCCGGAAACACCTTATGAGCCCGTTTCAACGCCTCGATGCTCCGACCGCGAACCTCAACGAACTGTGGCGGAGTCTCCTCCTTGGAATCAATGTCATGGAAAGCAGCCAGCAATTTTCTCCATCGGAGTTTCATGCTCTCAACACGGTCCGGAACCGGATGACTGCGCGGTGCATGAAAGACCGGAAGGAGGTTGATCTCGTAGATACAGACCCGCCCGTCAATGAAACCAAAGTCGAGCCGCCCGTGATCGATGCCGGCCAGCTCGAACGCTCGGTTTACCTCCTCGGGGTAGCGGTTTTCGCGAATGAGCTGCAACTCTTCTTTGTAAAGTTCGCCGTCGGCAAGTCCGTCGCAATCGGCTTTGACTTCCCAAGACTTGCCGTACCACCAGATATCGGGAACGAACCGGTTTCCTATTTTAAAAACAGATGACTTTCGGAACACGCCGTCCCTGACAGGCTGGCCGGCATATTCCACGATCATCAGCGTTTCACGCGGATAGCCGGAGATGACTGCGGCCTCCACTGCTTGCTCAAGGCTCGACTGATTGGAAATGAGATCGGTCAGAACCGGGTGAGAGCCATGAGCCAGCCGCAAGAAGACAGGAAACCGCTCAGGGCGTTCCTCACTCTCTGCACTATAAACATTAAATGGATTGATTCCCTCCCGGTACAGGGCACGCAAGAGGCTGTAGCGCATCTTTACGCGAGCAGGGTCGTTGAAGACGAGGCATCCGGCTTCCTCAAGCCGGCGATAGAGCCGCGCTCCTGCGACGCGCCGCCTAGGACTAAGCGTGGAGAGGCATGTGAAGATATAGGTGCCGGCAGGCAACGAATGCGTCTTTAAAGCATCGGAATAGCTAAGGGACGTGACCTTCGGAGCGTCAGGATCCTCCTGAAGGGCCTTCAGGCTCGTTTCGTGCTCTCGGCTCAGGATAAAGCAAATCATCCTGTTATCTCCTGGCCGAGCGGCCGAAGGATGCGGGCAATGGTTTGACCCAACCGGCGAATGCTCCCCCGATATTGCATGGGCGTCCCCAGGCCGATTTGCCGGACGCGAGTATGGTGACAATTGTCAACGTTGAAAACCGGGCTATTGGCAGCGCGGCCCGGGAACAGAGCAATCCCAGGGGTTTTTTCCATGCGTTGAATACCTCCTTACGTCCCTATGCGGGGGCGCCGAATCCCCCCAAACTATTCTCGAGATGTTGCTTGCCCGCGATAAATCCCAGCTCCTCGTCATCGACGTCCAAGATAAGTTGCTTGCGGCGATCAAAGGCAAGGATGGTGTGGTTGAGCGCTGTGTGCGGCTCGTGCGCGCGGCACGGGCGCTCGACGTGCCGATCACGCTGTCGGAACAATATCCGGAAGGTTTGGGGCCGACCGTCGAACCGATCCGTGAGGCCGCCGCCAATTCCGGCTTCGTAGTCGACAAGGTCGAGTTCTCCTGCATGAGAAGCACGCCGCTGCGGGACCGTCTGCATGAGCTTCGCCGGCAAGGCCGTCCCCAGGTCGTTCTGGCCGGAATCGAGGCTCATGTCTGCGTGCTGCAAACCGCGATCGACCTGGAGAGTCAGGGTTTCGAGGCCT
>CAZFYL010000068.1:0-12735 GCA_964523345.1 uncultured Methyloceanibacter sp.
AGCAGCGGAATCATAATCCGCGTGTCGGGGGTTCGAGTCCCTCCTCCGCTACCATATAAATCAATTACTTACTTGGAATTATGGCCGTCTCAAACTGCGGAATTTCGCCATAGGTAACACCTAAGGTAACAAATCGGAAGTTTTTCGTTACGCGTCGCTTCGGCGTCGGTCCGGCCAGACAGAACCGGGCTATCTTGCTTATCCGGGAGGTTTAGCTCAGCCTCTTGTTGGCGGGATTGCACCGATCCGAGTGGTCACCGTGGGCAAGAGGAAACCTCCCGTCGGCGATGTCTCCCGTAACGACCTTCTAGTGAGAGTGCAGCGCGGGGAGATCACACCAGCTGACGCAGAATCTGAGGCGAAGCGCCTTGGGTTGGGCAAGCTCGCCTCGGAGCCTGATCCCGCAGACTGCGATCCGATGCGTGAGCCATACTGGTCGCTGCCGATGGCAGTGGCCTGGATCGCATATCGTTCTGCAGACGCTGTCCGTAATTGGTGGAATGACTATCGGAAGGAATTCTCTGTCTGGCGCTACGTGGAATGGCAGGAAAAGCCAGACGGACCCATTCACCAAGGCTACGGTCTCGAGAGGCGTCCTGCTGCGACGCTTGTTCGACTACGGATAGTCGACACCAAGCGGCAGAATGCAGTTGACGACATGAGCGCCGAAGAGGCGATCAAGGAACTTTGGCGGGCTCTTCAGTTTGGGGATTTTGAGGCGAGCGGCGTTGAGAAAGACACAGGTAAGCGTGTCGGGATTCAAGCCGAGCGCTGGCACGACTTGACGTGGTTT
This sequence comes from uncultured Methyloceanibacter sp., assembly GCA_964523345.1. GTDB lineage: Bacteria > Pseudomonadota > Alphaproteobacteria > Rhizobiales > Methyloligellaceae > Methyloceanibacter. Next base: position 794 of record CAZFYL010000068.1, read on the forward strand.
GAGGAGAGTGGAACGGATGTCATTCGTCCTCAACGCGAACAAGCCAAGGAGTGCTATCGCGAAGTGATCGTGCCGGCGGAGGCTGTTCGCGCAAGATGGCCCACCAGGTCCCAACCGCAATTGGAACTGCCAGCACTCATGAAACCGGAAGGGCCTGGATACATGCCGCTCTACTGCGCGGCACAATGGATCGCGACGTGCGCGGGGTCCGTCAGTTTCGACCCTTCCGATGAGAACGTTTGGAAACCCGCCTACGAGCAACTTCTCGCGCGCATCGCCTCTGAAGAAATTAAGGTCGTTGGGATCCGGAATGGTGAGCGGCGGCCTGTGCCGGGATATCATTTCGCCGGATGTAGAGTTAGCTATCCATTCGTTGAAGAGCCCTTCGAACTGTTGCTCAGCAACGAACTTTATCTTTCAAGCTTCGCCTATTTAGATGAGGAACACTGGCGGAAAGGCCACGATGACTCCTTGCAGAACCGTCACGGCTGCCAATGGGGGCGCCTGATGGTTCTCAAGCCAGATGTCGCCCGGTTTTGGCCTTTCGATGAAACCGCGGGACCCACGCCACCGTTGCACACGGGGGCGCCCGGGCGCCCCACTTCGATGCATCTTGTCGAAGCTGAATTTGACGCGCGCTGCGTTCGCAGTGAGGTGGCCGCCTCGCTTGCGGAGGAGGCTCGTTACCTCGCCGACTGGCTGAGGAGTGCGCATCCGAGCGCACCGCCGCTGACAGACAAGACCATCAAGAACAACCTGCGCGTCGCATATCGTCAGCGCAAAGTGGCCCGAAATTAAAATATCGGGCTAATTTCAGGCCTGTTTTTCGGGCCTGCGAAATCATCCAAATGGTTCACCACGACGGCCGGACGACTCGGCGAATAGTGGATCTGAACCATGTACCAAGATCATCGAGATATTTCAGAGCGGCTTTTGCCGCGACGAGAGCTGCGCAACCTCGTGCCGGTCTCAGACATGACGATCTGGCGGTGGGAACGCGACGGGCAATTCCCCCGGCACCTCTCGATCAATGGGCGCAACTATTGGCTGCGTAGTGAAGTATGCGGATGGATTGCAGCGCAAGGCCGCGGCGGCGCCGCAGCCGACCGATGAGGTTGTCGGGCATGGCCGGCGCAAGGCGAATAAAGCGAACCTACAATGTAAGGCTCGTCAGGCGCGATCTCAGCTTCTCGATCAGCGAGGTTGCCGAACTGTTCGGCATTCATCCGCAAGCCGTAAGGCAGTGGATCAAGGGAGGCTTGCACACGATCGACGACCGCAGACCCTTCTTAATACACGGTAGTGAGCTGATTCGATTTCTCACCGAGCGGCAATCTGGACGGAAGCGCCGATGCGGGCCGGAGCAATTCTTCTGTTTTCGCTGCCGAGCGCCAAGACGTCCGCGCGGTGGACACGTCACCGCCAGACTTGTCAATAAGCGACAGCTTACCTTGGCTGGACAGTGCGAGCAGTGCGGATCGTCCATGAACCGAGCCGGATCCGTTCAACGGTTTGAGGATTACAAGAGAATCTTTATCGTCGAGACGATAGAGGCACCACGCCTAGAAGAGGACGCTCACCCCCACGTTATCCATCACTTGCAAGAGATTGGCGACCATGACGCAATTCAACCCCAAGAATGAACGGATCAAGCGGGACTATTTTCGCTATCTCAAGGAAGCCGACCAGAAGGCCGAGGCCACAATCGACGGCGTCCGCAAAGCGATCGCACGTTTTGAGATCTATACTGGATTTAAGGATCTGGCGACCTTCAACAAGGAACAGGCCATCGCCTTTAAAAAATCTCTCGCTCGAGGGCGAACGCAGCGCGATGGCGAACCGCTGGCAAAGTCGACCCTGCTTTCGACCGTAAACGCGCTGAAGGCCTTCTTCAAGTGGCTGAGCTGGCAGCCCGGCTATCGCTCCCGCATCAGGCCGACGGATGTTGAATACCTCAACTTGTCGGAAAACGAGACCCGCGTGGCCAAGGCGCCGCGCTTCAAGAGCTTCCCGACGCTTGAGCAGATCAGGGCCGTGATCTACGCCATGCCGGCAGAAACCGAATTAGAGCGGCGGGACCGCGCCCTGATTGCCTTCGCCATATTGACCGGCATGCGGGATGCCGCTCTGGCCTCTTTACCGCTCAAGCACGTTGACATCGATCGCTCTCTCGTCATTCAGGATCCACGTGAGGTTAGAACCAAGCGCCGCAAACGCATCGACACCTTCTTCTTTCCGGTGCGGAGTGATATCGAGCAAATTGCCGTTGAATGGATTCGCTTCCTTAAGGAACAGAAGCTTTACGGCAACGACGACCCGGTGTTTCCTCGCACCGCGGTCGCTCACGACGAGAATTGCTGTTACACCGCTCAGGGCTTGGAGCCTCACTTTTGGGCCAACACCGGACCGATCAGGCAGATTTTCCGGCAAGCGTTCGCGCGGGCTGGTCTTCCTTATTTCAACCCGCACTCGTTCCGCGACACCCTGGTTCAACTCGGCGAGCGAATGTGCCCGACGATCGAGCACTTCAAGGCGTGGAGCCAGAATCTCGGACACGAGCATGTGCAAACCACGCTCACGAGTTATGGCAGCATCGCACCCTACCGGCAGGGAGAGCTGGTGAGATCGATGGTGCTGGAAGGAGATAGAGGCGAGGGTGCTACCGACCGAGAGGTGCTCGAGCAGTTTAAGAGACTGATGGAAGCGATGCGGAAAGTGGATGTTCGGGCCGCGCCGTGCTTGCGGAGCGGAAACGTTCATGGCGGCATTTCAGGAGGCGGTGGCCATGCCCCACAAAGACCAAGCACAGAACTGTCGCTTGAGGGGTGGTCTTAGTTTTCGCTGCTCACCTGGGAGCTGCAGCCGGCCCTCGCTTTTCCCCGCCGTGATCACGCAGCCCGCATAGAGGGAATGGTCTTCACGTCCACTTTTTGCTGTGCATGCCAAATATCATAGGCCGCTTGCATGGCAAGCCACATGCGGGCCGATCCGCCAAAGGCGGCCTCGAGCTTTACGGCGGTTTCCGGCGTCACCGGCTGCTTCTCGCTCAGAATCATGTGCAGCTGATTGCGCGAAAGCTTCAAGACTGCAGCGATGGCAGTCTTGGTCGCTCGCACGTCGGGTAAGATGATCTCTCGAAGCACGGCGCCGGGGTGGGACGGGCACCGGGCCGGATCACGCTTGGGATAGGTTTTGCCAGTCATCTTTACTCTCCGTGGTAGTCAACAAAATCGACCTCTATAGCGTCACCGTCTTGCCAGCGGAAGGTGATCCGCCAGTTATGGGTGATCGTGATCGCGTATTGCCCGCGCCGGGCTCCTTTGAGCGCGTGAAAGCCGAAGCCGGGAAGGTCAAGATCGCCAGGCACTGTCGCCGTATCCAAGACATCGAGCACAAGCGAGATCTTGCCAACGAACTGTGAGGGCAGGCGACGCCCATCACCGCGCTCCCAAAACCGCTTCAAGGCCCGGCTTTTGAATGACCCTATCAAGACGCATGATGTAATATAACGTTGTGCATGTGTCAAGTGTAGTATTACATATGGGTCAGGACTGCCCAACGGAGGCGGCTTGGGGGTTCTGCAGTGTTGATTTGTTACCTCGGATGTTACCTACAGCGGGCAACGGTTACGCTCCGTTGCGTGGGTGTGGGGGAAAGCAAACTCGTTCAGTCTCTTAGCGATACGTTTCCCGACTGATACATGCGGAGGATGTCTCAGAGTGTCCGGGTCTGGCATTTCGCGGCCCTTAGCGCTAAGGCGTCACGACCTGGCGGACCGCCAAAGGCGTCTCCTGGCCCGTTATATCCGACCAGAGTCCGACATGATGAGAGGAGCCCGCCGCGCGTTTATGGACACCGTCAAGCGCAGGACGAGGCGCCTTCTATTGGTCTGACTATTCGTCTGCACGAGCGACTGGGTCATGGAGCAGCGTTTGGCCTCATTATCAGGCTCGACGCTGCGCTCGCCGGTGACCATGCGATAGGGGCAAGGATTATCACGATGAGAGCCATCGCGCTGATCACACGCAAGGCTTTCCCCCATGTGTGTGTGAGATGTGGTTCCGTAATCGCTGGATCATGACATTATATATATTGAGTTATGGGTGATCTATAAGCATGGGCACGGCAACCCGGTTGCCTGCCGCTATCGGTTTGGGACGCATAACCGTATGGCTAGGTAATCCGGCGCCTCCGAATTCTTGACAAGAGCGGGAACCGGGAGCTTGAGCAAGGAGGCCGCTGCTGGGCGTCGCTTGCACGGTCCGTGATTTTAGAGTTATCAAATTTGACGTGCGGGTAGCCTGTTGAGCGGCAGTGTAAGCGTCCTAAGCATGAGCGATACAATCGGTTCGCCAAGGCGCGGGAAGCCCGGTCCCGGCGGGAAGGAGCAAGACATGAGCGCACCGCCGCAACCGGAAGGCGGGGCAAAGCGAGTGGCGCTTTCGCTCAACAAGGCCATGGATCGGGCGCACGAGCTCTATACCGCCGGCCGCCTCAAGCAGGCGGCGCGAATCTGCTCGCAGATCGTGTCCCAGCGGCCGCGCATGGCAGGGGCCCATAATCTCATGGCGGCCGTGCTGCATGCCCAAGGCAACAGCGCCGCAGCGGTCAAATCGATGCAGCGGGCCATCCATCTCGACGGAAACAATGCTCAGTTCTATGCCAATCTCGGTGAGATGGAGCGGCAGCGAGGCAAGCTGCCTGAGGCCATGACCGCTCTGCGCCGAGCGCACGATCTCAACCCGAGCTCGCCACAGACGCTGAACAATCTCGGCATTGTCCACTATGACCAGCGGGAGTTCGAGAAGGCTGTCGAATACTACGAGCAGGCGATCTCGCTGAGCAGCAGCTATCCCGAAGCGCACAACAATCTTGGCAATGCGCTGCACGCGCTCGGTAAAGACGACGAGGCGCTTGAGCAATATCAGCGGGCCTTGTTCATGCGCGAGAACTACCCCGGAGCCTACAACAACATGGCGGCGATCCTGCGCGATCGCGACCAAGTTGCGGAAGCGGAGTTCGCCTATCGCAAGGCAATCGGTCTCAACGACCGCTATTTCGAAGCATACGGCAACCTCGCGACACTGCTCGTTCAGCACGACCGCGAGGATGAGGCGTTGAGGGTGCTCGGCGACGCGCTCAAGATCGATCCCAAGAATGTATCGATCCTGATCCAGCTTGCCCGTACCCAGCTCGAAAGGAGCAATTTCAGCCAGGCCGAGCAGGCCTGTCGGCTGGCGCTCGTGGAGGATCCGGACAACGCCGACGCCCATGTGGTGCTGGGCGAGGTGCTGCACGAGACCGATCGCTTCCCCGAGGCGCTTGCCTCGTACGAGACCGCGTTGAGGCTCAAGCCCGGATCCGGCGATGCGCGCATGCATTATGGCATTTGTCTTAAGTCCGTCGGCCGGCTCGAAGAAGCGCGCGAGCAGCTCCTCAAGGCAATCGAAGACAATCCCAGGGCGATCGGCATTTATGCCAATTTGGCCGACATGGAGAAGTTCACCCCGGACAATCCGCGCCTTCAGACCATGGAGGCGATCATGCAGGAGGCCTCCGACCCGATGAGCGAGCGCTACATGGCTCTGCACTTCGGACTGGGCAAGGCCTATGAGGACATCGGCGAATACGAGAAGGCCTTCAGCCATTTCCAAATGGGCACGACGCTGAAACGCGCCAAGCTCGATTATACCGAAACCGAGACGTTCGGATTCTTCGACTCGATTCGCGAGATTTTCACCGCCGATTTCATCGCGAACGCGCCGTTCGAGGGTGATCCGACGCAAGTGCCGGTGTTCATTATCGGCATGCCGCGCTCAGGTTCGACGCTGGTGGAGCAGATTGTGTCGAGTCATCCACAGGCCTTCGGCGCCGGCGAGATCAAGGAGTTCAGCCGGCGCATCCATATGTTGCGAAGCCGCTTCCCGTTCCTGCCGAAATATCCGCAGATGGTCGGCAAGTTCAACCGGGCGCATTACGCGATCCTGGCCGAAGGATACCTCTCCACCTTGAGGGAATTGGCACCGAACGCGCTCCGTGTGACCGACAAATTGCTGACGAATTACTACTTTGCCGGCATGCTCCATATGTTGTTTCCCAACGCCAAGTTCATCCACACCAAGCGCAACCCCGTGGACACGTGCTGGTCGGCCTACACCAAGCTGTTCAAGGACGACATGCCGCACAGCTATGATTTCGGTGAGCTCGGCCGCTATTACAGGAAATACGAAGAGCTCATGGCGCATTGGGATAAGGTGCTTCCGCCTCAGACGATTAAGACGGTCGTCTACGAGGACGTGGTTGGCAACCTCGAAGCCTCCGCCCGGGGCATGCTGGAGTTCCTCGGCCTGTCTTGGGACCCGGCCTGCCTCTCCTTCCACCAATCGGCCCGTCCGGTGAAGACGGCCAGCGTCACACAGGTGCGCAAGCCGGTTTACACCAGCTCGGTCGAGAAATGGCGCCGGTACGGTGCCCGGCTCCAGCCCCTGCTCGACGCGCTCGGCTACGAGGCTGAGCTTGAGACCCCTCGGGGCGCCTAATCGCCTGGTTTTGCACGTCGTCCGGCGCCCAAGGGTGGATTTTCCTCGCCTCAAGCGATGGAAGCGCCTGGCAAGGGCGGGATCCGCGCGCTCTGTGGCAGATTGGCCACGGTCGCCAACCAATTTGAAAAGGCTCAAGTATTTGGCTGGTCAGCTCGGGGTTGCCCAAATACTGTGCTGGTATTGATTCAACAGAGATTTGCGTGGCTGGGGGAACCATGTCTCACAAGAGCCGGATTGCGAGCCTTCTCACGGGCGCGTCTCTGGCTGCGTTGTCTTTGGTGGGGGGCCGCAGCGCCATGGGCGCCACGCTCACCGGCACCGGCACCGCGACGATTGCCATCAACACTGATTTTGTCAACATCGTTGCCCCTGCCGATTTCGACCTCGTCACCAACAACGCCATCATCAGCGATGGCTTCGATAACCCCCTCGGGGCTGGGACGGCAGCGTTGGCGGTGTGGATTACGACGAATGCCGCCGTCGACCATTTCGTCAACAACAAGGTGATCCAGGCCATCGAGGGTACGGCCGCGGCCAACAACGCCAGCACCGCGTTTGCGACCGCCACGGGGATGCTCGTCAACGGCGACGTGCCCAAGATCACCAATAACGGGCTGATCGAGGCCATCGCCGTGGCGCATGACACTGAAACCGGCGCCGCCACGGCCTCTGCTCTTGCCAAGGGCGTCAGGGAATTTGCCGTCGTCAACGGCCCCACTGTGACAAAGACGTTCTGGCTCGACAACGAGGGTGACATCGCGGCCTATGCCGACGCAAAAGCCTTTGCCAAGACCAGCGCCCAGGCCACGGCGAATGCTCTCGGCGTCCAACAAACTGTCCAGGCCAACGGCACCACTGTGGCAGCGACGGTCTGGCTCGACAATGAGGGCGACATCAGAGCCAAGGCCGATGCCCTGGCCGACTCGACCTCCGCCTCCGTCACTGCCGTGGCGAATGCCACCGGCGTCAAGCAGTTTGCCCAGGCCAACGGCAGCAGTGGGATGGCCACGGCGAAGCTCGACAATGACGGCGACATCGCGGCCTATGCCGAGGGAAAAGCCTTTGCCAAGATCAACGCCTCGGCCTTTGCGGGTGCCACCGGCGTCAACCAGTTTGCCCAGGCCAACGGCACCACTGTGATAGCGACGGCCTCGCTCGACAATGAAGGCGACATCAGAGCCAAGGCGCATGCCCGTGCCGACTCGACCTCCGCCGCCTATGCCTCTGGGAATGCCAACGGCGTCAGGCAGTTGGCCCAGGCCAACGGCGGCATTGGCATGGCGACGGCCTGGCTCGACAATGACGGCGACATCGCGGCCTATGCCGAGGGAAAAGCCTTTGCCAAGACCAACGCCCATGCCTTTGCGAGTGCCACCGGCGTCAACCAGCTTGCCCAGCGCAATGGCAATGCTGGGGTGGCTACGGCCAAGCTCGACAATGACGGCGACATCGCGGCCAGGGCGCATGCTCTGGCGGACTCGACCTCTACCGCCACTGCGACCGCGAACGCCACCGGCGTCAGGCAGTTTGCCAACCTCAACGGCCCCCCCGAGACAGCGACGGTTTGGCTCGACAATGACGGCGCCATCGCGGCCTATGCCGAGGGAAAAGCCTTTGCCAACACCAGCGCCAACGCCTTGGCGAATGCCTCCGGCGTCAACCAGTCTGCCGTGGTCAATGCGGCGGGTGGGACAGCGACGGCTTGGCTCGACAATGACGGCGACATCGAGGCCTACGCCGAGGCCAAGGCCTTTGGCAAAGCCGGCGCCGTTGCGAGCGCGACTGTCACCGGCGTCAACCAGGACGCCGACGCCAATGAGGGCTTTGGGTTAGCCGAGATTTCGCTCGACAATCACGGCGACATCAAAGCCAAGGCGCATGCCCTGGCGGAGTCGTCCTCCGGAACCGCCAGCGCCGATGCGAATGCCACCGGCGTCGACCAACGCGCCCACGCCGATGGGGGTGAGGGGACAGCCAAAGTTTGGCTCGACAATAAGGGTGACATAGAGGCCTACGCCGAGGGAAAGGCTTTTGGCAAAGCCGGCGCCGATGTGACCGCGAGTGCCACCGGCGTCGACCAGCTCGCCCGGGCCGACGATGGCTCTGGGACAGCCAGAATCTGGCTCGAAAATGAGGGTTCGATCAAGGCCAAGGTGCATGCCCTGGCCGACTCAACCTCGGGCGCCGCCACTGTGACCGACGTGTCGGCGGTCGGCGTCACCCAACAAGCCGTAGCCATTGACGGCAGTTTTGGGACGGCCAAGGTCTGGCTCGACAATAAGGGGGACATAGAGGCCTACGCCGAGGGCGAGGCTTTTGCTAAAACCTCCGCCGAAGCGACCGTGTTCGCCACCGGCGCCCGCCAGAGGGCCTTTGCCGATTTCGGCGGGCGAGTGGCGGAGGCGAAGCTCGATAATTACGGCAACATCGCAGCCAAGGCGGATGCTTTGGCGGACTCGACCTCCGGCGCCGCCGACGCCTCTGCCTCCGTCACCGGCGTTGGCCAGAACGCCACCGCCAATGGGGGTGGAGGCTTTGGGACAGCGAAAGTTTGGCTCGACAATGAGGGCGATATCGATGCCTACGCCGAGGGAAAGGCCTTTGCCGTCAACTTCGCCTCTGCCGAGGTGGACGCCAATGGCGTCTTCCAGAGGGCCGATGCCGATGACGGCAGCGGGGTTGCGACAGTCTGGCTCGAGAATAAGGGTTACATTGGGGCCAAGGGGCATGCCCTAGTCGAGTCGACCTTCGCCAGTGGGACGGCCGATGCCTCCGTCACCGGCGTCGAGCAGCGCGCCACCGCCGACGGCGTGGGTGGGGTCGCCACGGTCTCGGTCGACAACAATGGCGACATCGCGGCCCATGCCGAGGCCAAGGCCTTCGCCTTGGGCGCTGCCCGGGGAAGCGCGACCGCTTTCGGCGTGCTCCAGGTAGCCAGTGCCACGGGCGCCGGTGGTGCGGCGACGGCAAAGGTCGATAACGGCGGGACGATCAAGGCGTTTGCCGATGCCGCTGCCGAGGGTGCGACCGCGACAGCCCTGGCGCGTGCGTGGGGCATCGTCGCCAGTGGGTCAGCTCCCGGCGGCACGTTCGATGTGGACATCGACAATTCCGGTGTGATCGTGGCTGCGGCGAAGGCTGCGGCGAACGGCGCGGCAACCGCAGAGACCGCCCTTGCCACTGGCATCCTGGTTACCGGGACGGGTGACGGCTCGACGGTAATCACCAATGACGGCGGCACCATCTGGACCGGCTGGTCGACGGACACGACCTTTAATCGCGGCAACGCCATTAATCTGGCGGGTGTGGGTGCGGCTTTCGGCCCGGCCCCCAACCCGGCGCTGATCGAGCTCAAGGGCAATAACGGGCCCGGACATATCTACGGCGACATCAGGCTCCACGTGGATGACCGGATCGAGGTCACCGAAGGCAAGACCTTCTTTAGTGGCATCATCTATAGTCCTGAATACGGCGTGGACCATCTCGGTCTCGGCGGCGCCAACAACAGCCTCGATATTTTCAACGGGGGCAATCTGGTGCTGTGCCAGGACGGCTGGACCGGGGCCTGCGATCCGGGCGGCTGGGCTGAGGCGGGGCCGGAGGGCAAGGGCTTTGATCCGCAGACGGGGGTTAACGGGCCGTCTTATGTGTTCATCGACACCTTCACGGTTCAGCCCGACGGCATGCTCACCTATCAGCTGACGTCGAAGAACACCCCCGGCGCACCGACGGGGGGAGACTATCCGCAAGTCTATGCCGACACGGCCAATCTCGCCGGGACGGTCAATGCGGTCTATCTGCCGGCCATCTATGCTGACCAGACCACCTATGAAGATGTCATTGTCGCAAATACTCGCAATGGCACGTTCGATCAGGTCACGGACAACTCGATCCTGTTGGAGACCCAGGCGATCTACGACGGCAACGATGTCGATCTTGCGGCGACGCGGACGGCCTTCGACAAGGTGGTGGCGAAGCCGACCAAGAACCAGGATTCGGTGGCCGGCGCCATTGAGAACGTCTATGGCAAGCTGCCGGGACCCGGGGTCGATCCGGCGACACAAGCGCCGTTTGTCCAGCTCGTCGGCAATCTATTCACGATCGACAATGTGGGAGACTACAAGCTGGTTCTCGATCAGTTGTCGGGGGCGCAATACGCCCAATATCTGCAGTCGGTGCTGTGGTCCTTGCGGGCGCTGGATCAGTCGATCACCGATCGCATGGATTGCAGCCTGAACGTTGTGAATGGGGCCGTGGTCACCGGCGACAAGTTCTTAGGTTCCACAGCTGTCCCTGATGGCTGCTTTACGCCGCATCAGTGGCAGACCTGGGTGCGGGCTTGGGGCGGCTGGAACGACAATAACGGCGACGTCGAGGCGCCGGGCTTCAGCGAAGACCAGTTCGGCATCTGGGTCGGCGCCGATTACGCCCTCAACAGCCGGTGGTTTGTGGGCGTGGCGGGCGGCTACTTCGACTCCAATATGGACTTCGACAAATGGGGCGGGGTGTCCGGCGGGTCGATCGACTATGATGGTGGTCAAATTGCGCTTTATGGCGGTTGGGACAATGCCGTGTGGTACGACCGCGCCATCGTGAAGTTCGGCTGGTATAGCGGCGACAGCCACCGGAACTTCGGATTGAACACTGTGCTGGATCCGAGCGGGAGCCCGGATTCCGATGTGGTGGACTTCTATAACGAGATTGGCCGCCGTTTCGCAGTTGGTGCCAGTTCGATGTTGACACCCTATTTCGGCATCACCATAGCCCATGCCGAGATCGACGGCTTCACCGAAAAAGATCCGTACGGCACAGGCGCTGCGCTGAAGGTCGCGAGCAGCGACGCGGACTCGGTGGCGACCGCTCTCGGCCTCCGCTACAACGGCACCTTCGGCGCCTTCAAGCCGCAAGTGGCGGTGGCTTGGGAGCATGAGTTCGAGGATACCTTCCAGACGGTGAATATGTCCTTCGCCACGGCGCCGTCGGGATCCAATTTCAAGGTGATCGGCACCGATTTGGATGAGGACTCGCTACTGGTCGAGGCCGGCGGGGCCTACGCGATCAACGACTCGAGCGACTTCTCCGTGCGGTATGTCGGGCGGTGGCTGTCTGACTACGACGCACAGTCGATCATGGGACGCTACACCTACAAATTCGGGGCTGCCCCGGTAGCCGCACCGGTGGCTTACGAGCCTCTGAAGCTCGGCAACAAATAGAGCTTTGTGCCTCGGGTACCGGTTTTGCACAAAAACGGAGAGCCTCAAGCCCCCAGCACGGGGGCTCTCTTGCCCTTTTGCTCAAAAGACTCCGCAGGGCTGTCCCTAACAACCTCAACGTGAGCTTTTTTACCTGGCTTTCACACGCCTGACCGGGACTGAGATTCGCCGCTGTCCTGGGTGATCA
>CAZFYL010000069.1:0-12631 GCA_964523345.1 uncultured Methyloceanibacter sp.
GAAGGGTGCGCGGCCTTGCGTGCTTCGAGACGCGCACCGGCAAAGGCCGATGCGCCCCTCAGCATGAGGAGGGTGTTGTCCTCCCCCTCCCTCGTCCCGGCCATCCACGTTTTGCGTTTTCACCCCACCCGGCTCGCTCCGCTCGCCACCCTCCCCATTAAGGGGAGGGAGGGGAGAATGCCCGCGCGCGCATCCGCAACACACGTCATGCCGGCGAACGCCGGTATCCAGCGCGATGCCTGCCCCTGGATTCGGGCTTCCGCCGGAGTGACGCGATGCGGTTTCGGGGCAGGGCGCGCTCTGCTACGGTCGGTGCCTGTAGCTGCGGCCGCGAGGCGCATTTCCGAAGGGGCATGACATGAAGACGACGTTCTTTGCGCTTGCGGCCGGGGCGGGGCTTGCCCTGTTCGCGGCTTCCGCTCCCGCCGGCGAGCAGACCCAAGTCAAACCAAGCAAAGTCGAGCGCGTGCAGGCCGCGCTCGATGCCTGGCTGGCGGAACGCGCGCCCGTGGAAAAGGTCACCGGCATCGCCGCCTATATCAGCTTCGGCCCAACCGGCCCCGCGATCGAAGCCTTTGCCGGCAAGGTCGGCCGCGAGGCGGGCGCGGGACCGGTCGACCAGGACACGCTCTACCAGATGGGCAGCACGTCGAAATCCTTCACCGCGGCGGTGATCCTGAAACTCGAAGCGGCGGGCAAGCTTTCGATCGACGACACGATCGGCAAATGGCTGCCCCAATACCCGGCGTGGAAGGACGTCACCATCCGCCGCCTGCTCAACATGACCAGCGGCCTGCCCAATTATTCGGAAACCGAGCAATTGTCGAAAGCCTGGATCGACGAACCGGAGCGGGCCTTCACCTTCGCGGAGCTGGTTGCCGCCGCCTATCCCAGCCCAACCAACACGCTGCCGCCGAACAAGGGCTATTACTATTGCAACACCAATTACATTCTCGCCGGCATGATCGCCGAGAAGGCGTCCGGCAAAAATTTCCGCGATCTGGTGCATGAGATGGTGATCGAACCGCAGGGTCTCACCTCGAGCTTCTACGAGCCGAGCACCTATCCGGCGCCCGTGGTGAAGCGTCTGTCGCACGGCTATTTCGAGAACGAGGCTTGCGCCGCGTATCAGCCCGACTGCAAGGTGACCTGGAACGCGCCGCTGATCGGCCGCGACGTGCGCGACGACAGCGTGTCGTGGGCGCAATCGGCCGGCGGCGGGGTGGCGAGCGCGCGCGACGTCGACCGCTGGATGCGCGCGGTGTTCGCCGGCGAGGTGGTTCCGCCCAAGCAGCAGAAGGAATGGCTGTCGCTGATTTCGACCAAGACCGGCGAGCCGATCGCCGACGTGAGCGAGGACGATCCGGGCGGCTTCTCGCTGGGCTTGGCGAAGAAGATCCTCGGGCCGCTCGGCGCGCGATGGTTCTACGAGGGCGAAAGCCTCGGCTACCGTACATTATATGTATGGATCGAGGACGAAGATTTGATGATTACGGTGCAGACCAACTCGCAGCCGCCCGACGGCACCGACAAGCTCTACGAGGCGGCCAGCGCGATATACCAGATCGTCAAACGCTAAAGCGCGACGATGACCGAAACGCACGAAGGCGGGTGCTTCTGCGGCGCGAACCGCTATCGGGTTCGCGGCGCGCCCACACGCGCCACTGCTTGCAGCTGCTTCTGGTGCCGCAAGCGCACCGGCAGCGCGTTCGGCATCTCGGTCTATTTCGCCGAGGACGACGTCGAGTTCACGAAAGAGAGCCTGGCGCGTTACCGCCTGACCTCGGACGCAGGAAGGTGGATCGAGCAGGAATTCTGCACTGCCTGCGGCACGGCGCTGACCTGGACCTTGGAGTTCCTGCCGGGCCAGCGCGGCATCGCCGGCGGCTCGTTCGACGATCCGGCGTTCTGGTACAAGATCCAGCGCTATGTGTTTGCCCGGTCGAAGCCGGATTGGCTTGAGATCCACGGCGACATCGAGACGTTCCAGGCCATGCCCGAAACGCCCAAGCAATAGGCGCCGCCAGCCGGCACAGATTTGACACGCGGGCCTGCTAAAGCCGCGCCATGACGGTCAAGCTCGATTTCACCGATCCCGATTATTTCCGCGACGTGCCCGCGCGGCTCGAACGCCTGCGCGCGGCCGGTCCCATCGTCAAGACCCGGTTTCCCATCATCGGCACGGTGTGGATCACCACCACCTACGAGATGGCGGGCCGCGTGCTGAAAGACAGCAAGAATTTCACCTTGCGCAAGGACGGCCAAGTTGTCGGGCTTCGCTGGTGGATGCCCCGCATCCTGCGCGGGCTCGCCGACAACATGCTGACCATGGACGAGCCGGATCATACCCGCTTGCGCGGCATCGTCGACGAAGCCTTTCGCCGCCGCGCCATCCTCGACATGGAGCCGCGCATCTTGGCGCTGGCCGATACGCTCGCCGCGGATTTGTTCGCAGACGGCAGCCCGGCCGATCTGGTCGCGCGGTACGCGCGGGCTCTGCCGCTCGCCGTCATCTGCGAATTGCTCGGTCTGCCGGTCGAGGACCGCGGCAAATTCATGGGCTGGGCCAACACCATTGGTCGGGTGCGCGGCCCCATTTCCTTTTTGCGCATGTTGCGCGGGCTGTCGGCCATGCGGCCGTTTCTCGAGGAGCGTTTGCAGGCGGCGCGCGCCGACGGCGGGGAGGGGCTGATCGCCGAGCTGGTGCGGGTCGAGAAGGAAGGCGGGCGCATCAGCCGCGACGAGATGGTCGCGATGGTCTTTCTCTTGCTGGCCGCGGGCTCCGAGACCACCACGCATCTGATCTCTGGCTCGGTCTACGAGCTGCTGACGCGGCCCCGGTTACGCGCCTGGCTCGAGGAAGATTGGACCCGCGCCAATCTGGCCATCGAGGAGTTCTTGCGCTTCGTGTCGCCGGTGCAGTTTTCCAAGCCGCGCCATGTGCGAAAGGACATCGAGCTCGGCGGCGTGGAGCTTAAGGCCGGCGACAAGATCATGGTCATGATCGGCGCCGCCAACATGGACCCGAGCGCGAACGATGCGCCGGAGACCCTCGACCTCGAACGGCACCCGAACCGCCACATCGCGTTCGGCACCGGCATCCATTTTTGTCTCGGCTATCAGCTTGCGCGGCTTGAGGGGAAATGCGCGTTAAAGGCGCTGTTCGGGCGCTGGCCAAACTTGGCGCTCGCAGTCCCGCCCGACGAGATCGCCTACCGGCCGCATGGCGGACTGAAAGCGATCGAGACACTGCCGGTGGTCGCTTGAGGCCGTCAATCGCTGAGCCGGTCGGGGAAGAGCGCGGCGGCGCCGTCCATTTCGCCGGTTTCGCCGTAGGACATGGGCTCGGCTCCTGCGTCCTGCAGCCTGCCGTCGATCACCCGGCCCACCACCAGCACGTGGTCGCCTGCCGGGTACTCGTTGACGACCCGGCACTCGAACCAGGCGAGCGCGTCTCGCAGCAGTGGCGGGCCAAGGCGGCCCTCGGCCCACTCGGTCTCCGCCAATTTGCCGGTGTCCGCCGGCCGGCCATGGCGCTCGGCCAAGTCGAGCTGACCTTTCTTCAGCACGTTGACGCTGAACACACGGCCCCTGCTGAGCAGCCGATAGGACGAATGGTTCCGGTTAATGCTCAAAGCCAGCAGCACGGGATCGTAAGACACCTGCATCACCCAGGCGGCGGTAAAGGTATTGCGCTCCTCTCCGTGCGCCACGCCGATGACGTAAACGCCGTGCGTCAGACGCCGGAACAGGGAAGCGATCGAACCGGTCATGCCCCTGTCTAACATCTCCGCGCGTGCGCGGCATGCAAAACGGTGTTGAGGAACGCCGGTATGACGGGTGTTGAGGAACGCCGGCTGAGCCTCTCGCGGAATGACGGCCGCCGGGGTTAGTCGGCACCGGTCTTTCTCCGGACGATGTAAGCGCGCCGGCCGATGCGTTCGAGCTCCACGCCGTCTTGCTTGGCCAGGAAGTTTCGCCAGTGCCGGCTGCGGTAGAGGATGAACGCGGGGAAACGCTCAAGCACGTCGCGGGCATCGAGGATCCGGCCGCTCTCGACATGGCGGCGGAGCGCTTGCATCGCCTGGAAGTCCTGGGTGTCGTTGCGCACGTCGCTCGCAAGCGCCGACTCCCAATCGAGCACGAAATAGAAATCCTCGACGTCGGGATGGTAATACAGCGCTTGCAGGAAGAAATGCGTGTCGTCGGTGACCACCGGCAAGCGCGCGGCCATGGCCGGCAGCTCCGGCGCGGGGATTTTCATTTCGCGGCCGTAGAGCTGCCATGCCCTGAAGCCAAGCGCGGCGATCAGCACGCAGGCGGCAAGCCCGAGCGCCAATTGTCCCCGTGCGGTCAGCGCCTTTCCGGCGGGCAGGACGAGTGCAAAGGCGGCGGAGAGCAAGATGGCCCAGCCCAGATAGAACACGATGACATAGCGCGCCAGGAACATCGGCCGGCCGATCTCCGACGCAAGCCACAGCAAAACGGGCAGGGCGAACAGCGCCAGACCCATGACCACCCACCATTTGTCCCATGGCTTGGGCGCGGGCGCGGGCGCCGCCGATGCGCCTAGAATGCGCACGATGAGAGCCGCGCCCAGCAGCAAGACCACGGCCTGCCAGTGCCAGGCGTGTTGGGCGTAGACCTGCCGCAGGTCGGACAGCGTCGCCTCGGGAATCCAGTAATGCGGCTCGCCCAGTTCCATCTGCCGGCGAAGGGCCGGGACAAAGGGCAGGAACAGCAGCCAGCCCGCGGCCGAACACAGATAATACCAGAGCCTGAACCGGCCCGTTGTCAGGTCGCGCGCGAACACGACGAGCAGGATCAGCCCGCCATAGACGAACCCGAACAGGTGAATGAGCGGCAGGCTGCCGTTGACCAGGAACAGCGCCAGACCCGCTTTCCAGTCGAACGCGCGCACGTTCCAAATGCGTTGGGTCACATAGAGCAGAAGCGCGGTGGCAAAAAGTAGCGTCCCGTAGAAGCGGGCTTGGGAGTTGTAATAGAGCACCAGCGGCGCGGACACGAACACCGCCACCGTCGCCAGCGTGGCCGGCCAGGCGCCGTTGATGCGCCGCAAGGTCAGCCAGGTCAGACCCATGGCGGCGGCGAGGCTCACACTGGAGAACAGGCGCAAGGACAGTTCGGAGGTGGAGAAGATTTTGCCCCAGATCCACACGGCGAAGAAATAAAGATAATGCCCGGCGTTGATCTTATCGGTGGTGAAGTCGAGCAGCTTTGTTAGCGAGGGCAGGTTGGCCGGGTACCAGGTGAGCACCTCGTCCATCCACATGAGTTTGCCGCTCGACACGGCAACGCAGAACGCCAGGAGCGCCAGCGCCAGCAGCAGGACCGGCCAGGCCGCCGGATCGAAGCCCGAATCTTGCTTCCGGGATCTAGCTGTCATCCCTTGACGCACGCTTGAAGAACTCGTGCCAGCGGTCCCGGTCCCGTAAGCCGTATAGCGCGTTGAAACCCGCATAGATGCGGGCAAGCACGCGGCCCCTTGGGGCGAGCGCAATGCGCGCGGCGTCGCGTGCGATCAGTCCGGTCTCGCTGCATTCGTCCAGCCGCTTGTCGAGGAAGGCGCGCGCATCGTGATCCCGCATCAGTTTTTCGGCGGGGACGCCTTCGTGTTTCTCTAGATACAGCAACAGATGTGCCGTCAAGGAGCGGTCGGCGGTGGCGGGGCCTAAAAAGAAAAAGAGCTGATAGGCGAAGAACGAAGCGATCCCCGCCGACACCGCCGTCTGCGTGTCCACCGGGATCAGGCCGGAAACGGCGAGACCGATCAAGCCGCCGATCACGATCAGGCTCGAGACCAGGCTCGAGCCGAGCAGGCCGGTGCCGGGCGATAGGCGCAGCCACACGGCATGCACGATCAAAATGGCGGCGAAACACGCCAGCGCGGACGCGAGAAACCCGGCAACGCTCATCGTCTGCCGCTCCGCCTGTTCGATCGGGTCACGATATTCGCGGCCGCTGCCAGCATCTCGACGCGACCATAACACGCGTGACGCGGTCCTCAATGCGGGCAGGGCGGAGCGCGGGCCGGCTTAGAAGCCGAACATGGCGACGCCCACGCCGAACGCGATCACCCCGAGAATGCCCGCGAGCGTCGGCAGCATCGCCAGCAGGCCGGCAAGTGCAAGCCGCCGGTTCTGCCAAGCAAGCCATATGGCAATGACGCACAGCGCCGGCAGCAGGTAGATCTGCACGAACAGCACGAGGCCGTAAGGACTGGCGTCGAGACCGCTCGGCCCCATCAGGGGAATATTTCTCAAGAAGAGCTCGACGATGGCCATCGAAGCGAGCGCCATGATGGCGATGCGCAGCCTGCCGGTCAGCGCGGCGTAGGCCGCAACCAAAGCGAGGATCGGCTGAAGCGCGACATCGGCGAAGATCAGCCAATGCGCCGGCGATCTGTCCTCCTCGGGCAGGGTGGCGAACACCGCAAGGTCGGAGACCGAGTTCAGAAGCTCGATGGCTGCGACCGCGATCAGGCCCGGGCGCAGCCATTTGGCAACAGGTGGCGCCGCCGTGGCATCCGCTTCGATGGTCATTTCGGATAAACCCGACCCAGGACGGCCGACACTAATCCCGGCCCGCTTTACCGGCAAGCGGCCAGTTGACGGCGAGCGCAAGGACCCGCGCTCCCCCGGCAATGACACCCGTCATACCGGCGAACGCCGGTATCCAGTGCCGTGCCTGCCCCCTGGATTCCGGCTTGCGCCGGAATGACGCGAGTCGAGACATTGCCGGCGGCGATGCGGCCGCCTCTTCGTTGTTGGCGCGGGGGGCGCGCAGCCATGCTAATTTTGCCGCATGACGCATGACCCGGCCGAACCAAGCTCGCCGCTCCGTCACTCGCGGCTCCGCCTCGCCGTGATCGCGCTGGCGGGGGCCGAAATCCTTCTTCTTGTTGGCGTCCTCGCCTTGTTCGCGCCGGGGCTGTCCTCGAACGAGGCGCTGTCGCGCACCATCGCGCAAGGCGCCATGGTGCTTGCCGCCGCGCCGCTGGCCGCTTTGGCGGTGCCGGCGCTGATCCTCGGCCTCAAGGCGCGCGCGCTGAAGACCGCGCTTGCGCTGGCTCTGCTGGCAATACCGGTGTTCGTTGCCGTGTTCTTCTTCACCTGAGGCGGCGAACACGGCTTCACGGGCCGGTCAACTAAAGCGCGTGCGCCGTGTGGACTCGGGCGGCCACTGGCCCCATGTCATAAGGCATGAGCGGACCGACCGTGGCTTTGGCGCTTGGCGGAGGAGGGGCGCGCGGCCTGGCCCATATCCATGCCATCGAGGCCTTCGACGATCTCGGCCTGAAACCGGCGGCCATCGCCGGCACCTCGATCGGCGCCATCATCGGGGCAGGCGTCGCCTCGGGCATGACCGGCGCCGAGATCCACGGCTATGCGCGCGAGCGCTTCCGCAACCGGCTCGACCTTCTGGCCGATCTGTGGAAGCTGCGGCCCGAGAGCGTGAAGCAATTCCTGGCGGAGGGGGGTCCACGCCTCGGCGAGATCAACATCGAGCGGGTGGTCGAAATGTTCCTGCCCTCCCGGATCGCGCAGGATTTCGCCGAGCTCAAGATCCCCTTGCAGGTGATCGCCACCGATTATTACGGGCAGTGCGATCGCGTGTTCGATTCCGGCCCGTTGCGGCCGGCGCTGGCCGCGTCAGCCGCGATCCCCGCGGTGTTCCGCCCGGTCAGAATAGGCGGCGAGGTCTATATCGACGGCGGCATGACCAATCCGACGCCGTTCGACAAGCTTGCCGGCCTTGCCGACATCATCGTCGCCATCGACGTGACCGGAGGCCCTGAAGGCGCGCGCGGCACGCTGCCGCGCCGGGTGGACCTGATGTACGCGGCAAGCCAGCTCATGCAGAAATCGATCTCGCGCGCCAAGGCCGAACGTCGCCCGCCCGATATTTGGCTGGCGCCTGACGTGGCGCGGTTCCGCGCGCTCGATTTTCTCAAGACCGACCGCATTCTCGAAGCCTCGCGGCATTTGCGCGACGATCTCAAACGCGCGCTCGAAACGGCGCTCGACGACTTTGCCAAGCGGCCAGAAGCTCCGGCCCCCTCAATTGAAGCTGACTAGTCCAACCTGTCATCAGCCGTTCAGGCGAACAAACCAGTGCAGCCGACCTGCCGTTCAACCGAGTTGCATTTCCCTATATTTCAATCGATAATTGAGCAAACTTTTTTGGAGCAGAACAATCATGCGTCCTGTTCTCTATGCCGTTCTCGCCGTATTCGGCCTTTTGGCCCTGAGTATTGCAGTCAATATTCTTGCAAACGTGCCCACCGGCCTGCGCCTTGCGGCGATCACGGCAATGGCTGAGAGCTGCATGCCGCCCGAACGATTCCCGGGTAATGCCGGCAAGCGGGTCGATGTCGAGCTTCGGCAGGAAGGCAGCGGCACCGACTTCACCGCAACACCGATCGACACCTGGGTCGGCGATACAAGTGCGAAACTTCGCTCGGAGACCGATCCCGCCCGCGACCTCGTCGTCTACGTCCACGGCTTTCACACCGGAATGAGGGATGCAACTTGCATGGGCGATGTGTTGCGTGCTGAGCTCGCCGGGCTTCCTGCCTATTCGGCGGGCGAGGGGCCAGATATTCTCGTCATCGGCTGGCCGGGAGAGTTTTCAGCTTGGAAATTCACGTCGGCTCAAGATAACGCCACGGGAGCAGGGCGGTACCTGACCGGTGTGCTACAGGCACTGAACGAACGGCGTGTCATCCTCATTGCGCATAGTCTGGGCGCGGGTGTAGCCATGACCGCCTTAGATGGCCTTACCGAAGGTAGCGCGCCGCCGTTGGCAGGCTTGCTGCTAATCCAAGGCGCAATTCCCGCCGTCTCAATCCGTAACTGGCGTTTGACATTGCATGTCACCTTTCCCGCCGCTGAACTTGACGACATTCGTGCCGGTAAACCGCTGCGATCACCCATTGAAGAGACTGCAAGCGGAAGAGGCAGCTTCGTCACTGCCGCGGCCAAAGCGGAGCATTTTGTCGTTACCATTGCTGGCGCTGACATCCCGCTCAAGAATGCATTTGCCTTAAGCGAAACCTTCATCCCCTTCGACAAGAACCGGCCATTGATCCCCCCTCAGATTGGCGAAATGATTGGCGATGCGGTTGAGGTAGGGGCGATCGGTAGTCCTTTTCCAACGGGCAAGATTTATCGCACCTACGACCAGGTGATGCCCGGCCCAGTGAATCAATTCGATCCCCACCGGAGGGAAATCGGTGCAAACATTCCGAGCCTCAAACAACCGGATGATTCGCGCGTGATGAGCCGCTCGAAATGGGTTTTTGAGTTTGACGTGCCGCACCGTTCCTATCACGAGTTACGGCTCGATGAGGGACAATGGTGGAGGCTGCTCCATGACTGGCACGGCGTGATGACCAACGCAGAAGCGCGTCACCGAATACTGAGCGAAAGTTGGGCAATCTTCACCGCAACGCCAAACTGACGCCTTGTGCGGAAAAAACTCTGGAAGCCTCGCGGCATTTGCGCGACGATCTCAAACGCGCGCTCGAAACGGCGCTCGACGCGTTCGAAAAGGGGCGCGTGACGGGATGAGCCTCTACGGCGCAAAGCCGCCCGGGGGCGTTGTGGCTTAAGGCTGAAATCCGGGGACGAGCCCTTTCAGCGCCTCGCCGGCCAACGCGACTTCCGATCTAGGACCGACGCGGCGCCCGACGCTGCGCAAGTGGAAGGCGAAGGGCTCCCCGCCCCAATAGAACTCTTCCCAACCGCGCCGCCGGGCGCGCGGATACGCCTTCTCCAGAAAGCTGTCGGTGGTGAAGGCGCCGGCGCGCCGGGGAACGTAGCGAAAGCGTTCCGGCAACAGAAAGGCCAATTTCTTTTCCAGCGAGGCCCTCCGGGATTTGCGCGGCCTGAAAGACGGGACCAGCGTCTCGGCGCGGAACGAAGGGTTGCCGGAATACCGGCAATAGATCTGCCAGCCCGTGTCCCTGATCCGGCCCATCTTCAGCGTTCGCCGAATCCATTCCGGAACGCGCGAGGCGTCGTTGTTCACAAAGTGCCAGAATCGATCGCCCTCGATCAAAGGCAAAAAATTGATGGAGCCGGCCGGCACCTTCGCAAGGTCGATCAGCATGAAATGGATTGTGGGAAAATACCTGTACTGATAGTACCATCTTGGATGCCAGCAAGACCCGAAGAAACTGATATCGTGCTTCGTCACGTAAGCGACGACGCGCCTCAGCCAGTCTTGCTGCACGACGAAGAAGTCAGGGTCCATGGTGAGAACGAAACGGCTATCGACGCGTTCCAGACATTTCTGCAACGCTTTTGCATGATGCAGACTGCCCATGTCGCTCGTTTCTGTTTTCGCAACGCCTTCGATCGTGAGGGGGAACTCGCTGTTGACCGTTTTGTCTTTCAGCTCGTTGTCAGCGACAATCCAGCGATACGCGGTCCCGGTGTTCAGTGCCTGCGTTAGCCTCTGGTTGAGCTTTAACAAGCCGCCATTGCGATAAAGCACCGATGCGATCGTGATCAAGGAGTCACCCTTTGCGCGAAGCCGCCGGATTCTTTACGCATATTGCAACGCCGGACGCTCTTAAGCGTTACCGCAAGCTGAAGGACGATCTGTCCGGCATCGCACAAACCGCGATCGTCGCCGAAGCCGGAACGCCTGTCCCCGAAGCGCTTCGTGAAGAAACGCATTTTTTCGACTTTCAGGAGCTCGCCGCGGGTTCGCGAATTATAGGGTCGGGGATTGTTCCCGGAAACTGCCATCTGGCGATGCTGGCTTTTTTTCGTGCCGAGCCCAATTTCGATCACTACTGGCATATCGAGTACGATGCCGTTTTCACCGGCTCATGGCGCACGCTCATCGAAGCGTGGAGCGGCGATGACAGCGATCTGGTGGCGCCCCAGGTGAGACCCGAGAGCGACGATCCCGACTGGTATTGGTGGCCGTCGGTGCGCGTTCCTGCTGCCGTGGCGCAAAAAGGCCTGATGCGAGCTTTCCTGCCGGTCTATCGGATCTCGCACCGCGCGCTTGAGTGCCTTGAAGCGGCACTCCGTGAGGGTCACGCCGGCCATTTCGAAGCGCTGATCCCAACGGCGCTCAATGCCGCGTCGCTGAAGATTTCCGATTTAGGGCAGGGGCGGTTCTATACCAGCGTTGCCTCCTCCTCCGGCGGAGAAGCGGGCACTTTGCGCCACAAGCCGCGCCATGCCGGCCCCTTGACGGTGGAAAACCACATCTATCACCCGGTGAAGCCGCGGAACGCTTCACCGCCGAAGCGGCGGCGGAGCAAAGGGGATGCGAGCCTGACAGCCACGATCGTCGTCCCGGTTTACGAGACCGAGGCCTATCTGGCGGAATGCCTGGGAAGTTTGCAGGATCAAACGCGGGCCGACTTCGATGTCGTGGTGGTTGACGACGGCTCAAGCGGCGACAGCGAGCCCATCGTCAAGTTCTTTCAGGAGGACGGCCTCGATATTCAATTCGTTCGTCATCCGGAGAGCCGGGGCACGCTTGCGGCGCGGCTAACGGGCGTCGGCCATGCGCGCGGCGATTACATCGGGTTTCTCGATTCGGACGACGCCGCTCTGCCCAATTTTGTCGAAAGGCTGCTCGGCACGGCCGAGGAGACCAAAGCGGATATTGTGGGAAGCGCTACAACTGGGTCACATTTGCGCACGCACTTCACCCTCTCGGGTGAGGATGAAATTTTGCGGGCCTATGCCGACAAAACGATCCCCAACTGGAACGTTTGGACCAAATTCTATCGCAAGGCTCTGCTTTCGAATTTGAACACCAGCCCCATCGCCGGCCGCCGGATTGTCACGTGCGAGGATGTGGTCTTGAATGTTTTTTGCGCCCTGGAAAATCCGACCTATGTGCACGTTCCGGAAGTCTTGGTTGCGTATAATCGCGAGCGGCCGGACTCGAATTGGAATCCCGCCCGCCGCTCCGAAAGACAAAATACGCTGGAAGAGGCGATCCATGCTTATGAGATCATTCGCGCAGCGGCACCCGGCCATGAAGACGCGATCAACAAGATCATCAAAAGCTCCACAAAATACATCCAGCGGAAACTGTTACTGCGGGCAGACAGCGAATTCGTCGCTTGGGCTCTCGCGCACATTCGCGAGAGCCCGATGGCCGGGTTAATGGTGCCTGCCATGATGGAGGGAGGGATCGAGAGAATTGCGCAGCTCGAACAAAGGCTGGCGCATCGGCGGGACGCAATTAAGCGGCTTGAGAAGACGCTCGCGTCCAAACAGGAGCAATTGAGCCGGACGCGCGAACGGCTGCGCAAGGTCAAAAAGCGGCAAAGCGAAGCGCGCGCGCGAAGGCGGCTTGGCCCGACATTAGGGGATCTTTGGCGCCGGGCCCGTTTCCGCTTATGGGGCCGGTCTTGAAATCTTCGAGAGACCTTATGTCTCTGTCGCGACGCGGCGCAGATAGTCGCCGTATCCGCTTTGCCGCGCGGACTCCGAAAGCTCAAGCAGGCGGTCGCGGTCGATAAACTCCATGCGATACGCCACCTCTTCGACGCAGCCTATTTTCAGGCTTTGACGGTGCTCGATGGCGCGCACGAACTGCGCGGCCTCGAGCAGGGAGTCATGCGTGCCGG
>CAZFYL010000070.1:0-12568 GCA_964523345.1 uncultured Methyloceanibacter sp.
TAGGCCGCCTTGCTGTCGATGACCTTCGGCTTCTCGGCGCTGTCGGTCTTGGTGGCGATCTCGATGGTGCGCGGCTTCATAGCCTCGGGCAGCTCGCGCACGAGGTCGACATGCAGCAAGCCGTTCTCGAGCGCCGCACCCTTGACCACGACATAATCGGCGAGCTGGAACCGGCGCTCGAAGCTTCGCGAAGCGATGCCGCGATGGAGGACCGTCGTATCCTCCTGCTCGGTGGTCCTCTCGCCACGAATGGAAAGCGTGTTCTCCTTCACCTCGATGGCGAGGTCGCCCGCGCCGAAGCCGGCAACGGCCATGGAGATGCGATACTCATTTTCGCCGACGCGCTCGATATTGTAGGGCGGATAGCTCGGAGCCTCGCCCTCGAAACTGGACAGCGTATCGAGCAACGAGCCGAGCCGGTCGAAGCCGATGGTTGAGCGATAAAGTGGGGTGAGATCAAAGTGCCTCATGACACATCCTCCTTAAGAAGCGATATGGTTGGTGCCCGCTCACGAGATGAGCCGGGCGGGACCGCGAGCCGGTTTGGCCTTCGCGCTGGCCAAGATATGGGGGCCGAAAGGGGCCCCTTCAAGATGCCTAGGCACCTGAAAATAAAGAAGGAATTCCAATATTTTGAGCGCGGCCGGCGCCGTCGTTTGCTGGCAGGACTTGCGAGAGTATGGCGGGCTTCAGCGCCGCTGCTATAACAGGCGCTGGCAGTAGAGCGGCGGCTTGCTTCAATGGATCTCGTAGCCACACCTAAGAACCCGATCCCGATCGGCGCCTCGACCGGATATATCGAGCCGCGCAAGGGCGTGCGTTGCCGCTTTGCAAGCTGGCAGTCGGCGCTGCGCGAGCGGCGCGGCACGGTCTGCATCTTTCCGGGGCGCGGCGAATTCATCGAGAAATATTTCGAGGTCGTCGGCGAGCTCCGCCGCCGCGGTTATGCCGTGGCCATACTCGATTGGCGCGGGCAGGGGGGCTCGACCCGGCTCACCTGGAATCCGCTCAAAGGTCACATCAGAGATTTTGCCCAGTACGAGCAGGACCTCGCCCATTTCATGAAGGCGGTGGTGTTGCCTGACTGTCCGGCGCCGTTCTATGCGCTCGCTCACTCCATGGCCGCGGCGGTGCTGTTCAGAGTTTCGACCAAACGCGGCTGCTGGTTCAGCCGCATGGTCGTGACCTCTCCAATGGTGAAGATCGCGCGGTTGCCCATGCCAGAAGGGATCTGTGAGAGCCTTGCCGATGCAGCCACGCTGCTCGGCTTTGGCAGGTTGGCGGTGCCGGGCGACAAGAGCCGTCAGGATCCACCGTTTGAAGGCAACCCGCTGACCTCCGACCGCGAACGCTTCTTGCGCAATGTCTCGGTGCTTCAGGTGGCGCCACAGCTTGCCATCGAGGCGCCGACCATCGGCTGGCTTAAGGCCGCGCTTCAGACCACCGACATGATCAACAGCGAGACATTTGCGCGGCGCGTTCGCGTGCCGGTTCTCATGCTGTCGGCGAGCGACGACAAGATCGTCTCGAACAAGGCGGTTGAGGCACTCGCAACGCGATTGAAAATCGGCTCGCAAGTCGTCATCAGAGGCTCACGCCATGAGATCATGCAAGAGCGGGACGACATCCGCGAGCAGTTCTGGGCGGCGTTCGACGCCTTCGTTGGCGAGGCGGCCCTGAGCAAGGCGAGCTAGCCCGCGCGCGACCCCGACAGGATTTCGACTGCGGCGGCGTGAACGCGCCGATCGCCCGCGGCAAGGATGCAGCCGCCGGCGCGCGGATCGCCGCCCGTCCAATCCGAGACCACGCCGCCCGCGCCTTCGATGATCGGGATCAGAGGAAGAATATCGAACGGCTTCAGCCCGGCTTCGGCCACGAGGTCGATATGGCCCATCGCCAGCAGGCAATAATTGTAGCAGTCGCCGCCGAAGCGCCGCAGCCGCACCTTTTCGGTCAGGGCGGCGAAGCGGCTTTCCTCCTCGGCGGTGAAATAATCGGTGCTGGTGGTGGCAAGCAGCGCCTGATCCAGGCTTGGGCAGGCCCGCGCGCGGATCGCCTTGGTCTCACCGTCGCGGCGGAAGAACGATTCTTTTTCACCGCTCCAAAACCGTTCGCCGGTGAAGGGCTGGTCCATCAGCCCGAGCAAAGGCAAGTCCCCACGGGTCAGCCCGATCAGAGTGCCCCAAATCGGCAGGCCGAGGATGAAGGAGCGCGTGCCGTCGATCGGGTCGATCACCCAGCAATGGTCCGCCTCGCGGTTCTCAGTGCCGAACTCCTCGCCGATAATGCCGTGAGACGGGTAGAGCTCGGCAAGTTTCGCGCGTATGGCGCTCTCGGCGTCACGGTCGGCGGCCGTGACCGGGTCGAACAGATTGCCCCCTTTGTGGTCGACGGCCTGCTCTGTGCGGAAATGCGGCAATATGACCGCACCTGCGAGATCGGCGAGCGCGTGCGCGGCCGCCAGAAGGGCGTCGAACTCGAGCGGATCTTGCCTGGTCACGGGGACGGCTTGGGGCTGTTTTGCCTTATGAGTCAAGGCTTTTTGGCCAAAAGCCGGCTTGGTGACTGGAGCGGTAAGCTTTGGTGGCGGAAATGCATCACTGTCTCGAAAATGCCGCTTAATAACGTCGCGAAAGCCTTGATATTTGTGCGCCGCAATGACATATTGTTGCAACGCGGTATGGCACTCCAGGCCGTATCGCCGCCCTCCTTGGGCGTTTCCTCCCTAGACTTGGGCCGCTCCTAACCGAGCGGCCCTTTTTTTATCGCCGATTGAGTTACTCGGCCGCCGCGCGGGGGACGGCAAGGCCCGAAAGCCCCGCGATCAGCGCCTCGACCATGCTTTCCAGGTCGGCCCGCAGCCGCGCAAATCCGCCCGACTTCTCGAAGCTCGTCTCGTCCATGTAGAGGGCGCGATTGATCTCGATCTGCAGCACGTGCTGGGTCTTGTGGGGGCGGCCGTAATGCTCGGTGATGTACCCTCCGGCATATGGCCGGTTGAGCGCCACGGCGTAGCCGAGACTTGAGAGCTTATCGGCGGCGAGCCTCGTCAGGTCGCCATTGCAGGAGGTGCCGAACCGGTCGCCGAGCACGAAGTCCGGGCGCGCACCGCCCTGTTCGGTGATCGGGTTCGACGGCATCGAATGGCAATCGATGAGCACGGCGCAGCCGAAGGCGCGGTGCGCCTCGGCGAGAAGAGCGCTCAGGGTGTCGTGGTAAGGCGTGTAGAGGCGGTTGATTCGCTCCAACGCCTCGCCCACGGTGAGAGGCTCGCGATAGATCTCGTCCGATTCCGAAACGATCCTGGCGATCGTGCCAAGCCCGCCGACCACCCGGACCGACTGGGTATTGGCGTAATGGGGCAGCCCATCGCGGAACAGAACCGGATCAAGCTCATAGGGCTCGCGGTTGACGTCGAGGAAGGCGCGCGGGAAATGGGCGTGGAGCAGGGGCGCCCCGAGCCCGGTGACGAAGGCGAACAGCTCCTCGACATAGGAGTCCTCAGAGCGCCTCAGCGCCAGCGAATCGAGCCGTGAGGCGGCAAGAAAGGCTTTGGGATAGACCCGGCCGCTATGAGGCGAGTTGAAGACGAGGGGCAGTTTCAGGGCTTCAGGCCGGTCCACGGTGAAGGGCGGCGTAAGCTCGGTCTCGATCGCCTCGACTTCAGTCGGGCTCATTGGCCGGTCGTTGGACATCGCTGCTCGGGTCCCCGGAATCGCTCGTAAACTTTGCCAATGAGAGTTGAACCTGTCTAGGCGTGTTCTGCCTTGTGCAAAAAGCAAATAGACGCGATGATTTAGTGTCACGGGGCCCCCGGGCCAAGGGCGGCCCCAAGACAAAGCTGTTTACCAAGTCGTTTACCAAGTTTGTGTACGCCCAACAGGCGAGAGTCGAGGGGGGACGAAAATGGAGGCGAACGATCCACGGGCCGGCAGCGTTCAGCGTATTCTTCTTGCCGAAGACGACGAGGATATGCGCCGCTTTCTGGTGAAGGCCCTCGAAAAGGCCGGTTACGACGTCATATCGTCGGGGAACGGGCTTGAGGCTTATGAGCGCCTGAAGGAGGAGCCGTTCACGCTTCTCCTCACCGACATCGTCATGCCGGAGATGGACGGTATCGAGCTTGCGAGGAAAGCGGCCGAACTCGATCCCGATCTCAAGATCATGTTCATCACCGGTTTCGCCGCGGTCGCGCTGAACCCCGACAACCAAGCGCCGAAGGATGCCAAAATCCTGTCGAAGCCGTTTCACTTGCGCGACCTGGTCGATCAGGTGGAGCGGTTGCTCGCGGCGTAACGTCCAAGCAGACGCGCGGCTTGCCTTGGCGGCACCGCAGCCGATATAGAAGCCGGGTCCGGCTTTAAAAAACGGGCGCGTAGCTCAGCGGTATGAGCACTGCGTTGACATCGCAGGGGTCACTGGTTCGATCCCAGTCGCGCCCACCATTCCCCTAAAACGCTCGCTGGACGGAAGCAGCGTCGCGTCTGTGTTTCGGCAACCTCGGGGGAAAGCAACCGGTGAAGCTCGGTCGTCTCTGGAACAGTTCGATGCTACGGGCGGTCGTCGGTGTGTTAGCGCTCGGCGTCCTGATTGCGTCGTGGATTGGTTCGATATCGGACACAGAGATCACCGGCGATGCGTGGCATACGCTGAGAATGGGCTTCAACCTCGCCAATCAGGGTGTCGTCTCCAGGACCAATCCATGTGGGAGAGAAACCAGCTGTCCGGACGCAGTGATCGCGTCCTATCCGGTGGCGGTCCCGACCAATTATCGCGAGCCGGTCCCCGCTGTGGTTCTTGCCGGGTGGTTCAAAATCCTCGAAGCGGTACATGGGCCCCTGTCTTTTGCCTTCCTCCAACAAGGCCCTGGGATCCGGCTGGTAAAACTGTCCAATATCTTTTGGGCTCTCGTGCTCAGTTTGAGCGTCTTCGGCGCCTTGCTGGCGTTAACGCAGACCTACCTTGTTGCGGTTCTCGGCGCGCTGTTCGTGGGGCTGCGGCTTAGCGCCGACAAGGCGTATGTGAAGGTGGACACGCTTTTCACCGAGCCGGCGGCGGCCGCACTTCTCGCTCTCTCGTCTTTGCTCGCCCTGTTGGCTGTGAGAACGGGAAAAGGCAGATACTACCTCCTTGCCGGTGTCAGCTTCGCTCTCCTGACACTGACCAAGGCCGTCTTCTTCTATGTCTGTCTCGGGTTGATTGTTCTTTTCGCCGTCTTGGCGGTTTGGCGAGGGGGGCGCGGTCTGACGGCTAGCGGCATCGACATTTCGGTGATGCGGGTAGCGGCATTCCTGATCGGCCTCGTGATCGTGCTCGGCCCGTGGATGGCGAGAAACTATTATTATTTTGGTTCGGCCCAGGTCAGCCAACGCGCCGGCGTCATCCTTATGATGCGCGCCAACTACGACCAAATGAGCTGGACCGAATACAAAGGGACATTCTATGCATGGGCGCACTCCCGCGCTGTCCGTGAGTTTATCGGGAGGGTGCTTGGGTTCAATGAAGAGGATTTAAAAAAAGGCGGCAGACTACAAAGGCTTACCGACACTCATAATGAATTTCGGGAGGCGGAAAAGCGTGCTGAAGCACGCGCCGCTCCCGAGGAGGCAATCACCTACTATTCCAAGGCGCGTGCAGAACGGAGAAAAATTGAGCGAGACTTTGCAAGTCAAGGGAATCCAAATTTTGAAAGCGCCGCGGACGCGGAATTACAAAGGCGCGCAATAGGCCGCATCCTCTCCGATCCCATCAGGCATGTTCTGTTGACCGGGCCATTCCTGTGGCGAGGCTCCTATTTCATCGGGCCGGTCCTCGTGCTATTCGCCGTCATTGCTGTTTGGCGCCGCCGTTTGGACCTCTTGACCTATGCCGCGCCGGCTCTTGGCATGGTGGTCCTGTATGCGGTCGCCACGCAAAATTTGCTTCGCTTTAACGCTGTCGCCGACCCTATTGCGATCGTGTGCCTTATAGCGCTCACGTGCAGCCTGGTTTTGTGGCTCTTCCAGCGATCGAGCGATTGAGAAGAAACGGCACGCATCTCGTCTCGTGCTCGGCCGGTCCCAATCTGCCCTACCGATCCGTTGCGGGATAAAACGGAGAATTGCTATTCGGCCGCGTGGAGTTGCCGACAACCATAGTGCTCATAATAGTACTCAATGGTCTCCCGCAGCGTCTCGTCCAATGAGCGCTTTGGCGCCCATCCCAACAGTTCATTTGCCTTTGATATATTCGGCACACGACGGTCGCAGTCTTCGTAGCCCGGCCCGTAAAACTCCAAGCTGGAAATATGCTCGATTGGATGTTGTCTGATGGTGTCATCGCCGCGCACCTCGGCGGCAATCTCGCGCATCAATATCGCCAATTCCGAGATGCTGACTTCGTTTTCGGGACTGCCAATGTTAAAAATTTGATTCTGCGCGTTAGCAGGGCGTTCGATCATCAGTTCTAATGCATCAATCGCATCGTGGATGGACGTTATCGTGCGCCGCGCAACGCCGCCGTCCACAAGCCGCATCGGGGTTCCATCGAGTAACGCTTGCATAAAACAGGCAAGAACCCGTGGCACACCTTCGCCATCCTGGCCCGGAATATAATCCATGCGCGGTCCGAAGAAATTGAACGGCCGGACAATGGTGAAAGGAAGTGCTTCCTCTTTATGAAGCGCGAAAATGTATCTCTCGGCCAACTGCTTCGCGGACGCGTAGGACCACCGTTGATTATGAATTGGACCCATAATGAGTGGGGTCTTATCCTCATCTTGTTCGAAAAGGTTGGTGTCGGAATAGTCCCCGCCCTTTAGGTAGCTCGAAATCGTGCGCCCATAGACCTCCGACGTCGAGAAATGAACAATCCATTTCTTCAACCTGGCACAAAGCTCGAGCGCCGGTATCATGTAGAGGCAGTTGTGCCGCATCACGTCGAGCGGACGCTTGTTGTATTCGGAAGGATTACATATGGCGGCAAGATTGATGACGATATCCGCTGCCTCTATCGCGTTTTGCAGGTCTCCGCCTGCATGCACATCGTGGATCGATGCACAGTGGAAGCGAAACCTCCGATTTGAGAGATGAGGCTGGATCTTTCGTGGGTCCAGATCGAACCCTTCGACAAAGTTCGTCTGATCCGACAACAACGCATCGAGGAGGTGGCTACCAATGAAGCCGCCACATCCAAGTAGGACAAACCGTCTACTCGCGTGCCCATCAGTGGAATGATGTGACATCAAGTCCCGCAGCAAATGTTAGCGATCTAATCTTACCCCAATCCCCTTTATACTCACGCCGCGTCGTCAAATGTGTTGCTCGAAGGTTACATCGCTGGAGAATCTGAGCGATCCTGGACGGCACGAACGGTGCCCACGGTCGTGGCCTAGGAAAAACCCTGGTCCAGCAGAGCGTTAATGGCACGGATCTAGGGGCGCATGACTCACTCCTTGAAATCGATTTGCGTTATTATTCCGGCATATAACGCTGGCCAAACACTTCCCAATGTCGTCGAGCGCATTCCTGAAAGCACTTGGAATAGAATCCGCCGCGTTTTCATCATCAATGACGGAAGCCGAGACGATACAGAGCATGTCGCTCTCGAGCTGGCCCGCGATAATGAAAAGATTGAAGTCTTAACGCTTGCCTTGAATCAGGGATACGGCGCCGCCGTCAGTAGGGGGCTAGGGCTCTGTAAAGATTATGGGTGCGACTACGCCGTCTGTCTTCATGCCGATGGTCAGTATCCTCCCGAAGACATACAGCGCGGCGTGGACACTATGTGCCGCGGCAAGATCGACATTTTACAAGGCTCAAGGCACAAGGACGGAACCGCCCTGCAAGGGAACATGCCGCTCTATAAGTTTATCGCGGGGAAAATTCTTACACGGCTAGAGAACGCGGTTTTTCGACTGAATTTGACTGACTATCATTCGGGCTTCCTATTTTACAGCCGCCGCGCCGTCGAAAACTTACCGTTTTCGAATTTGAGTTCCTCGTTTGACTTCGATCTCGAAGTGATTGCAAGCGCACGCGCGCGTGGGATGGTCATAGATGAGATCGGCATCCCAACCCGATACGCGGATGAGAAATCCTATTTGAACCCGCTCACCTACGGAGCAAGAGTCCTATCTGTTGTCATCCGTTATGCCTTAGGCGCGTATCATGACCGTTCCCGATAGCGTCTGATGGAATGAGGTTACTCATCACGGGTTTTTCGAAAGGATCACGATCCGCGGGTTTATCCGGTCGGGCCCGACGGCGTCGAGGTCGAAACCCAAGAGCTCGCCCAAGGGGGAGCGGTACTGGTAACTCCAGACCGGTTTGTATCCGTATTGTCCTGCAAAAAGATTGCGCGTGAACGCAGCTGGAAGCCGCGAATAGTACTTCGACACCATAATCAGATAGTCCGGCAACTGGTCACGGCCTCCGGTCTGCTGGACGGTTTCCATCTTAATCCTCTCAGGGCTGTAGCCGAGCATTTCCAAGCGTGGCAGATAGCCGCCGGAGAACACGCCGACCGAACTCGAGCGATCGATGTTCTTTGCTATCCATCGTTCCGCCGCGTACCGGCTGTCGTTGGCCATCGCCATGTCGGAATTGACTGCATTTAAGAAACTGTAGCCAAACACCAGGGCCACGAATGCAAGCCCTGCGAAGGACAAGGGCCGGCGCATGCGCAGCAGATGTGCCGCGAGCAATCCCGAAAAAGGCGCGATCAATACGATCAAAGGGAGGCTGCTGCGGAACAGGTAATTCTGTATGAAAAAGATCAAGAACAAGACGTAGGACAAGGCGGGCAACAGCATCCAAAGTGCCTCACGCGGTCGAGCCCATAATGCATACAAGAGACCGCAGACACTAAACGCCGCCAATGCAATGCCGGCCTCCCGTCCAACATAGTCGACCATCGAGGCAACGACGCCGATCGTTCCCGGAGCTTTGTCCCAGTACCGGCTGACACCGCCATCTGCGCCGAACCAGAAGTTCAGATGCCCCAGGAATCCTGAAAAATTGAACCAGACGTTATTGATCAGCCCGTAGCCTGCCAGGAGGGCCAGAAGCAGCCAGGCAATATTCTTTGCCGCCGGTCCAAGGGCTGTTTTTTGGTCGCGATACGCGGTGAGGACGGTGAGTAGAATCACCAGACCGGTAAACGCGTAAGCGCCGACCAAGGATTCCTTGGTCGACAACGCGCAAGCCGCCAGTATTCCAAACGCCACGTAGTCTTTCGCTGCCTGGGTCTTCAACAGCCTGACGTAAAAAACCAACGACCATGTGAACCAGAACAACGAAGGGACGTCGACATTCGTCAGGTGAGAAAATATTACGAACACATTTGAGACGGCCACGGCGGCGGCGGCCAAAGTCGCTGCCAGGCGATCGCCGAAAAGCGACATTGACAGGGAGTAGACGCCGATCAGAACGCCAACCGCCATGAGAACGGTCACAATTCGATGGACCAATATCAATGCCGAGAGCTGATGGTAATAGTCCGGAAAGCACTGTCGTGTGGGACTGCGGCAGGAAAAATCGTATTTTCCGCTTGATGACCAATACATCAAGACAGGCAGGGAGGCCGCATAATCCACCCAGGACTGCAACAGAGGGTATTTGTAGCGACTGTTCGACGCGTACACATTCAAAACTTTGATCGGCTCCCCGGGTGAGATCGAGTCGTTGCTCCAGGAGTCGTCGTTGGGCAATCCCCAATCAAGATGGTAGCTGTTAAGCAGGATTGATAAGGCGAGAACCGCCAGCAGACCCCAATGCCGGCCGATCCGGCTTGTCGACGAGCGCAGAAACACGGGGTCCGGTCCCTATAGGTATCCTAATGAAAGTCGGTCCATCGTCTTAAATGCATGGGCCGATTGGCTAACACAGTGACCAATCCGAGATAAGCCGGCAATGCCGAAACGCGTAAATCTAACCAGTATCGCAATAGACGCGGCTGTGGTCGTTTCCTTCTTTGCGTATATGTACGTTCTTGCCGATTGGTGGAATTTGTACGAAATCGATGGCGATGAAGGCATCAATCTCGAAAAGGGCGCTCTCCTTGCCAACGGGTTCTCGCTCTATACGGATATTTGGAGCGACCAGCCGCCTTTACTGACTTACATACTTTCTGCCGTACACAGCTTCGCTCCATTTTCAATCGGCGCGGCGCGCACGACAATTCTCGTCTTCGCTGCAATTTTCGTGCTGAGCCTCTTTCGCCTGGTGCGGCGATTTGAGGGAACGCTGGCGGCTGCGGTGGCCATCGCCATCCTTGTGACCAACCCGCTGTTCTTGCGCACGTCCGTCTCGGTCATGCTCGGGGTGCCGGCGGTCGCGTTGGCGCTCTTGGCTTTGGACGTGGTCACCGCAAATCGGCGCGCGCCAACGCGCCTGTCCCTCGTCGCTGGTGCAATGATCTTCGCGGCGTCAATCGCGACAAAGATGTTCTCTGCCGTGGCGCTGCCGAGCTTCTTAGTTGCTCTATTGGTCGATGGCGGCAAGAAGCCCGACCGGGAGAGCATCGGCCGGGCGGCAATTTTCATCGGCATCTTGGCGCTGTGCTTAACTCTTGTTTTTGTAGTGTTGTGCAATACAGAGACTCGGCAGCTGTTTGCTCCCCACATCAAAGTCGCATTGTCGCGGACCTATCCACACCGGGGAGGCTTGAGCGAACTCGTCGCGCTGTTATTTCGAGATTCCGTGGCGGCTCTCTTCACGGCGGTTTGCTTTGCGTTCTTTTTGATTTGGAGCCGGAAGAGTTTTTTCATTCCTCTGTCCTGGCTTGTACTCGGCTTGCTGTTGTTCAGTATGCACCGGCCCCTTTGGGACCATCATTTGGTGGTTGTCCTTCCGCCGATTTGCTGGCTGGGCGGCGCCGGCGTCGCCGCGATGGTGACATGGTCCAAGCAGGTGGGCCTTTTCACGCTCAAAAGCCCCAAATTGCCGCTCTGGCAGCGAAGCATTGTCGCCCTCGGGCTGATAGCCGTGTCAGGCGCCATCGCCATCAAGATGCTCGACGGCGTTCAGGCAGCCCAGAGCTACCTGAGCAGAAAACCGACTCTCACGCAGCAATCGGCGCGGCTCATTGCGGCGCTGGCCTCCAACAGAACCAACATGATCGCTGCCGACAAACCGATTGACGCTTATCACGCCGGCTTGCTGGTGCCGCCGAACCTGGCTGTTTGGTCTTATAAGCGTCTGCGCGCAAATGTTCTTCCCGACGCGGCCATACTGAGGGGCATTGAAGAGAACGACGCCGCGGTCTTGTTGCGGAGGTTCAGATATGATGACCGCTTTCTACGAAGTGTGAACGACTTGGTGGAGGATCGCACTCCACATTTCGACTATCTCTCGCTCCGGCGGCGAATACATTACTTCAGTGGAGATGCCGGCAATACGCGATCCTCGCAATTCAACATCGAGTTAAAGCCTCGACTGGAACAGCTCGCCTTTCATGGCGGACTCGGCGGCATCTGGAGGAACGATCAGCATTTCGAGCGCGCGAGTTCGAGCACGCCGCTTCCAATCAAAACGGTTGTGACCCGGCCGCGCGGCTCCGCTCAGGAATTGGGCGTCGTCCTGCTCGCTGCTTCACGCGCTACTCGCGACGACGGCCTTCTCCTGGAAGCGGTCAGCATCGGCCGTGCAATTTCTTGCGTGCAGACGCCGGCAGGCGGTTGGCCGTCGGAGGCGCGACCGGCGTGGCGTTGCATTGGCCGGGCCCCCGAACAAATCGACCAGCTCGCTACGTTCGACGATGGGACCTCTGCGTCGATCCTATACTTCGCCTTCGCTCTCGACGACGCACTTGCCGAAAGACATGTGCCATCGCCCCCATGGCTGACAGCGATGATCGACAAAGGCCTTGCGTTCGTCGTCAGGGCGCAGGATGCGCGCGGAGGCTGGCCGCAGCAGGTTGGCCACGACGAGGGGTATCATGAGTTGTCAACGTTGAATGACGATGTCACGCCGGGATTGATACGGCTGCTGCTCACGGCCCATCAAAGATACGGCCGCGCCGAGTATCTTGCGGCTGCCGAGCGCGGCGGCGACTTCCTGCTTGAAGCGCAAGGGCCTTCACAGCAAGCGGCATTCGCCCAGCAATATTCCGCTTCGCTGAACCCGGCTGCTGGCCGGTCGTTCGAGCCGCTCGCCTACTCTTCGCTTGAGACGGCGTACGCAATAAACGCTTTGCTCGACCTCTATACGGCGACGGGGCATGAAACCTATTTGCACGCCGCGCGCCGTGCCGCCGATTGGCTCTCGCGCAGCAAGTCCGCTTCCGGTGAGTGGGCGCGATTTTACGAAATCGGAACCAACCGGCCGATCTACTCCGACCGTCAAGGCACCATCGCCTATGACGTATCTGAAACGCCGCAAGAGCTGAGAGAAAGCTATCGGTGGAGCGGCGGAACCGGCACCTTTCCGGAGATCGGGGAGGCGCTCGAGCGGCTGCGGCTGTTGGGACAGGGACCGGAGGCACTCAGGCAATATGACGAGGCTCTGGCCCGCACGGCCCTGTTAGCCAAGGTCCCAAGTGCGCGCATTCCTCTGGACCCTCGTCTGGCGCAGACGCAAACGTCAATTTC
>CAZFYL010000071.1:0-12489 GCA_964523345.1 uncultured Methyloceanibacter sp.
TCGGCGCCCCACAGGCTGAAGAACGCCGCACCCGGCATGAGCGGGACGGTGACCGGCGCGGCCAGTGTGTCGCTGGCGACGACGGATGTGCCGTCCTTAGCCTGACCCGTGACGACCCTGCGGACCGGTTGGGGCGAAGATTTCGCGCCTGAGGATTCGGTCATGGTGGCTTGCCTCGCTATGTCAATCGGCACGCGGCACAGCACAGCGACGGCGCGGCCTCGCGCGGCGCAAGCCCGACAAAATCGGCAGTGAGCGTCAGGAAAGCGCGGTGCGACCTAGCAGACGAACTTCCAGCGGCCGAGCAGGCCCCGCTTCCAATAGCAGCTCGGACGGATCGGCGGTCCCCACTGCAAGGTAAAGTCCGGCTCGTCGACGTCATAGGTGACCCAGACACATTTATTGACGCCGCACAGCCATTCGGCTTTCGCCGGCGACTGCGCAAAGGACAGCGCGATGGCCAGCACGACGCCGGCAAGCATGACTCTCTTCACTTGAACCCCCTATCAACGGTTTTGACGGCCCCTCACCGATTAGACCCCGCCGCCCCTTCAGAGTCCATCCCCCGCCGCCCGGCCCGGCTCGGGCCGCCTTTGCACGAAAACTGCTCATAAAATCCTGAAAATCTGACGACGGGCCTGACGGCTCTCTGCATGAGCAGCGCTCATAACGCTCTCATGGGAGATCGCATTCGGGGTCCAAAAACGCCTCCGCGCCGCTTGCCCTACCGCGTGTTGCGCGATGGCTGGTGGCTGGAGCCGACGGAGCAACACTCGGCCGCCATCATCGCATTTCCCAACCGTGCCGGAAAACCGGCTGACCCCAATGCCGGCGCACCTTGCAACGCAAAACACATGGGAGGGAATTCGAATGACGGACGCCGTCACCGCCAACACGGGCCTTCCTGACACCCTGACGAGCATCCGACGCTCCGTCGTTCTTGCCGCCCTGGCCGTCGTTATCGCGGATTGGCTGTTCTACGATCATCCTGCCGGCATATCGGCGGCAATCTTTATCGTGCTCCTCGCCGCAGGCGTGACGATCGCCAATCCTGTTCGCCTGTCGCTTAAAGGACGCCTGGCTTCGATCGTCATCCTCGTCGCTTCATTGCTACCGATCATTGAGAATGCAGGTCCGCTGTCCTTGCTGAGCGGTGTTGTCGGTGTCTGCATCTACACACTCATGACAACTGGGGCTTTCTCGGGAGATCTCCTCGATCGGTTTTATGCCATGGCCTGGCTCGTCTTCAGCGGTCCCTATAAATTTTGCATGGACCTGTCGGCGATAAAAAAGAGCGCGCGGCACAGATGGAATCTGATCGTGTGGGCCGTGCCGCTCGGATTGGGTTTGATTTTCTTGCTGCTCTTTCGCTCGGCGAACCCGCTGATCGAGAGCTGGCTTGACCAACTCAGTCCTTTATCGGCAGTTCAGGCAACAGAGTTCAAGAGGATCCTGTTCTGGTGCTTGAC
Source organism: uncultured Methyloceanibacter sp. (assembly GCA_964523345.1). GTDB lineage: Bacteria > Pseudomonadota > Alphaproteobacteria > Rhizobiales > Methyloligellaceae > Methyloceanibacter. Next base: position 1,470 of record CAZFYL010000071.1, read on the forward strand.
GCTTGCGCTGACCTGGTCCTTTTTTCGGAGCCGCTTTCGCCCGGCCACGAGCCGGCGGCGCGAAGCTGTCTCAACTCAAGCTGAAGCGCGACCCGATGCTGCATCTGGGACATTATTCGGACCGGAGGCCGTGCTGCGGTCTCTCATTCTGTTCAATGTCCTGTTTGCCTTCCAGACCGTCCTCGACGTGACGTATCTGTGGGGCGGTGTCACGCTGCCCGAGGGAATGAACTACGCGACCTATGCTCACCGTGGCGCCTACCCACTCGTCATCGCGGCGCTTCTGGCGGCAGCGTTTGTCTTATTCGCGCTGAAGCCTGGCAGCGATATGGAACGCTCGTTTCTGTCTCGTGCGCTGGTATATTTGTGGATCGGGCAAACTGTCGTCTTGGTCGTTTCGTCGATTCTGCGTCTGGACCTCTACGTCGAGACCTATTCGCTCACCTATTCTCGCGTCGCTGCGTTTATCTGGATGTTTCTTGTGGCGCTAGGCTTGTTGCTGATCGTTACGCGGATTGTCCTGAGACGATCGAATGCGTGGCTCATAACGGCCAATGTCGCCGCGCTCGCCGCAACACTTTACGCCTGCGCCTTCATCAACTTTCCCTATGTTGTCGCGGCCTACAACGTTAAGCACAGCAGGGAAGTTTCCGGCCATGGCGTAAATCTCGATGTGGGATATCTTTGCCGACTGGGACCCGATGCATTCCCGGCAATTGAGCCCTACATGGATTATGTAAGCGATCATGTTTGGCCATATCGCAGGAACTGGAATCTGTACCAACGCTGCCCGACAGCCGTGCAGCGGCACCAAGATCGTTCGGAGGATTGGCGCGCGTGGACTTATCGCGGCTGGCGGCTGTCACAATATCTGAGGAAACACGGTCGCATTTGAAATTTGGATATGGGCGCGCTCCGTGACTTTGCCGACATGCGCGGAAGCGCCTTGAAAGAGGAAGACAGATGGCGAGAACGAGGCGGGCATTACAGCGCGAACTCCTCGAATTGCCGCCCGTCAGGACGCCTGCCGGCGCGATCGGCGCGCTCGCGGTTGGCGCGTTTGCGGTCGGCGCGTTGGCGATCGGCGCGCTCGCCATAGGCCGGCTTAAGGTGTTGCGCGCGAGAGCCGATAAGCTCGAACTCGGAACCGTCGAGATCGATGACCTGACGGTCAAGCGTTTGCGCGTGATCGAGACGTTGCCGCCTGAGGACCCGCCCGGCGGCAAGGATTGACGCCGCTATTCGCTTCCAGCCACCACGACCACGATATTGGCGGTGCGGGCGGCGCTCACTTGCTTGGGCAAATCTTGATCGTAGGCGCCAGGCGCAATCAGGATCGTATCTCCGGATTTTGCCGCTTCGACCGCATGGGCGAGCGTCCTAAACGCGGTGCTGGCGCTGCGGCCATCCTGCGCGTCGCTGCCTTTGGAATCGACATACCAGGTCATCGCGGGCTCCGGAATTCGAGGGCTTTGCAACCTTAATTGAGGCCAAGCCTTAGCGGTAGAGGCGAAACACGATGCGGTGATCCGCCCCGCCGATTTGCTTGAACTGGCTTGACAGGTCCCCATATCCGGGAGGCTTAGGTCTCGGGCGTCCTAGGATCGCCTTATTCGAATGGCTTTCGTTCAATGCAGCAGCGCATGACACTTCTCGACGGAACTCTGTGGCTGAGCCTAGCAGCGCCCTACCAGCCGGGCCGCGCGGGCAAGGGGATCGACTCCGGCTATCCGCCTTACAATGTCGAGCTTCTGCCGGAAGACCCTCAAGCCTTGCGCATCACCGTCGCGGTGGCAGGCTTCGACTCAGACGACCTCGAGGTGAGTACCGAAAACGGAGAGCTTTGCATCCGCGGGCGCCAGAGCGAGGAGAAGGCGCGAGACTATTTGCATCGCGGCATCGCCGCGCGGCAATTCAAGCGAAGCTTCGGCCTGGCAAGCGGCGTCGAGGTCCGCAGCGCCGAGCTCGACAACGGTCTTCTGGTCATCGAGCTGGTCCGGCCGCACAAGGAGAAGCATGTGATGAAGATTGGAGTAGCCGCCGCGGATTGAACTCTTCTCCGGGCACCTTTGCCATTCCCTTTTGAGGAGCAGTAGACGTCAGATGAATGCGATCAAAAAAGAAGAAGATCACCGGACAAACGAGCCGATCAGCCTGAGCGAGCTCGCGCAACTCGGTGACGGACAGGTTGCTTATATCAAGCGGCTCGACTTGGATGCCGCCGAGCGTCTGTTTCCGGCGCTGTCGGATGCGCCGGAAGGCATCGACTTCTTTGCCGTGCTTGGCGCCGACGGCACACCGCTCGCGCTCACCGACAGCCGCAGCGAAGCAATCGCCAACGCGCTCGAGAACGATCTCGTGCCGGTCTCAGTCCACTAACACAGCTTGCTTTAAGTGATGCTTGCCGTCCGCGCCGTTCAGGCGGCGTGCGAGGACGTTTCACCTTCGGTCAGGACCGCGTAAAGCGCGGCAGCATCCTTGGAGGCGCGAAGCTTCTCCACCGCGCTTCCTTCGCGCAGCAGCCGGGAGATGCGCGCGAGCGCCGTGAGATGATCGGCGCCCGCCGCCGCCGGCGCGAGCAGGAGGAACACGATATCGACGTTCTGGCCGTCAACCGCATCGAAATCGATCGGCTCGGCAAGGCGCGCGAACACGCCGACGATATGCTTCAACCCCTGAAGTTTGGCGTGGGGAATGGCGATCCCCTGACCGAGCCCGGTCGAGCCGAGCCGCTCTCGCTGCAACAAGACTTCGAAAATGTCACGCTCGGGAAGGCCGGTGAGAGGCGCGGCGCGCGCTGAAAGCTCCTGGAGGAGTTGCTTCTTCGTCTTCGCCTTGAGCACCGGTTCCACTGAGTCGGGAGCAATGAAATCACTGAGCAGCATCTGTTTCACCTATTCTGTGCGCAGTCGCGACGGTAGAGGCGATGCGCTCCTGGCCATGACGGCGTAACGCCTCAACGAGGTCCAGGTTGCTGTTACGTGTATCGCCATTACGCGCGGAAGACTGCCCACTGGCCCTTTTGCCACCGTGTTCCCTGGGGGCCGCCCTGTTAGCGGAAATCAACCTCACCAAGTGGAGGTTTCGAACTTCGGACCGTTGCTGTCCGGTCTCTCCAACCGCGGGGCGGGAAGCTAGACCGCTCGCGTTGAGGTGTCAAACCAACTATTTTTTACACCGCTATTTACAGAATTCCTTATTCCCTCCAACAGCTTAGAGGTGCCTAGAGGCGCGCATCCGCCGACAAGCGCTTGAGTCTGCGGCGCTGCACCGAAGAGGGAATCCGCAACGACTCACGGTATTTTGCCACCGTACGGCGCGCGATATCGATTCCGTCGCCCTTCAACCGCTCGACGATCTTGTCGTCGGACAGGACGGCGGCGGCCGGTTCGGCCTCGATCATCGCCCTGATGCGGTCGCGGACCGATTCCGAAGAATGGGCGTCGTCGCCGTCGCTAATCGCCGCAATCGCCGATTTGAAGAAGTACTTGAGTTCGAACAGGCCGCGATTGGTTGCCATGTATTTGTTGGCGGTGACCCGGCTCACCGTCGATTCATGCATGGCGATCGCGTCCGCCACGGTCTTGAGATTCAAAGGCCTGAGATGACGGACGCCATAGGTGAAGAAAGCGTCCTGCTGACGCACGATCTCCTGGGCGACCTTGAGGATGGTTCGGGCACGTTGGTCCAAACTTTTGACCAGCCAATTCGCCGTCTGGAAGCATTCGGTGAGATAGCTCTTGTCGTCTTTTTGCGTCGCGGATTTCGACACGGTCGCGTAGTAGGTCCGGTTGACCAGCACGCGCGGCAGCGTGTCTGAGTTCAACTCGACATGGAAGCTGCCGTCGGGCAGCGCGCGGACCAGCACATCGGGAACGATGGGCTGGGTCGGGGCCTGGCTGTAACTCAATCCGGGCTTTGGGTTCAGCCGCCTCACCTCCCTGATCATGTCCAGCAAGTCCTCGTCGGAGACCCCCGCCGCACGCTTGAGCGCGGGCAGATCGTGCCGGCCGAGAAGATCGAGATTGTCGACCAAGGCCGCCATCGCCGGATCGCAGCGGTCCTGCTCCTTGAGCTGAAGGATGAGGCATTCGCGCAAATCGCGGGCGAATACGCCGCAAGGATCGAAGCCCTGCATCACACGAAGCGTCTCTTCGACCAGCTCGAGCGGCGCCCCGAGCAGCTCGGCAAGCGCGGCGAGGTCCCCGCGCAAATAGCCCGCCTCGTCGGTCATGTCGATCAGGTGGTAGCCGATCAAGCGGCGCGGCGGATCGGCGAACGCAAGGGCCAGCTGTTCGGTCAGATGATCCTTCAGCGTCCTCTCCTCGGCCACATAAGCTTCAAGGTTCGGATTGTCGTCGCGGCCTCCGCCCATGCCCGGATCAAGCGCATTCCAGCCGGAGGTGGTGACAGCGCCAGGAGGGGCGCCGTCGGGGTCGGGAAACGCATCCTGCGGCTCGATATCGAGCTCCTCGGTGCGGGAACCTCCGGTCTCAAGGTCGATCCACTCATTGTCGTCGCCTTCGCCGGCCTCAGCCTCGTCCGCCATGCCTTGAGGCTCTTGCTCCTCCGTGGCCTGCGCACCGGGCTCACTGCCAGGCTCTTGGGCCGCAGGCCCGGTCTCGTCGCCTTCGCCGTACTCAAGCAGCGGATTGCGCTCGACTTCCGTCTCGACGAAGGCGGCAAGCTCCATATTGGAAAGCTGCAGCAGCTTGATCGCCTGCTGCAGCTGCGGCGTCATGACCAGGCTGTGGGTCTGACGGAGTACGAGCTTTGCGCCAATCACCATTGTCGAACGCCACGCGGGCAGGAACGCATCAAATCTTGAACTGATCGCCGAGATAGACGCGCCTTACATCCTCGTTGTTGATGATGTCCTGCGCGGTGCCGTGGGTCAGCACCGTGCCGTCGTGGATAATATAGGCGCGGCTGACGAGGTCGAGGGTCTCGCGCACATTGTGATCGGTGATGAGGACACCGATACCCCGTTTCGTCAGGTGACGCACGAGAGAACGAATATCGTTAACGGCAATCGGGTCGATGCCTGCGAAGGGTTCGTCAAGCAACATGAAGGACGGGCGCGTGGCCAATGCGCGGGCGATCTCGACGCGACGCCGCTCGCCGCCCGACAGACGCAAGGCCGGCGAAGTCCTGAGACGGGTAATCCGGAACTCATCGAGCAGCGCGTCAAGCTGGCGCATGCGTTCGCGCTTATCGGGCTCAACGGTCTCGAGCACCGCGAGAATATTCTGCTCCACCGTGAGCCCCCTGAAGATCGATGTCTCCTGGGGCAAATAGCCAATGCCGAGCCGCGCCCGCCGGTACATCGGCAGCTTGGTCACGTCCGTGCCGTCGATCGTGATCGTGCCCTCGTCGGCGGGGATCAGTCCCGTGATCATATAGAACACGGTGGTCTTACCGGCGCCGTTCGGCCCAAGCAGCCCGACTGCCTCGCCGCGGCTGACATCGAGACTGACGCCGCGGACGACGGTGCGCTTCCTGAAACTCTTGACCACGGAGCGGACACTGAGACGCCCCGTTGCCGCGTCCGCTCGCGGCGCCGGCGCGCGGCTCGCCACCGGCGCGCGCGCAGTGCCCTTCTTTGACGTGGCCGCCTGGCCTCCTGGAAACGACAGCAATCTGCCCACTACCCCTTTCGCTCCTCACATGAAGCGCCGAGCTGACATGACACTATGGATACCTTCAGAACTGCGGCTTGACTAGCGATGGCAGGTCATCGGGCTCGCCGACAGTTATCGCGTCCTCGGCCTCGCTGCCGCCCGGAGCCGACTTCTTCGGCGATACCGCATCCTTGGCGTCAGCCGGCTTGGTATCCTTCGCTTTGCCACCGCCCTTGGGCATGAACAAGCCTCGGATCCGGCCTCCCGCGGTGATACCGCCGCTATGCTCAAACCGGCTTTCACCCGTCTTTAGATCGATCAGAAGCCGGTCCCCATTTAGCACGTTCTTGCCTTGGGTTAACACCACATTGCCCCCCACAGTGACCAACTGCGACGGCACGTCGTAGAGGGCCCAGTCGCTGGTCGTGGTCTGGTCCTTGCCGCTATCGATGACGACTTTGCCCTTGGCCACGATCTTGGTGACGTTGTTGCCCTTGTTCTCGGCGGCGCCGTTGCCGGCGGTGCGCGCCTCGGCACCTGGCGTGGCGCCGTCGGATGCTGCGATGCTTGCGTTCCCGGGCGTAATGTCTTGCGGCTTGGAGTCGCCCGTCTCGGCACCGGCGGAATTGACTTGGGACTCGGTTTCAGCCGGCTTGGCATCGGCGGAAGCGGTGCTCGTGGCTTCGCCGGAAGCGAACGACGCGTGAACCCGGCTCCCGGTCTCGGGCGTGCCGGCACTCTCAACCCAGGCCTCATTCTTGGCAAGGTCGATCACCAGCCGATGTCCCTTGAGCACATTGTTGCCGTCATCCCTTTTGCTCGTGATGACAACGTCGCCTTTCGCCTCGATCTTGCTGATTTGAGCATTGCCGCCGCCCGCTTGGCCTTCTGTCGAGAGCGCCTTGGTCATCCCTGAAGCGGAAGCAAGTTTGTCGCCGCCGACATAATTCACCGTCAGTTCTCCGGCGCTGAGCGTCGAAGTGCCCTGCACGGCTTTCACATTGCCCTTGAAGGTCGCGTATTTCTCCTTGTCGTGCACGGTGAGGACATCGGATTCGACGTCCATCGGATCGTCGGAGAGTCCGATCATCTTGCCGGACTCAGTTTGGCCGTCGCTCCCGTCGTTCTTCTTCTTGCGGTCGTCGGCATCGGTTGATTTTGTTGCCACAGGCCCTTGGTCGCTTTGGGTTTTGGCGCCTGAGGCAGCCTTGTCGTCAGCAACATGCACGTTGAGCTCACTGGCACGCAGGACCGTGTCGCCTTGCACGGCTTTTACGTTGCCCGTGAAGGTCACGTATCTCTCCTTGTCGTGCACCACGAGCCTGTCGGACTCGATATCGATCGGTTCGTTAGAACTTTCGGATAGTCCCCCGAATGTATTGGTGATGGTCTGCGCCTTCGCAAGCGTGACGGCAAAAAGAACAAGCGCCAAAGTCGCCATGACGTGAAGTCCGGCAATAAGCGAAAGTGGCGATGCGCGGCTCACGGGATACTTGCCTCGGGCGCGCCGGTGCCCGCCGCCGCATCGCCGGCTGGTTCCGTCGCCTGCGGCGCCGCCTGTTCTGAGGTCGGTGGTGCCTCACTGTCCGGCTGCTTCGGCGGCTTGACCATGTGAACGGCAACCTTGCCGCGGAACGTCAGTGTGCTCTTGGCAGCGTCATAGGTGAGCGCGTTGGCTCTGACGGTGCCGTTCGGCAGCACGAACGAGACCGGATTTTGCGAGCGCAAGACCTGGTTCTTGGTGTCGAACGTCGCCCGTGCCAACTCGCCGGAGACGCCCGAACTCGTGGCGATGTTGATCCCGTCCCGCATCACCAGCCGCCCGGTCTTGTTGTCGAACAGTCCTCGCGCGGCCGTCATCCGCGACCAGCCGCCGTCGTTGCCGGCGATGTCGGCCTTGATCGCGTGCAACTTGATGAGATTGGGCTTCTTGACGTCCTGGTCGGCGTAATCGGCGGCGATGACGTATCGTCCGTTGTCTTTGTCGGCGCCTTCAAACTTCGGATTGACCATCCGCAGGTTGCCGTCGGCGATTTGGATGTCGCCGACGCTTGCGGTCATGTCGCCGATACTGACCCCCATAGCCAACCGGGAAGAAATGAAATACGTGGCGAGCACAAGCAGGGCGAAGGACGGGAGAACCTTGCGCAGGAGTGCCACATGCTTCGAATGGCGCTCGGCGATTTGAAAGGCGCGCCGACGCTCCTCGGCCGAGCGGACCGGATATTCGTGGCCGCCGGAAACGACACTCGTCTCAACCGCCATTCTTTCCCGCCCAATCTTCAAGCACCGGGTCTCCGGCGCCGAACCAGCTAGCCGCAGGACTTTGATGACATTGCGACCGCGCGTTTCGAGGCCCTGCCGCCCGCTTTCGGCCCGCTAGTGGGCGAAGGGATCGATGTCGGACCAGCCTCTCAAATCGAGCTCGGCCCGCGTCGGCAGGAACTCGAAGCAGGCGCGGGCGAGGTCTTCGCGCCCTTCGCGTCTCAGCATGGCGTCGAGTTTCTCCCGAAGCGCGTGCAGATGCAACACATCGCTCGCGGCATAGTTGAGCTGCTCCTGGCTCAGCTCAGCCGCCCCCCAATCGGAGGATTGCTGCTGCTTGGACAGCTCAATGCCGAGCAATTCCTTGCACAAATCCTTGAGCCCGTGCCGGTCGGTGAAGGTCCGGGCAAGCCGCGAGGCCACCTTGGTGCAATAGACCGGCCGCGGCATCACGCCGAAATAATGCTTAAGCACAGCCATGTCGAAGCGGCCGAAATGGAAGATCTTGAGCACGCTCTCGTCGGCCAGAAGCCGCGTAAGTTCAGGCGCGGTATAGCTGGCATCGGGCCGAACGAGTACGGCGCGCCCGTCGCCTTCGGAGAGCTGCACCAGGCAGAGCCGGTCGCGAAAGGGATTGAGGCCGAGCGTTTCGGTGTCGATGGCAACAGACCGCCCGCCGAAGCGGCCTTGCGGCAAATCGCCCTGATAGAGTTCGACGGTCGGGGACTGGCTCAATCTTGAAGCGCTCCTTGGCGGCCGCATCATGGACGCGAGGCGCTTAACAAAGCGGCAATGGTGCCCAGGAGAAGACTCGAACTTCCACGCCCTTGCGGGCACTAGCACCTGAAGCTAGCGCGTCTACCAATTCCGCCACCTGGGCTCAAGGCATCCTCAGGTACGATTGGGGGTGTGGAAAGTCAATCAGCGAACCCGCGTCCTGGCGGTGAGCGCTTCACAGGGTTCGGTCCCCTCGTGTATTGCTGCATCACGATAGCGGGTGCGAGGGGAAGACCGTGGCCATCACTCTCAACAATCGGGCGCTCGTGACCATCTATGGCGGCTCGGGCTTTATCGGCCGCCACCTGGTGAGCGCTCTGGCCAAGACCGGGGCGCGGATGCGCATTGCGGTCAGGCGCCCCGAGCTTGCCGGCCATCTCCAGCCGCTTGGCGGTGTGGGCCAGATCAATCCCGTGCAGGCCAATGTGCGCTACCCTGAGTCTCTGCTTGCCGCAGCCCAAGGCGCCGATGCCGTCGTCAATCTGGTCGGCATTCTGTTTCCGACCGGCAAGCAGACATTCGATGCGGTCCAAGACGAGGGCGCGGCCCACGTGGCGGAAGCGGCACGGGAAGCCGGCGCGCAGGCGCTGGTCCATGTCTCGGCGATCGGCGCAGACGCCGAGTCGCGATCGGCTTACGCAAGGAGCAAGGCCCGCGGCGAGGCGGCCATCAGAGACGTGTTTCCCGAGGCCGTCATCCTTAGGCCTTCGGTCGTGTTCGGGCCCGAAGACGATTTCTTCAACCGCTTCGCGGCGCTCGCGCGGCTGTCGCCAGTGCTGCCGCTGATCGGCGGAGGCAAGACCAAGCTTGAGCCGGTGTTCGTCGGCGACGTTGCCAAGGCCTTGCTCGCCGGTCTTAGCGGACGCGCAAAAGCGGGTGCGCCTTACGAGCTTGGCGGACCCGAGGTTCTGACGCTTAAACAGGTGATGGAGCGCGTCCTCACCTATTCGATGCGTAAACGCCTGCTCGTGCCCTTGCCGTTCTGGCTTGCCAAGCTTCAGGCGGCTTTTCTGCAACTCCTTCCGAATCCGCTCCTCACCATCGATCAGGTGCGGCTGCTTCAGACCGATAACGTGGTGAGCGAAGACGCCAAGCGGAACGGGCGCGATCTCGAAGGACTCGGCATCGAGCCGGTCGCGATCGCCGCCGTGGTTCCCACCTATCTCGAACGCTTCCGTCCGCGCGGACAGTTCTCCGACTACCGCCCCCAGCCTTGAGCGCTCAGCTGTAGAGCAGCACCAGCAGAAAGCCGCCGAGAATCATGCGGTAGAGCACGAACGGCAACAGGCTCACGCGCTTCAGCAGCGCCATGAGGAAAGCGATCGCCGCAAGGCCTGCGACGAAGGTAAGGCCCGCGCAATAAATCGCATCCATGGTGATCGTTTCGCCGCTCGACAGGGCGTCGCTGACGGTCAGCACACCGGCGCCGGCAATGGCGGGGATCCCGAGCAGGAACGAGAAGCGCGCGGCGTCGGGGCGGTTGAAACCGAGGAAGCGCCCGGCGGTGATGGTGACACCGGAGCGGCTCGTGCCCGGAATGAGCGCCAAGGCCTGCGCGGTCCCGATCAGCAACGCGCTGCTAAGGGTCATGTTCGACATGTTGCGATCCTGCGAACCGACCATGTCGGCGACCAGCATCAACAGGCCATAGAGGATCGTATTCCAGGCCACCACCGCGACATTGCGCTCAAGATCGGTGTAGCCGACAGTCTTCAAGAACAGCCCGAAAGCGACCGCCGGGATCGTGGCCAGCACGATGTAAATGGCGAGACGCCCCTCAGGCGTAACCCGTCCCTTGAGCAATTCAAGCGCGCCCTTCACGATGCGCGCCACGTCCCGCCAGAAATAGATGAGAATGGCGAACAACGTGCCGATATGCGTCATGACATCGACCACGAAGCCCTGGTCCTGCCAATGCATGATTTGGGGAACCAGAATCAGATGCCCCGAGGAGGAAATTGGCAGGAACTCGGTGACTCCCTGCACCACGGCAAGGACGATGATCTGCTCAATCGTCATAGGCTCCCCTGTTCCCCCGCTTGTTCCGTGCGCGTGCAGGTTCTATACGAGGCTTCAGTTTTGCGCGATTCATTTGTAAGGATTGACCGCTCACGGGTCGATGGCGACGCTCCTGCACTCTCCGCTCTGCCCGTTTTCCCGATCGATCCGGCTTGCCCTGAGCGAATGCGGCGTCGAAGCCGAACTCGTCGAGGAACGGCCCTGGGAGTGGCGTGAAGAGTTCCTCGCGCTCAACCCGGCGGGAACGCTGCCGGTCCTGATCACCGATGAGCGCGGGCCGATCGTCGGCCCTTACGCGATCTCCGAATATCTCGGCGACACCGCCGATGAGCGCGATA
>CAZFYL010000072.1:0-12238 GCA_964523345.1 uncultured Methyloceanibacter sp.
TCGGCATCGACGATCCGGAGTCGGCGCTTCAGATCGAGACGCTGGCCGGCAACGCGGCCGAATTCGGCATCGAGTACTACCATGAGCGCGACCGCCGCCAGGGCATCGTGCATGTGGTCGGGCCTGAGCAAGGATTCACGCTGCCCGGCACCGTCATCGTCTGCGGCGACAGCCATACCTCGACTCACGGCGCCTTCGGCGCGCTGGCCCACGGCATCGGCACCAGCGAGGTCGAGCATGTGCTCGCGACGCAGACGCTGATTCAGCATAAGGCGAAAAATATGCGGGTGCGGGTCGATGGCGCGCTGCCTGAGGGCGTCACCGCCAAGGACATTATCCTGGCGATTATCGGCGAGATCGGCACGGCCGGCGGCACCGGCCATGTCATCGAATATTGCGGCGAGGCAATTCAAGCGCTGTCGATCGAAGGGCGCATGACGATCTGCAACATGTCGATCGAAGGCGGCGCGCGCGCCGGCCTGATCGCGCCCGACGCCAAGACCTTCGACTACATCAAGGGCCGCCCGCGTGCGCCCAAGGCCGGCGCCTTCGAGCTTGCCAAGGCCGATTGGGAGCGGCTCTATTCCGACGAGGATGCGGTCTTCGACCGCGAGATCGTCCTGCACGCCGAGAAGCTTCCGCCGCTCGTCACCTGGGGCACGAGCCCCGAGCAAGTCGTGTCGGTGACGGGCCGCGTTCCCAATCCGGCCGAGATCGAGGACGAAACCAAACGGCGGGCGGCGGAGCGTTCGCTCGACTATATGGGTCTCACCGGCGGCGAGAAGATCACCGATATTGCGCTGGATCGCGTGTTCATCGGCTCATGCACCAATGGCCGTATCGAGGATTTGCGCGCCGTGGCGAAAGTGGTCGAGGGCCGCAACGTGCACGAAAACATCCGCGCTATGATCGTGCCGGGCTCGGGCCTGGTGAAGGCGCAAGCCGAGGCCGAGGGTCTCGACGCAATTTTCAAGAATTCAGGCTTCGAGTGGCGGGAGCCCGGCTGCTCCATGTGTCTTGGCATGAACCCGGACCAATTGGCGCCGCGCGAGCGCTGCGCCTCGACCTCGAACCGCAATTTCGAAGGCCGCCAAGGGCGGCTCGGGCGCACCCATCTGGTGTCGCCGCAAATGGCCGCGGCAGCGGCGATTGCCGGCCGCTTCGTCGATATCCGCGAGTTCCACTAAAAGCCGGACACGCCATCCTCCGGAACGGGGCGCGGGGGAACGCGGGGTTCCGTGAGAATGACGTGCCGGTTACGCGGGAAAGAGGGAGGGCACTCTCCCGCGCGAACTAAAGGCCGATTAGTGGTGCTTGCCGTGATGGCCGCCGCCGTTCCACTTGCCGTATTTGCCGGGCTTGCCGTGATGCCCGTAGGCATAGCGGCGGCGGTCGTGGCCCCAATATTTCGGCCCATAACCGAAATAGAAGCTGTAGCCCGGATAGGGATAATAGGCGGCGCACCAACGGTTCCATGGTCCGCATGCCGGGCGGCACCAATTGTTCCAAGCCCCGCATCCTGTTGCGGCGGCAGGGGTCGGTACGGCCGCGGCGCCCGCCGCGACCAGGCCGACAAGGCCGAGAGCGGCAAACAAGCTGTTCTTCATCATGTCGATATCCCTTCTGCTCCGCCCGGTCCGCGAGGAGCGCGGTTCGGGCCTCGGCGCGAAAAGTCGCACGAGTGGCCTGAACCGGGTCTGATCGCTACATTCATGCGCCGTTCAGTTTGAAAAGCGGGTGCGATGGGCGAAGCCATGATCGACTGGAACCCAGTGCAGGCGCCGGACCTTGCGGAGCTTCAGGCGATCGCCGATACGATCTATGCGCGATTGCCGCCGCGCTTCCGCGATCTCACCGGCGATCTTGTGATCCGGGTGGAGGATTTTGCGGACGACGAGGTGCTCGATTCATTGGGAATAGAGTCGCCGTTCGATCTGCTTGGCCTCTATTCGGGGACCGACCTGCCGCAAAAGAGCGTGACCGATGTGAGTTCCATGCCCGATATGGTGTTCCTTTACCGGCGTCCGATTCTCGATTATTGGGCGGGCCACGAAGACACGCTCGGCGCCATTCTCACGCACGTGCTGGTGCATGAGATCGGTCATCATTTCGGCCTGTCCGATGCAGATATGGAGCGGATCGAGGCCGAGGCCGTGGGCTAGAGTTTTCGCGATTTGGCGTTGACGCTGGCGCTGGCTCCTCGCAGACTGCGGGACCTCAGGGGGACGAGGCAGCAGAGGGAATAATAATGCAATTGGCTGCCCGGCTCGTGACGGGGCTTGTGCTCCTGCTACTTCTTGCTCCTGCAAGTCCGCTCAAGACGGACGCGATTGCGCTCGAGCAGGGCAAACGCGTGGCGCCCGGCCGGCTCGTGATCGCCGGCCGCAGGCTGTCTTGCGGCAAGACCGCGACACTGCTTCGCGATTTCGAAGGCTTTGCCGTCTCCTCCACTGTCATCATGCTGAACATGCAGGCGCTTAAGGATCTGCCGCGGCCGGTGCAGTGGCTGATCTACTATCACGAATGCGGACACATCCTGTACGGGCCGAGCGAAACGTCCGCCGACTGCTATGCGGTGAGACGGGCACGGCGCGAAGGCTGGCTCACCTGGACGGGTCTCGACGATATTTGCGCTGTGTTCAATATTGCCGGACACGGCCCCCTGCACTCGGACCCCGAGCGGCGCTGCGAAGAGCTGAGGCAATGTTTCGACAAGAAGCGCGGCATTACCGCCAGGGACGATCGCTGAGGCATTTGATGCAATTGCGCGAGCGTTCCCGGGGCTTTAGACTGCGATTCATCATGCGGGACGGACGGGCGAGTTTCAGGGTTTCGCTTTGGGGCGCCATGCTGATTGCGCTTTGCGCCATCGGTCCGCGCGGCGGCCACGCCATGGAGTGGTCCGGCAATGAGGGCTCGACCGTCACCGGGCCGAGCCTCGAGGAATATCTCAAGCAGGTCGGTCCCGACGGCAAGGTCATCGCTCACGGCCAACTCAAGATCGACGGCAGGCGCGTCAATTGCGGCAAGCGGCCAACCGTGCTCAACCCGAATTTCGACAGTTGGGGCGGCGCTTTCCCGGGCTTTTTGATCCTCAACACCAAGAAGATCAGCGGGCTTTCGACCCAAGTGAAGCTCTATGTCTACTCGCATGAATGCGGGCACCAGTTCCAAGGCGCCGATGAGAGCAAGGCCGATCTTTTTGCCATCAGGCGCGGCGTCAGATGGGGCTGGCTCGACGCTCAAGGGATGGAGGAGATTTGCGTCTTCATTTCGCAACTGAAGGGGGACTCGGTGCACGCGCCAGGTCCCAAGCGTTGCGACATCATGCGCGAATATTACCGCAAGTTGATCGACGGCGAGGGCCAGCGCGCGAAGGCCCCCGCCTCGGTGACGGGGGCGCAGACTCTGGGGCCCCCGCATTAGCGCTGGTAAGACCGCCTCAGAAAATCCAGGCGATCATCAGCCAGAAGACCACGAAGAAAATCAAAAAGCCGAGGATGGTAAACGGCAGCTCGCCGAAGATGGCGTCGCCGCCGGAAACGACTGCCATTATCAGAATGACAACCAGCGAGACGCCGAAGGAAACCACCGCCGCGTTCTTGAGCCCAAGCCCTTCGGAGAACGGATCGGACGCGCCGAGCCCGACCAGGTAATAGAGACCCGCGCCACCGATAACGATCAGCAGCAAAATTCCCGCCGTCGCCGCGACGAGCAGACGGAGTGCCTCGTTTCGTTCGCGCCTGTCGCCCGGGCTTGTCATCGCCTGATCCTCCTCCCCTCGCCGCTCAGTCGCGATCGTCGTTCATCTCCTGCGCCTTGGCGATCGCCTCCCTGATCACATGCGGATCGGGCATGTCGGCGATGGTAAATTCGGGCTCGTCGCCTGCGGTGGAGATCTCGATGGTTCCAACGCTGAACATGCGATTGACGAAGCTTTGGGTGACATGCACCGCGCGGACATGCCTTAGCGAGACCGAGGTGCGGTCCTTGCTCAAGATGCCCCGCTCATAGGTGATGTCGTTGCTGGTGACGGTCAGCGCCGTGGCCCGCGTCTTGATGTACCAGTAGAGCAAGATGAGAATGCCGAGGCCGAAGAGGGCGATCAGTAGGATCGACAGAATGAACCAGAAGGGATGGGCCCGGAACATCGCCGGATGGGCCTCGTAGATCATCGTTCCTGCCATTTGCGACCCTCACTTTGCGCCTTGCCTGGGGGACCTTAGTCGGCGTTCGCGAGCGTGAAAAGCTGGAAACCATAACCGCCCAGCGCTACATAAGGTTCGCATCGTACGAGGACCCCATGCAGAAATTCTTGACGCTTACGGGCATCGCCGCCCATCTGCCCATGATCAATGTCGATACCGACATGATCATTCCCAAGCAGTTTCTCAAGACCATCAAGCGGACCGGGCTGAGCAAGGGCCTGTTTGCCGAACTGCGTTACGACGAAGAGGGCAATCCGGTTCCCGATTTCGTCTTGCATAGGGCCCCTCAGACCGAGGCGAAGATCCTCATCACCGGCGAGAATTTCGGCTGCGGGTCCTCCCGCGAGCACGCGCCCTGGGCGCTGCTCGATTTCGGCATTCGTTGCATTATCGCGCCGTCCTTCGCCGATATTTTTTACAACAACTGTTTCAAGAACGGCATTCTCCCCATCGTCCTGCCGCAGTCGGAGATTGACAAGCTCATCGACGATGCGTCGCGCGGCGCCAATGCCACGCTGACCATCGACCTTCCGGCGCAGGAGATCAGAGGGCCCGACGGCGGCGTGATCCGCTTCGACATCGATCCCCACCGCAAGCGCTGTCTGATGGAGGGCCTCGACGACATCGGGCTCACCCTTGAGAAGTCCGAAGCCATCGACGCGTACGAGGAAAAATCCCGCCTCGAGCGCCCCTGGGCTTGATGAGCCCCTACTCGAATGGGATCGGCGCAGATTCTTTTTCGACAAGCGTCTTGCCGTCGCGCGTCATCTTGACGATGGCCTGATACTTTCCCTCCGGCCAGCCGCCGGCAGGAACGCCGCTCTTGCCCGCTTGCAGCAGATGCTGCTCTCTATCCTCAGCCAGGGTCTCGCTATTGCGGAGCAAGGGCTTGCCGTCCTTGACGAGGGTAATCTCCACCACGTCGCCTTTCTTCAAGTCCGCAGCCAAGACATAGGCCACTCCCGGGCTGTTGAACCGCGGCACCGGCGGTGCCGTGCCTTCCTCAAGCTCCTCCTGGCCGACCTCGTGGTCGGCAAGTCCGAGCGCGAGCACGGTGACCTCCTCGGCGGCGGCTGACGCCGCCAGGCCGAGAACAAGGACTAGGGCAAAGACCGCTCTTGTCAGCATCTGGCGCTCCCTTTAGGCAAGGCCGCTAGGACCTAGCACAGGAACGAGGGATGACAAGCCATAAGCTCTTATTGCTTCCCGGCGACGGCATCGGCCCAGAAGTGATGGGCGAGGTCGAACGCTTGGTGGCCTGGATCAACGCGCGCGGCCTCGCCTCAATCGAGACCGAGACCGATCTCGTCGGCGGGTGTGCTTACGACGCCCATGGCGAGGCCATTTCCGACACGACCATGGACCGCGCAATGGCCGCCGACGCCGTCATGCTCGGCGCGGTGGGCGGACCGCAATGGGACGGCGTGCCGTACGATCAGCGTCCCGAGGCCGGACTGTTGCGGCTCCGCAAGGATCTCGAGCTGTTCGCCAATCTCCGCCCAGCCATCTGTTATCCGGCGCTGGCCGACGCCTCTTCGCTCAAGCGCGACCGCGTCGACGGGCTCGACATCATGATTGTGCGCGAGCTGACCGGGGGCGTCTATTTCGGCGAACCGAAAACCATCACCGATCTCGGCAACGGGCAGAAACGCGCGGTCGATACCCAAGTCTACGACACCGGCGAGATCGAGCGCATCGCCGCGGTCGCCTTCGATCTGTCCCGCGAGCGCAAGCGGCTGGTGCACTCGGCCGAGAAGCGCAACGTGATGAAAACCGGCGTGCTGTGGAACGAGGTCGTCAGCAGAGTCCATAAGGAGCGCTACAGCGACGTCACGCTCCACCATATTCTCGCCGACAACTGCGCCATGCAGCTCGTGCGCGCGCCGAAGCAGTTCGACATCATCGTCACCGACAATCTGTTCGGTGACATTCTGTCGGACGAGGCCGCCATGCTCACCGGCTCGCTCGGCATGTTGCCGTCGGCTTCGCTCGGTGCTGCCGACGAGAACGGCCATCGCCGCGCGCTGTACGAGCCGGTGCACGGCTCGGCGCCTGACATTGCCGGAAAGAATCTGGCCAACCCCATCGCCACCATTGCCAGTCTCGCCATGTGCCTGCGCTATTCTTTTTCTCTTGGGACGGTCGCCGGCCGCATCGACGGCGCGATCGCGCAGGTGCTCGACCAGGGCTTGCGCACCGCCGATATCGCGCAAGAGGGATGCCGTACCATAGGCACAAGCGAGATGGGCGAGGCCATCGTCGCCGCGCTCGATCGCGCCGGCTAGCGGTCTCCTGCCGAAAGGTGCGTTGAATTTCACGTTCGGCGGGGGATCATATTGTGGGCGCAGTGCGCCGGTAACCTGATGAACGATGAAACCTGCACTGAGCAAAGTCACTGCCGCCGCGGTTCTTGTTGTCTTCGGCGCGGTCGCAAGTGCCGCCGAAGATGATACGGCCGGAAGCGTTAGCGAGACGGCCGAGCCGTCATCCCCCTCCTCTGCCGGCGAGGTTGAGACCAAGCGGGTGCTGACCCCTGAGGAGCGCGCCGAGAAGGAGGCGCGCAAGGCCTGCAAGGCGGAGATTTGCGACATCATCGCCACCCGCGATCCCGCCGGCGAGAACGTATCGTGCGACATCATCAAGACCTGGCGCGAGGAGGACATCGTCAAGATGCTCGGCGGCAAGGTCGACTGGCCGTGGGGCAAGGCGGTGTGCCAATCGAGACTCGAACTTGAGCGCAAGGCGCTCGCGCTGGCGATGAGCAAACAGTCCCATGAGATCGACATGCCGACACAGAAAGTGCGCTGCACGCTCGCGCAGAAGGACGGCGGCAAGCCTTACGCTATCGAGGTGACGCTCGCGCCCAAGGTAAAATTCGAAAACGGCAAGGCCATTGACGCCAGCATCAACTGGGGCAAAGCCGAGGCGCCGACTTTCATCTATCCCCTGATCTATGCCGGGACCGGTTTCGACAACCACACCAACGTGCTCGGCCCCGAGGTGGTGCGCATGGTCAATGAGTTCACCACCAAGAAATGCGCGGAGCTGAAGGTCGAGGCGAGCGGCTACCGCAAAGCCCAACTGCCTTGAGGCGGTCGGCGGCACTCGGCCAGTCCGGATTAGAGATTTCCCTTGAGTGCGTTCCAACGTTAGACTGCTCGAAGAATTTGCAAATCACATGGGGGGAGCGTGATGGAACGAGCAGGGCCCTTTCTCATCCTGATTGGCCGCGTGATTCTGTCGGCCATTTTTATCCAGGCCGGCTGGCACAAGATTTTCAGCTATGCCGGAACCGCAGAGTACATGGCCAAGGCCGGCGTGCCCGGCGAGCTTCTGCCGCTGGTGATCCTGACCGAGCTCGGCGGCGGCCTTCTTGTCTTGTTCGGACTTTTCACGCGCTGGGCAGCCCTTGCGCTTGCCGGCTTTTGCGTGCTTGCGGCATGGTTTTTCCATAATCCGAGCGATCCGAGCCAGATGATCAACTTCATGAAAACCATCACCATCGCGGGTGGTTTTCTCGTTCTCGCAGGCTCGGGCCCCGGCGCCCTCGCCTTGGACAGCCGGCGCAGCTAGATCGTCACTGGGGCGTGGCGCTATCCGTGGCGCCCGTCACGCGCCACACGACATTGCCGACATCGTCGGCGACCAGAAGCGCGCCGGAACGATCGATGGCGACGCCCGCCGGGCGCCCATGCGCCTCGCGCTGAGCGTTGACAAAGCCCGTCAGCACATCGACCGGGAGGCCTGAAGGCCTCCCATCGGCGAACGGCACGAACACCACCTTGTAGCCGCTCAAGGGGATGCGGTTCCACGACCCGTGCTCGCCGACGAACGCGCCGCTTTGGAATCCTTGCGGCAACGCCGTGCCTTGAGAAAACGCAAGTCCGATCGGCGCCATATGGTTGCCGAGCGAATAGTCGGGCATGATCGCCTTCGCTACCATGTCCGGGTCTTGCGGCTTCACCCTCGGATCGAGATGCTGGCCCCAATAGCTGTAAGGCCAGCCGTAAAAGCCGCCTTCCTTCACCGAGGTCAGATAGTCGGGAACGAGATCCGAGCCGAGCTCGTCGCGCTCATTCACCACCGCCCACAGCACATCGCTGTGCGGCGCGAATTCCATTCCGACCGGGTTCCGCAGTCCGGTAGCGAAACCGCGCGACTGCCCTGTGTCGGGATCGATCTCGAGGATTTGCGCCCGGTCCTTTTCCGCCGCGAGACCGCCTTCGCCGGCATTGCTGTTTGCGCCGACGCCGACATAAAGCCGCGAGCCGTCGGGGCTTGCGGTCAGGCTCTTGGTCCAGTGCAGGTTGGGCAGAGCGGCAGGGAGATCGGCAATCTTGGTTGGCGCTTGGTCGATCTTGGTCGCGCCCTCTTGGTAATCGAACCGAAGCAGCGCGTCCGTGTCGGCGACATAAAGCTTGTCGCCGATCAGCGCCATGCCGAACGGCGAGGTGAGGCCTTCGAGAAACACGTGCCGCGTCTCGGCGACGCCGTCGCCGTCGCTGTCCCGCAACAGAACGATGCGATTTGGACTAGGCACGCCGGCACCGGCGAGGCCCATGACCCGGTCGGCCAACCATCCCTTGAAGCCGGTGAAGCCCGCTTCCTCGGGGCCATTGCTCTCGGCAACCAGAACATCGCCATTCGGCAGGACAAGGAGCCAGCGGGGATGATCGAGGCCGGCGGCGAAGGCATTGACCTCCAGGCCTTCGGCCGGAATCGGTGTAGTGCCTTTGGGCCAGCCGATGGCACGTGCGATATTGATGGTCGGCAGGACCGCCCCGCTTGGTGGGGGAGGAATCTCCGGGTTGGGGCCTTCGGTTTCCGCCTCGGTCAGCGCGGCGGAATCGCAAGCCGCGAGCGCGACGGTAAGAGCGAGCGCAAGCACGGCGCGTGCAATCGCGGCGGCGATCGGCCGATCGGCGGGAGAATAAGGAGGTTCGCGCGGTTCCATCGGCAAAGCTTTACAACTTGGGGCCATTCCTCGTAAATCGGCCGCAAAATCAGACTTAGGTGTGAACGAAGGAGCGCCGGAACATATGGGTTACAAAGTCGCCGTGATCGGCGCCACAGGAAATGTCGGGCACGAGATGCTCAACATCCTCGCCGAGCGCGAGTTCCCGGCGGACGAGGTGTACGCGCTTGCCTCGCGGCGGTCCATGGGCGTCGAGGTCTCGTTCGGCGATGAGCGCCTCAAATGCCAGGACCTCGAGCAGTTCGACTTTCGCGGCGTCGACTTCGCTCTGATGTCGGCGGGGTCCGGCGTTTCGAAGGAGTGGGCACCGAGAATCGCCGAGGCCGGTTGTGTGGTGATCGATAACTCGTCGTGCTGGCGTTACGACCCCGACGTGCCTCTGATCGTGCCCGAGGTCAATGCCGACGCCGTCACCGGCTTCACCAAGAAGAATATTATCGCCAATCCGAATTGCTCGACCGCCCAGCTGGTCGTGGCGCTCAAGCCTCTGCACGACCTAGCCAAGATCAAGCGGGTGGTGGTGGCGACCTATCAGTCAGTGTCCGGCGCGGGCAAAGAAGCGATGGACGAGCTGTGGGATCAGACCAAGGGTATTTTCTCCACCGAGGAGTTTGAGCCCAAGGCCTTCACCAAGCAGATTGCCTTCAACGTCATTCCTCACATCGATGTCTTTCTCGATGACGGCTCGACCAAGGAAGAGTGGAAGATGGCGGCCGAGACCAAGAAGATCCTTGATCCCAAGATCAAGGTCACCGCGACCTGCGTGCGCGTGCCGGTCTTTGTCGGCCACTCGGAGGCGGTCAATGTCGAGTTCGAGAAGCCGATCACGGCGGCGGAAGCGGGCGATGTCTTGCGCGAGGCGCCGGGCGTGATCGTGGTCGATAAGCGCGAGCCCGGCGGTTACATTACCCCGGTCGAATGCGTCGGCGACTATGCGACCTTCGTCAGCCGCATCCGCGAGGACCAGACGCTCGACAACGGCCTGTCCTTCTGGGTGGTGTCCGACAATCTGCGCAAAGGCGCCGCTCTAAACACGGTGCAAATCGCCGAAACGATCGTCAACCGCAACCTGCTCGATCACGCCGCTTAACTTGCCGCGAGTTTGCGGGAGCGTTCCACCATCATTGGTCTTCTTCCAGGGGGGCGAACTGTCCCGTTTCCTGATCGAGGCTCAGCAGCCCGCCGGTGCGAAGATCGAAATGAAGACCGTGGCACGCGAGCAGTCCCTGTTGCATGCGCTCCTTGATGAACGGGAAGGTGTGGAGATTGGCCAGCGACACGCGCACGGTCGCAAGCTCAAATGCCATCTCGTCGCCATAAACGAGAATGTCGTTGTCGACCGGCTTAAGACCGTCGAGCAGCGTGAGCCAGCGACCGATGAAGCCATGTTTAGGAACTTGCTCGCGCACACCGCGGCGATGTGCGTTGACGCCGCCGCAATTCGAATGGCCGAGAACGATGATGTGCGGGACCTTGAGCGCAGTGGCGGCGTATTCCACCGCCGCGCTGGTGCCGTGATATTCGCCTTCAGGTTCGTAAGGCGGCACCAAGTTGGCGACATTGCGCATGATGAACAGCGCGCCCGGTTCGGCGTCGAAGATAGCGGAAACATCGACGCGCGAGTCGCAGCAGGCAATCACCATCGCCGTCGGCGACTGACCGAGTTCGGCGAGCTGAAGATAGCGTCCGCGATTCTTGGCATACCCTTCGTGGCGAAAGTGAAAATGCCCTTCGACCAGCGTTCTCGGCAGTGGCAAGTTTTCGGCTCCCCTCGCAGAAAGAAAGTCGGCGGCAGCATTTCAGCCGTGCCCGCTCTTGTCCAGATCGCGCCCGGCCCTTCGCCTGCCGCAAAAAACCTCTTCGAAGTGAGCAGCCGGCGGCCGCCGTGCCCCGCGGAAATGTCACACTATAGGGCCTTGCGGTCGGGGCTAAGCCCGTTCAAACTGTTGCCAAAATAGAAGCTGAGGGGGGGACTCTGTGATGGCGAGCCTTGCGCAGGCGAACTCTGGGGGCATCCTAAGCTGGCTCGATCGCGAGCACACGGTCGCCAAACCCGGCTTTAGCCGCTGGCTGGTCCCGCCCGCGGCGCTCTGCGTCCATCTCTGTATCGGGCAGGTGTACGCCTATAGCGTGTTCAACCTGCCGATGACCAAGCTGATCGGCATCACCGAATCCGCGCCGGGCGATTGGAAGCTGACCGAGCTCGGCTGGATTTTCTCGATCGCCATCGTCTTCCTCGGCCTTTCTGCGGCCTTCACCGGAACCTGGCTCGATCGCGTCGGCCCGCGTAAGGCCATGTTCACCGCGGCGCTGTGCTTCGGTGGGGGCTTCCTCGTAGCGGCGGTCGGCGTGTACCTGCACCAGCTCTGGCTTATCTATCTCGGCTATGGCGTGCTCGGCGGCTGCGGCCTCGGGATCGGCTATATCTCGCCGGTCAAGACGCTGATTACGTGGTTCCCCGACCGGCCCGGCATGGCGACCGGCATGGCTATCATGGGCTTCGGCGGCGGTGCGCTGATCGCTTCGCCGCTCTCGGTGTGGTTGATGCAACTGTTCCGCACTCCGACCCACGTCGGCGTCGCCGAAACCTTCATCGTGCTCGGCCTCATCTACATGTTCTTCATGATGATGGGCGGTGTGATCGTGCGGGTGCCGGCGCCGGGTTGGGCGCCTGCAGGCTATGTGGCGCCGGCAAAGCCGAAAAAGCTTATCACCGACAAGGAGGTGCATGTCGACCAAGCCCTCAAGACCGTGCAGTTCTATCTCTTGTGGGCCGTACTCTGCCTGAACGTCACCGCCGGCATCGGCGTGCTCGGACAGGCTTCGGCCATGAGCCAGGAGATGTTCCCCGGCCGCATCACCGCCATCGCGGCGTCTGGCTTTGTCGGGCTGCTCAGCATCTTCAACATGGTCGGCCGCTTCTTTTGGGCCTCGACCTCCGACTATATCGGCCGGCGCAACACCTACATGGTCTTTTTCTTGCTCGGCATGGCGCTTTACGCCGCCGTGCCCTGGACCGGCAGAACCGGCAGCATCGTCCTGTTCGTGGCTTTCT
>CAZFYL010000073.1:0-3956 GCA_964523345.1 uncultured Methyloceanibacter sp.
CTCCGCCGGCGAGCGGGTTGGGTTCGTTCCCCCGGCCGGTTTTAGACCTGAGGCGCAAGGTTGCCAAGGGGGCCTCAGTGGCGGCAATGCGCAGTCGCCCGGCATCTTCGACCATTCCATAACGTGGGCGGATGCGGACGGGTTGCGCCGGAGGGTAAAGAACGGACGTCCAATCTCGGCCGCCGGAGTGTCATCAATGGAGTGTCATCAATTATGTCGCGGCTGGAGGCTTGAGGGTGGATGGTCTGCCCAGACAAGCGGGCCAAGTGGCCGCGTTGACAAGGGTTGGCGGCCCTCTTATGTCTCACCAACGTTAGCTCCCCGGCATTTTGCGCGCTATAGCAAGGCTTTGGTGGGGCTCGGCCACGGAAACCGCCCGCGCTTTAGAGGCTTAACCACTCATGCTGTCCTTTGGCACCTTTGCCAGCAAGGTCTTCGGCTCATCCAACGAGCGGAAACTCAAGAAATACGGCCCCGTCGTCGACAAGGTCAACGCGCTCGAGGACGAGACGGCCGCGCTGTCCGACGAGGCGTTGCGTGCCCGGACCGAAGAGTTCCGTGCCCGCGTGCGCGACGGCACGCCTCTCGATGATTTGATCCCCGAAGCCTTTGCCACGGTCCGAGAGGCGGCCAAGCGGACGCTCGGCCAGCGCCATTTCGACGTGCAGCTGGTCGGCGGTATGGTGCTGCACGAAGGCCGCATCGCCGAGATGAAGACCGGCGAGGGTAAGACGCTGGTCGCGACGCTGCCGGTCTATCTCAACGCGCTCACCGGGCGCGGCGTGCATGTCGTCACCGTCAACGACTATCTCGCCCAGCGCGACGCGGCCTGGATGGGCGCCATCTACAAGTTTCTCGGGCTGAGCGTCGGCTGCATTGTGAACGACCTCAATGACAAGCAGCGGCGCGAGGAATACGCCTGCGATGTCACCTATGGAACCAATAACGAATTCGGCTTCGACTATCTTCGCGACAATATGAAATATGCCTCGACCGAGATGGTGCAACGGGGCCATGTGTTCGCGATCGTCGACGAGGTGGATTCGATCCTGATCGACGAGGCGCGGACCCCGCTCATTATTTCGGGCCCGCTCGACGACCGCTCGGATCTCTACAATGCTATCGACACCTTCATTCCGAAGCTCGAGGAGGACGCTTACGAGATCGACGAGAAAACCCGCGTCGTGACCCTGACCGAGGCCGGTAATGAGAAAGTCGAGCAAATGCTCGGCGAGGCGGGACTGCTCAAGGGCGACTCACTCTATGACATCGACAATGTGAGCCTTGTCCATCACGTGCAGCAGGCGCTCCGCGCGCACAAGCTGTTCCAGCGCGACCGTGATTACATCGTCAAGGATAACGGCGTCATCCTCATCGACGAATTCACCGGGCGCATGATGCAAGGGCGTCGGTTTTCGGAAGGCCTGCACCAGGCGCTCGAGGCCAAGGAGCATGTGGAGATTCAACCCGAGAACCAGACCCTCGCTAACATTACTTTCCAGAATTATTTCCGCTTTTACGAAAAGCTCGCCGGCATGACCGGCACGGCGTCGACCGAAGCCGATGAGTTCATCGAGACTTACGGCCTCGACGTGGTCGAAGTGCCGACCAACATGGACATGATCCGTGCCGATGAGGACGACGAGGTCTACCGCACCGCGCAAGAGAAGTACCGGGCCATCGTCGCGCTGATTAAGGACGCGCAAAAGCGTGGCCAACCCATGCTGGTTGGCACGGTCTCGATCGAGAAGTCCGAGATCCTCGCCGACATGCTGAAGAAGGACAAGGTCCCCCATCAGGTGCTGAATGCCCGTTATCATGAGCATGAGGCGCATATCATCGCTCAGGCCGGCGTGCCGGGTGCGATAACAATTGCCACCAATATGGCCGGACGCGGCACGGACATTCAGCTTGGCGGCAACCCCGACATGCTGCTCGAGGATTGGCTTTTCGCCGAAAAGGAAAAGGGCAAAGAGCCGACGCAAGGAGCAATCGACAAGAAGCGCGCCGAGATCGCGGAACTGGTCGCAAAGCGAAAGAAAGAAGCGCTCGATGCCGGCGGACTGTATGTGGTCGGGACCGAGCGCCATGAGAGCCGCCGCATCGATAACCAGCTGCGCGGCCGTTCGGGACGCCAAGGCGACCCGGGCCGATCCCGCTTCTTCCTGTCGCTTGAAGACGATCTGATGCGCATTTTCGGCTCGCAGCGCATGGACGGAATGCTCCAGGCGCTCGGGCTGAAAGAGGACGAGGCCATCGTCCATCCCTGGATCAACAAGGCGCTGGAGAAGGCGCAAGCCAAGGTCGAAGCCCGCAACTTCGACATCCGCAAGAATCTGCTCAAGTTCGACAACGTGATGAACGATCAGCGCAAGGCGATTTTTGAGCAACGCCGCGAGCTCTTAGGCGACGCCGACCTGAGCGAGACGATCAACGACATGCGTCACCAGGTCGTCGACGATCTGGTCGCCACCCACATCCCCGAGAAATCCTATCCCGACCAGTGGGACATTGACGGTCTGAAAGAGGCGATGAAGAACATCTTCGACCTCGACCTTCCCATTGCCGATTGGGCGGCGGAAGAGGGGATCGGCGATGCCGAGCTGCACGAACGGCTGATGAAGGCGGCTGACGAGAAGACCGCCAAGAAGGCTGCCGATATCGGCCCGCAGATCTTGCGTCAGATCGAGCGCGCCGTGCTGCTCCAGACGCTCGACAATCTGTGGCGCGAGCATCTCGTCATGCTCGAACATCTGCGCCAAGTTGTGGGCCTTCGCGGCTATGGCCAGCGCGATCCCCTGAACGAATATAAAAGCGAGAGCTTTACCTTGTTTGAGCACATGCTGGCGCGATTGCGCGAGGCGGTGACCGGCCAGCTCGCCCATGTCGAGCTGGCGAAGCAGGATGAAGTGCCGCCGCTGGAAAGCACCGAGTTGCCGCCGATGGAAGCGCACCATGCCAATCCGATGACCGGTGAGGACGAGTTTGCGCTCGAGGCGGCCAATGCCGGCGGCAATGGACAGGCGGCGGTCAAGCCCGCGCGTGCGCGAAAAGCGGCCGATCTCAACCCGGCCGATCCCGCCACTTGGGGCAAGATTGCCCGCAACGCGGCCTGCCCGTGCGGCTCGGGCAAGAAATACAAGCACTGCCACGGCGCCTATAGCTAAGCCGCCCCGGCCTCTCTAAAACATCCGCAGTCTTCAGCCCCCGCCCGGGGAACAGCGAGGGCCTAATTCGACTTTCTTCGGTGGATAAGCCGAACAAGGACCGGCGCTTCATGCACTTGCTCAATCGATTTCGTCTGCCGGTCGCACGCTCTTGCGGAGCACTCAGATGACCTTCGACCAGGGGCTCGCCTTTGCCATCATCATCGGCATGATGGCCATGTTCGTCTGGGGTCGATTCCGCTACGACGTTGTGGCGGCACTCACGCTGCTTGTCGCGATCGGGGTTGGCATCGTACCCCCCGAGAAGGCATTTACCGGTTTCGGCGACGATATCGTCATCATTGTCGCGAGCGCGCTCGTGGTCAGTGCCGCAGTGGGGCGATCGGGCGTGATCGAGCGCGTGGTGCGCCGGATCGGACCCTATCTCACCACCATTACAAGGCAGTTGGGCGCTCTGGTCGGCTCGGTGACGCTGCTCTCGGGCTTCGTGAAGAATATCGGGGCGCTCGCCATGCTGATGCCGATCGTCTTCCAGCTGGCTCGGCGCACCGGAACCTCGCCATCGTCGCTGCTGATGCCGATGTCGTTCGGGGCCATGCTCGGCGGCATGGTGACCCTGATCGGCACCTCCCCCAACATCATCGTCGCCAGGATGCGCGAGCAGATCACGGGAGAGCCGTTTTACATGTTCGACTTCGCTCCGGTCGGTGCCGGCCTGGCCATCGTCGGGGTGATCTACCTGATGTTCGGTTGGCGGCTTTTGCCCAAGGACCGCAAAGGTGTCGTGTC
>CAZFYL010000073.1:4056-11869 GCA_964523345.1 uncultured Methyloceanibacter sp.
GCCAAACAGCTCGGCTACAATTCCGATCCGTTCCTGATGGCTGTCGCCATCGGAACGGCATGCGAATTCCTCACGCCGATCGGCCACCAATGCAACACGCTGGTGATGGGCCCGGGCGGCTACCGCTTCGGCGATTACGCGCGGCTTGGCCTGCCCCTGTCGCTGATCGCGCTCGCGGTCGGGACGCCGCTGATCGCCTATTTCTGGCCGATCATGCCTTAAGGGGTCTCGGCGACCTGAGGCGTGCAGCGCTCCTCAACCGGCTGACTCACGGTGTCGAGGCTTCCCGGCGCGAACACGTAGCGGCCGTTGCACACACTGACAACGGGCGGAACCTTGCTCGCCTCGAACAGATCGTAGCCCTTTTTCAAATCGGCCCAGAAACTCTCCCACCGGCTACCCTGCCGCACGCTCACCGCCCTATCGGTCATACGAAACGGGAAGGCATGGACGGGAAAACGCGCCTGGCCTCGTTCGAGCGCGGCCGTGACCAGGCGCCAAATCTCATCGACCGCAGGATCGGTGACGGCAAAGCAGCCGATCGAGGCGCAGCCGCCATGGACCATAAGAAACGAACCGGTGCGCCCATGGGCCTGGTCGAACGCATTGGGATAGCCGAGATTGAAAGAGCGGTGCCACCGGCTGTTCGGATTGAGCTGTTCGGATGACACCGTGTAAAAGCCTTCGGGCGACTGCCGGTCCCCTTCCCGGAATTTCGGACCGAGCCGGCCCGACCACAGGCAGATGGGATAGGTGGCGAACAACTCGAAGCGGCCATCCTTTTCGACCCAGACTTCAAGCTCGGATTCGAGCTTGAAAATACGAATGTAGACGGGGACACCGAGCTCGACGCCATGAGCGGCAAGCCGCCGGTCCAGCCGGGCCAGATCGGGCGTACCGGGCAATATCCTGCCTGCCCGGAAACGGGCTTGATGGTCGGCACGGGTCCAATTGATGGTTACGCGGTCGATAAGCTCGCGCCCCTCAGGGCTCAGCGCATAGTAAGCGGCCCCGGCCAAGACAAGAATGAGAATGATGAAGAGGGCTCGCCACATCTCGGTCACAAAAGCTCGCAGCCAGACTCAGGGCTGACCGAATATAGGTCCTCTTGGTCGGAATTCTGACCGGCTAGCGCCCAGGCGTTGCCGGTCCGAGCGTGAAGGCACTGTAATTCGGCTTCGCGGGTCCGAAGGTCAGGCCAAGCACGCTCCCGAGCGGCTTTTCGAGAGAAACCGATTGGCTTTTCTTCGCGGGCTTGGCCGAGGCCTCCTGCAGAGCCGGTGGCTTCGAGATCGGCAGTTTCGTATAGGCCGGGCACTTCCCTGCCGGACGAGGCCTCCCTTTGAAGGATGCGTTGATCAGATAGCGCTTCTCGCACACGGCGACCTTGGGCGGCAGGTGGCTAATCTCGAAGTAGTCGTAGCCTTCCTTCAAGTTTTTCCAGAATTCGTACCAATCGTCGTCTTTATGCGCTTCCAAGTTGGCCTTGGTCATGCGGAACGGAAAGGCTTGGATTTGGATTTCCGACTGTCCGTTTTGCAGCGCCTCGCGCGTGAGCGCGAAGATCTCTTCGACCACGGCGTCGGTCATGGCGTAGCAGCCGGACGACGTGCAGTCGCCATGCACCATGATGTTCGCTCCGGTGCGGCCATAAGCGCGATCGTAGCTGTTGGGGAAGCCCACATCGAAAGAGAGGTGGTACTTGCTCCTCGGGTTCATACTATTCAGCGAAACGGAATAGAATCCTTCCGGTGCTTGCTGGTCGCCTTGCTTAAGCTTGGGACCGAGTTTGCCGGAATAGCTGCAGATCGGATAGGTCTTGAAGTGGTAGAAGCGGCCATTGTCCTTGGCCTTCCAGACTTCAAGCTCGGACTCGGCCTTAAAGATACGGATGAGAACGGGCGCTTGCTCGGTCATGCCCTTCTCCGCAAGGCGCGCGCGGGTCTGTGGCGTAAGCGGCTTCAAATAGGGCGGCGAGAATTGTCCGCAGCCGAGCAGCGCGGCCGCCAGCGTGAGCGCGATGGCCTTACTCATGGCCTTCAAGAAACCTGAACCAAGCATACGCGCGTGCCCCTTGCGCACCTCGGACAAGATCGGCGGTAGGAGGTTAAATCGAAGTTAGCGCTTCTTGCGGCGCTGGGCCCTCCGGCTCCCCCCGATTTGGCGGCAATTATATGCCTGCTCGCCCTGGTGGTGGACCAAAAAAATGGCGGTTTTTGGGGTGGGGCCTCAGCCCTGCCGCCCCATCGACAGGAATTTTTCCCGTCTTTCCTCGCGAATTTCCGCCGCGGTCAGGCCCTCATAGTCGGCAAGCGCCTTAAGGATGGTCTCGCCGGCGGCGCGCATGACCTCGGTGCCATCCCGATGCGCCCCGCCGATCGGCTCGTTGATAATTCCATCGATGATGCCGAGCTCAAGCAAGTCCTGAGCGGTGATCTTCATGTTGGTCGCGGCGTCCACAGCGCGCGTGGAGTCCCGCCACAGAATGGAGGCGGCAGCTTCCGGCGAGGCGACCGTGTAGATGGCATGTTCGAGCATGTAGACCCGGTTGGCAGTGGCGATCGCGACCGCGCCCCCTGAGCCCCCCTCGCCGATAATGACCGAGACGATCGGCACGCCGAGCCCCATGCAGCAATCGGTCGAACGCGCAATCGCCTCGGCTTGGCCGCGCTCCTCGGCGCCGATGCCGGGATAGGCCCCGGCGGTATCGACCAAGCTGACCACCGGAAGCTGGAAGCGGTCGGCCATTTCCATGAGCCGCACCGCTTTGCGATAGCCTTCGGGACGCGCCATGCCGAAATTGTGCTTGATGCGGCCTTCGGTGTCGGAGCCCTTCTCGTGCCCAAGAAGCATGACCGAACGGCCGGCAAGGCGGCCGATGCCTCCGACAATCGCTTGATCCTCGGCGAAATGGCGGTCGCCCGCGAGCGGGGTGAAATCCTGGATGAGCACGTCGACGTAATGGCGGAAATGCGGGCGCTCGGGGTGACGGGCGACTTGGGTCTTTTGCCAAGGCGTGAGACCGGAATAGGTCTCTTCCAAAGCCTCCCGCGCCTTCCGCTCGAGCTTGGCAAGCTCCTCCTCGATGGAGACGGAGTGTTCCTCGTCAACGAGCGCTTTCAGCTCGGCAACCTTGCTCTCCAGTTCGGCGATCGGCTTTTCGAAATCGAGATAGGTGCGCATCCGGCTCGGCGAGGCCTTTCAACGGCTTGTCGGGAATGTCTTAAGACAAGGAATAAGGCAATGGAATGGGTTGTAAGTGGCGTTGTGGCGGGGCGCTGTCAACCAGGGTCCTTGAGCCCCAGTTTAGCTCCGTTTGGTTAAATGAACCTGAGCCAAGGGATGATGCTGCTCGACCAGGCGCCGCAACCGCTCCTCGATGACATGGGTATAGATTTGCGTGGTGGAGATATCGGCATGGCCCAGAAGCTGCTGCACCGTCCGTAAATCGGCACCACGCTCAAGAAGATGGCTGGCAAAAGCGTGACGGAGCACATGGGGCGAGATCCTGGCCGGTTCGATCGCGGCAGCAAGGGCAAGCGCCTTGAGTTCCTGGCCGAAGCGCTGGCGGGTCAGGTGCTGGCCGCCGCTTGAGGGGAAAAGCCAGCGTGAGGCGCCTCTCCCCTCCTCTTCGCCGGTCTGCAACGCGGCAAGGTGGGCACGCAGCGCGACTTGCGCGGTCTCGTTCAACGGGACGAGCCGCTCGCGCCCGCCTTTGCCCTTGATGGTGAGCACCCTGTCATCGGCGGTCAGCACGCTGCGCGGCAGCGAGATCAGCTCGGAGACGCGTAAGCCCGTGGCGTAAAGCGTCTCGAGCGCAGCATAAAGTCTGAGCGCTCGGCGCCGCGCCGGACCTTCGGCGGCGGTCTTGCTTGCGTCCTTGGCGGTTTCGAGCAGGGTCTCCACTTCGGCGAGAGAGAGAATCTTCGGCAAAGGCCGCCCGAGCTTTGGACTGTCGATGGCCGCGCAAGGGTCGTCTTTACGCAAACCTTCGCCGAGGAGAAAACGGAAGAACTGGCGTATGGCAGAGAGTTTTCGCGCCCGAGAGGTTGGCGCGAGACCCTTCCGCGCAAGACCGGCAAGATAGACGCGGATATGGTCCGCCGTGGCGGTTCTTGCGGTCTTTTTCTTGGCGGCGAGGAAGGCCAGAAAGTCGGCGAGGTCGCGCGTATAGGCTTCGAGGGTGTGGGCTGCCACGCCCTTCTCCGCCGTGAGCATATCGAGGAAGAGCGCAAGCTCTGAGGAGTCCTTCTTGCGGGATCGCGTCGCGCTCAAGGGTCAAGCCTTCCTGCGCAAAGCATGAACGCTGAAAGCTGCCAAACGGCATTAGCGAAGCAAGGGCGCTCCGGAGGCCTATTGCGCCCGGTGTCCCGAGGCAGCGGGCCCGGCGGGAACGTTGTCAGTCTCGACGCTTGGCGTCGAGGCTGTGGTATCGGCGAGCCGGCCTTTGACGTTGCGCAGCACCTTGGAGATTTCCTTGGGCTCCGGCTGGAAGAATTCAGCGAGCGCATAGAGGCTTCCGGCGATGACACCGGCGATCATCCCTAAAATCATGAGGAAACGGAACAGTGTCGGCATCGAGGCGCTCGTGATCCTAACAATGTATTCGCCGCGAACGGGGCCTCATTATGACTCAAAAAACGCCCGGTGCCTTATCCTCGCGGCTATCATGGACGATTCGACACAGCGCTGTCAGCATGGGAAATTCCGAGCCGTGGGCGCAAACTGCGGCGATCCCCCTTACTTTTGACCATTCCATGAGCCTAGGACTGACCGAAAACAAAAAGGACGATCGGCAGGAGCGCGTCGCCTGGATTCGCGAAGCGCTCGGGGCGCGCTGCATCGTGCTGATCGGGCTGATGGGCGCCGGCAAGACGGCCGTGGGCCGGCGGCTTGCGAGCCGTCTCGACCTTCCGTTCGTCGATGCCGACAGCGAGATCGAGGCCGCCGCCGGGGAAACGATCAGCGAAATCTTCGCTGAGTACGGTGAAGACTATTTCCGCCAGGGCGAGCGCAAGGTGATCGCCCGGCTGCTTAAGAGCGGACCGCAGGTTCTTGCTACCGGCGGCGGTGCGTATATGGATGCCGGGACCAGGGCCGATATCAAAGCGCGCGGCGTTTCGGTCTGGCTCAAGGCGGATCTCAAGGTGCTGCTTAAGCGGGTCGGGCGGCGCGATAACCGGCCATTACTTGCCGGGGGCGACCCAGGAACGGTGATGAAGAAACTTATGGACGTGCGCTATCCTGTCTATGCCAAGGCCGATGTCATCGTGGAAAGCCGCGATGTGCCTCACGAGTCCATGGTGGGGAAGGTCATAGACGGCCTGGCCGCCAAGCTGCGCTATCCGGCCAGGCCGGTTCGGCGCCGTAAGAGGGCGCAGTGATGGAAAACGGCGCAGCAACATTGGCGCGGCGCGAGACGGCGTTCGACGTATCGCTCGGCGCCCGCTCCTACCCCGTCATCATTGGCGAGCGCCTGTTGGCGTCCGGCGGGCAATGGATTGCGACCGCTCTTCCGGGCGCCCGCTGCGCCGTGGTCAGCGATGAAAATGTCGCCGCGCTCCATCTTGCGCCTTTGAAGGCAAGCCTGGCCGAACATGGCCTGTTTCTTGGCGAGGCCGTGGTCACGCCCGGCGAAGCGAGCAAGAGCTTTCCCGTGCTCGCCATCCTGTGCGAGCGCCTGCTTGAGCTTGGCGTCGAGCGCGGCGACTGCATTGTCGCATTCGGCGGCGGCGTGGTGGGCGACCTCGCAGGCTTCGCCGCCAGCATCCTGCGGCGGGGCGTACGCGTGGTGCAGATGCCGACCACGCTGCTCGCACAGGTCGATTCCGCCATCGGCGGCAAGACCGGGATCGATACGCCTCAGGGCAAGAACCTGATCGGGACGTTCCATCAGCCGAGCCTCGTGCTGGCCGATGTTTCCGTGCTCGAAACTCTCGACGCGCGAGAGTTCCGTGCGGGCTATGCCGAGGTGGTGAAATACGGGCTGATCGGCGATGCGCCCTTCTTCGCCTGGCTCCAGCAGGACTGGGGCGAGATTTTTTCCAATGCTGGCAGCGCTCGCAGGCAGGCGGTGGAAACCAGCGCCCGCGCCAAAGCTTCGGTCGTGGCCGAGGATGAGCGCGAGGAGAGCGGACGGCGCGCGCTCCTTAATCTTGGCCATACGTTCGGCCACGCGCTTGAAGCTTACGCCGGCTACTCCGATCGGCTTCTGCATGGCGAGGCAATTGCCATCGGCATGCGTCTCGCCTTCACCTATTCGGTCGAGCGGGGGCTTTGCCCTGCCGACGATGCGGCCCGCGTGGCGCAGCATTTCAACGCCGTCGGGCTTCCGACCGCGATCGCTTCCATTCCCGGGCCACCGCCCACACCGGATGTGCTGTTGCGCCTGATGGCCCAGGACAAGAAGGTGCAAGGCGGCAAGCTTGCGCTCGTTCTGGTCCGTGGCATCGGTCAAGCCTTCGTCGAACGCGACGTAGACATGTCGCTTCTGACCGACTTTCTCGTACGCGAGTGCGGGTGACGGTTTTTAGGCGAGCGGCTGAAGATTCAGGCAAACAGTCACGGGAGCGTCGCGCGCTCCTCCGGCGCGTGTGCCTCGATGGCGAGCGCATGGACCGCGCCCTTTAATTCTTCGGCCAGAACCGCGTTGATCATACGATGGCGTTCTAGCCGCGACTTGCCGCTGAAGGCCGCAGACACCACTTTGACGGTGAAGTGACTCTCGCCGGTTCCGGGCGAGCTCGTATGTCCGGCATGGCGATGAGAGTCGTTGACGATCTCAAGCGCCTGTGGCGCGAAAGCCGCCGTCAACTTGTTCCTGATAGCGCGTTCTACCGACATGGTCGTTTCAGCCAACGATAACCTTTCAGATTAGCCCCTTTGCACGGACTGAGCCATGCTTGTTGTTGCCACGTTCGCTTCTCATAATGCAGATTCCATGAAACTCGACTCGAAATTCTTCGACCGCCTGCGCGTCAAGCCGGACGCCAATCGTCTGTTGCGCGACTCCTTACCCGCTTGCGAGCGGTCCGGCTGCAAGGAGCCAGGCCTCTATCCCGCACCCAAGGGACGCGGGATGGAGGGGCAGTATCACCGCTTTTGCCTCGAGCACGTGCGCGAATACAACAAATCCTACAATTACTTTGTCGGCCTGCCCGACGAGGTGGTGGTCAAATATCAAAAGGACGACATTATCGGTCATCGCCCGACTTGGTCGCTCGGTGTCAATTCCTCGTCGCGCAATCGCGGAGCACGGCCCGGGCCCCGCAAAGGCGGTTTTGCCCATCAGTTCACGGCCTACGATCCGTTCGGGCTTTTCCCCGACAGCGATGAGGCAACCAGCGGGCCGGTGCGTGAGCTCAAGCGCGCCGAGCGAAAATGCCTGCGCCAGCTCAACCTCGAGGACACCGCCACCAAGGCCGACATCAAGGCGCGCTTCAAGGAACTGGTTAAGCGGCTTCACCCTGACCACAACAAGGGCGATCGCGCCTGCGAGGACAAGTTGCGCGAAGTGATCCAAGCCTATAACTATCTGAGACAGGCAGGGCTTGCGTAATGTCGCTGGGCGCCCGCTTTCCGATACCAGGGCCTGACTACGACAGGCCCCTAACAATGCGACCCATAGGCTTTCACCGATCATGACACTCGAAACTGCCAATAGCCCCGGCTTGCCCGATATGTCGGTTTCCGTGCGCCAGGTCTTCGGCATCGATACCGATCTCGAAGTCCCCGCATATTCCCAGGCCGACGAGCATGTGCCCGACATCGACCCCGATTATCTGTTCAACGCGGAGGTGACGCTCGCCATTCT
>CAZFYL010000074.1:0-11653 GCA_964523345.1 uncultured Methyloceanibacter sp.
ACCTTGCTCGGCCGCGACGGCTTTCGCAAAGGGCTCGATCTCTATTTCGAGCGCCATGACGGCGAAGCGGTGACGGTCGAGGACTTTGTCGCGGCCATGGCCGACGCCACGGGCCGCGATCTCTCTCAGTTCATGCTTTGGTACACTCAAAGTGGAACGCCCGAGCTTGCCTGCTCGCTCGATTATGACGCCCATGCCAAAACCGCGCGGCTCTCGGTAAGCCAGGTCGTTCCCTCCACGTCCGACCAAACGCAAAAGGTGCCGATGCTGATCCCACTGAAGCTCGGGCTTATCGGCGCCAATGGCGACGAGCTTCCGTTGCAGATCGACGGCACGGAGCTGACCGACGGTCTGATCGAGGTGACCGATCGCGAGCAGATCTTCACGTTCCGCGATGTCCCCTCGCCGCCCACACCCTCGCTGTTGCGCGGGTTCTCGGCGCCGGTCCGCGTCACCACGAATCTCGATCCGGACAAGATCGAGTTCTTGATGATGCATGACTCCGATCCGTTCAACCGCTGGCAGGCAGCACAGACCTACGCGACCAACCTGCTGACCGAAGCGGCGCGCAATGGCGACAATGCTGAGCTTGCGCAAGGAGATGGGGCCGCGCGGCTTGCACGCGCTCTCGGTATCACAGCCAACGATAAGTCCCTGCTTCCCGCCTATCGGGCCGAGTTTCTGAAGCTTCCGAGCGAATCCGACATCGCGCGGGAGCTTGCCCGCAATGTCGACACCGACGCCATACACCGGGTCCGCGAGTCCTTGCGCGCGGTAATCGGCAAGACGATCGGCGGCACCTTGGCTGAACTTTTCGAGACGTCGACGCCGAGCGAGCCGTATTCACCCGATCCGGAAAGCGCAGGGCTAAGGGCGCTCCGCAACGCCGCGCTCGACCTCCTTGTGGCGACGGGATCGGCCGCCGAGACGGCCCGCGCCGAACGCCATTATCGGGATGCCTCTAACATGACTGACGCGATCATGGCCCTCTCAATCCTGTCGCATGTGCCGGGACCCGTGCGCGACCAAGCCCTCGAAGATTTTTACGCGCGCTGGCAAGACGAGCCCCTCGTCCTCGACAAATGGTTCGCGGTCCAGGCGCGTGCCGCGCGCCCCGACTCGGTCGAAACTGTGCAAGGACTACTGTCGCACCCAAAATTTTCGCTGAAGAATCCCAATCGCGTTCGCGCGCTGATCGGAAGCTTTGCCCATGCCAATCCCACCGGCTTCAATCGCGCCGACGGGGCCGGATATCGGCTGTTCGCCTCCCAGGCGCTCGCCATCGATCGCTTCAACCCGCAAATCGCCGCCCGGCTGTTAGGGGCCTTCGAGAGTTGGCGGATCCTCGAGCCGGGCCGGCAGGCCCAGGCCAAGGCCGCGCTCGAGGGCCTGGCAGCCGAATCTTTGTCGACCGACGCTTACGAAATCGTCGGAAAAACCCTGGGCTCGGCCTAAAGAGTCGTGCGGACGTCAACGGGTTATTAACCCATTTTCCACAGCTTTAGGCTGGACAGAGTACGTCCTGATCGATTCCAATGGGATTCGGGGTGATTCGGAGATGCGGCACGTCTCCGGCTCGACGAGAGGGACGTCAGAGGGGGACCGAATGGCTCGGGCGCGTTCGGCGCATGACGGATTCGCTTTCGCGGTACCGCATTGGCACGACCTCCGCGCCCTTGCCCGCCGACATCTTTCCGACACCGAACGGCTTCGCCGCCTTGCGCCTCTTTTGCTTGCAGGCTTTGCCGCCCTTGTCGTGATCGGCTTTGCTGTCCAATTGAGCCACGGCAAGCGGACCGCCTTCGACGCGGCCCAACGCAATCTTGAGCTGATCGCCGATAGCACCGCCTCCCAACTCAAGGACAGAACGCGAGGAAACGGCTGGCAAAATGCTCTGGCGGCCAGCCTGCCGAAGGGCGCCACCACAGACGAACGGACGGTCCTTCTCGCCGACGCAGAAGGCGACATTCAAGCCCGTGCGCCACTGACCGGCGTGCCTTCCGGAACGCTCATCAACGCGCTGGGACCCCAGCAGCCGCTCACGACTTTCGGCGCCGATGCCGGCGTATTGCGTCTTGCGCTGCCCGATGGGACCGACGCCATCGTCACCGTGCGCAACGTGCCGAAGATCGATGCCCAACTTGCCTTCATTCAGCCGGTTGACGCCGCCCTTGCCGATTGGCGGCAGCGGGCCCGCGTCGAAATCACGCTTCTCGTGCTCACCGGCCTGGTTTTGGCGCTGCTGGCTGGCGGCCTTTGGTACCTCGCTCCTGGCGCGGCTCGCAGTAACCGCGGCACGCTTGCCGATGAACTGACTGAGTCCCTGCCCGGCTGCGGCATTTGGCATTGGAACCTCGCCCGCGGTCACGTGAATTGGTCGGCACCGATGTACCGCTTGCTCGGCTTGGAGCCTCAGATCGAGGCGATGGCTTTCGGCGTCATCGCCAAGGCGCTGCATCCGGACGACGATCTCCGCGGCGAGATGGACCGGCATCTCCGCGAGGGTGCTTCGCTCTTCGACGGGCGCTTCCGCTTGCGCCACGACACAGGCCATTGGGTGACGATCAGGCTGCGCGGCCAAATTACACGCAGCCAGCCGCAGGGGGAGCCTTGGCTGACCGGCATCGCCGTGATCGCCGACCATGCCGTCACGCCCGGCTCGGCCGATGAGAATGCGCGGCTGCGCGATGCCGTCGAGACGATTTCCGAGGCCTTCGTGCTGTGGGACAAAGACAACCGGCTGGTGATGTGCAACAGCAAGTATCAGCAGTTCCACGGGCTTTCCGACGAGTTGGTCCGGCCCGGTAGCCCCTATGACGAGGTCATCGCCGCGGCGTCGGAGCCGATCGTCTCCAAACGCGTTGCGGTGACCGGATCCCACGACGCCGAAAGCCGCACCTATGAGGCGCAGATCGAGGACGGCCGCTGGCTGCACATCAACGAGCGCCGCACCCGCGACGGCGGCTATGTCAGCGTCGGAACCGACATCACCGTTTTGAAGCAAAGCCAGCAACGCCTGGCCGACAGCGAACAGCAGCTCAGGACAAGCGTCGCCGAGCTCAGGCTCTCGCGCCGCGAACTTGAGCAGCAGAAACAGCAGCTCGTCGACCTCGCCGAAAAATATGCGCTGGAGAAGAATCGCGCCGAAGCGGCCAACCGCGCCAAGTCGGAGTTCTTGGCCAATATCAGCCACGAGTTACGCACGCCGCTGAACGCCGTGATCGGCTTTTCCGAGGTCATGCAACAGGGACTGTTCGGCCCTCTCGGCGATCCCAAATATCACGAATACATCCGCGATATCCTGGCGAGCGGCAACTATCTCCTCGAAGTGATCAACGACATTCTCGATATGTCCAAGATCGAGGCGGGCCGCATGACACTCGATGTCGGCCGTGTCGATCTCGCCGATCTTGTGGCCGACAGCATGAAAGTGGTGAGCCAGGCCGCCGCCGAGCGCGACATCGCGCTCACCCGGCATGGACCGCCTCATCTTCCGCTTCAGGCCGACCGGCGCGCGCTCAAGCAGGTCTTCCTCAATCTTCTGTCCAATGCGGTTAAGTTCAGCCGCGAAGGCGGCAGTGTCGACGTGCATCTGTCACACTCGCGCGGCTATGTGAAAATCGCCATCAGGGACACCGGTATCGGCATTGCCGAAGCCGACATCGCCAAGCTCTGCCGGCCCTTCGAGCAGCTCGAGAACCAGTTCTCCAAGAGTCACCAGGGAAGCGGTCTGGGGCTCGCCATCTCGCGTGCGCTGGTCGAGTTGCATGGCGGAACCCTGCGCATTACCAGCCGCGAGGGCCAAGGCACGACCGTCTCCTGCACGCTCCCGGTCAGGCCTCCCATGTCCGAGGAAGCGCCGGACCTCGCAGCCTCCGCTTAGGCCCCTGCCCGCCTCACTGGACGATGCGGCCGAAAGCGCCGTGCACCGCATCCAGCGTGTCTTTGAGCGTCGCTTCGAGCGTAGAGAAATCCGGCATCTCCGCGGCCCGGGCGAGCAGGTCTTTCAAGGCCTTTGGCGCCTCATCCGCCACGAACGGCTTATCGAGGCAAAGCCTCAGCACCTGAGTGAGCGTGTGACAGAGCCGCGCCGCCGGCACCAGAATTTCGGCATCGCCGGCGTTAAGCACGCCTGCTTCCGCGAGCTTGGAGAGCGCGGCCTCGGTATTCTGATCGAGCACGTCGGGGTGCTTGGCGGCGCTCACGACCTGAAGAAATTGGGCGATGAATTCAAGGTCGACCAATCCGCCCCGCACCTGTTTCAGATCCCAGATATCGTTGCTGCCCTTTTCCCCGGCGATCTTGTCGCGCATGGTTCTGACATCGTTCGCGATCGCAGCACGATCCCGCGGAGCCGATAGCACCTCCTTGATCGTCTCGTTGATCTGCTGCCGGAGAGAAACGGGACCGGTAATGGCGCGCGCCCGGGACAGCGCCAGATGCTCCCAAGTCCAGGCCGACTCCCTTTGATAGGCGGCAAAGCTCGAAAGCTTGGTC
Source organism: uncultured Methyloceanibacter sp. (assembly GCA_964523345.1). Classification (GTDB taxonomy): domain Bacteria; phylum Pseudomonadota; class Alphaproteobacteria; order Rhizobiales; family Methyloligellaceae; genus Methyloceanibacter. The sequence goes on from CAZFYL010000074.1 coordinate 4,498, forward strand.
GCGACAGGGCCTTGGGTGCCCGAGGGTCTCAGCCTCATATCGACCTCATAGAGCGAGCCCTCGGCGGTATCGGCCGAGAGTGCCGCGATCAGCCGCTGCGTGTAGCGGGTATAGTATTGAGTGCCGGGTAGGCTCTTGGCGCCGTCGGACTGAGCATCGCCATCGGGGTAATTGTAAACGACGATGAGATCGAGGTCGGAGCCTGCGGTCATCTCGCGCCCCCCCAGCTTGCCCATCGCCAAGACCGCCGTCTCCCCGCCTGGGATTCGTCCGTGATTTCGCACAAGCTCGTCTTCGACCCGTTCGGCCAGCACTTCGATCAAGACTTCGGCAAGATCGGCGTAAGCGGCTCCGGCCTGCCGCGCCGAGATCGTGCCTGAAATCACCCGCACGCCAATGAGGAAGGCCTGCTCGCGGCCGACGATGCGTGCGCGATCGAGTGCGTCCTGATAATCGCTCGCCTCGGCGAAAGCGGCTCGCGCCAGCTTCCTCAATTTTTCCGGCGTTGGGATCGTGCCGAAAAAGCCCGGATCGAGCACGGCATCGAGCAGGCGCGGCCTTCGTCCAATGATCCGGGCAAGCCGCGGCGCTGTCCCCATAATGTCGGCGACCAAGCGCAGCAGGCTCGGATTAGCGGCGAGCAGCGAAAAAAGCTGAACCCCGGCCGGCATTTCGCCGATCACCCGGTCGAAAGTCATCAAGGCAAGATCCGGCTCGGTGGTACGGCCGAAAGCCTCAAGCAGCGAGGGCAGAAACTCGATCAGCCGCTCGCGCGCCCGCGCGCTGCGGGTCGCGGCGTAGCGGCCCGACTGCCAGGCGCGGACAGCGGCGATTGCGGCCTCCGGATTCTGAAAGCCGAGGCGCTCAAGATCGGCAATGACAGCCGGCTCCGCCTCATCCCCGCTGACAAGGCTCGGGGCTGTGTTTGGAACGGGCGGCAACTTCTCGAACAAGGCGCCGTAATGGGTCTCGACCTGCTTGAAACGGGCAAGTAACGCATCGCCAAACGCGTTGGTTTCGGGGAAGCCTGAAAGCCGCGCAATGCGGTCGAGGTCTTTCCGCTCGGCGGGGATAATGTGGGTCTGCTGATCCTCCACCATCTGCAGCCGGTTTTCGATGCGGCGCAGGAAAAGATAGGCGCTTGTCAGTTCGCTCGCGGCCTCCGGCGCGATCCAGCCGCCCTCGGCCAGGCGTTCGAGCGTTGCGATCGTTCCCCTGGTTCTCAACTCAGACTGACGGCCTCCGGCAATCAATTGCTGGGTTTGGACGAAAAACTCGATGTCGCGGATCCCGCCGCGCCCAAGCTTGATGTCATGCCCTTCCACGGCAACGGCGCCATGCCCCTTGAAGGCATAGACCCGCCGCTTCATGGCATGGATGTCGGCGATCGCCGCGAAATCCAGATATTTTCGCCAGATGAACGGCGCGAGCTGATCCAGAAACTCTTCGCCCGCAGCGAGATCGCCGGCCACCACCCGCGCCTTGATCAAAGCCGCCCGCTCCCAATTCTGGCCGAAGCTTTCATAATAGGTCAGACCCGCATCGACCGAGAGTGCGATCTGGGTCGCGCCCGGATCCGGACGAAGCCTCAGATCGGTCCGGAACACATAGCCGTCCGCGGTTTGCTCCTGGAGCAGACGGACGAGTTCGCGCGTAAGCCGCACGAAGAAGGTCGACGGCTCGGTTTCGGGCTTAAGTCCTGCGCGCTCGGCGTCATAGAAGACGATGATGTCGATATCGCTCGAATAGTTCAGCTCGAAAGCGCCGAGCTTGCCCATGGCGATGATGAAATAACCCGGGCATCCGGCATCCGCATGGGACACGATTTGTCCGGCCTCGCGCGCCTTGCGGAAAAGAAATGCCGTGGCATTTTCCAAGGCGGCGTCGGCCGTGCCGCTCAACGCTGTGAGTGTTTCCTCGGTTGACCATACGCCGCCGAGATCGGCGAGGCCGGTGAGCAAAGCCATGCGCCGTTTGAAGTGCCGCAGCAGCGTTGAGACCTGCTGTGAGGACTGCGCTTGGGCCATCTCGGTGGAGAGCGCGGTGCGCGCCTCGGCCAAATAGGTCTCAGGATTTTGAACCAAGCACGCGGCGAGGTCGGCTGGATTGCGGAGCGCGAGCGAGGCGAGATAGGGAGACGCCGAGAACGAGGCCTTGAGGAGATCTTGCGCCTTTGGCGACCCGGCGAGAAGGTCAGCGGCCGGGGCAAGCTCCGCCGCACCACGAAATGCCTTGGTCAGGCTTTCGAGGATTTCGGCCCCCCGTGATGCGTCATAAACGCACGGAACCTCGGTGATGCGCTCGACGAACGCCGTCACGCTGACTTGGTCTCTAATCCCGCCTGCTGCTGAGCCGGCACCCCGTTTGAAATCGCCTCCCCCGCGCTCGGCAAGGCGAGGATCACTTTGAGACCGGGAGCGTTGTCCTCAAGTCTCAGACTGCCACCATGCAACTGCGCCACCGCCGCGACAAGGCTTAATCCCAATCCGCTGCCTGGCTCCGACCGGCTCGCTTCCAGCCGGACGAAGCGGTCGAGCACGCGCTCGCGTTCGGAGGCCGGCACGCCGGGCCCGTGATCGCTGACAACGATCTCGACTGTCTTGTCCTTCTCCGTCGCCGTGACCTCGACCTCGGGCTCCTTCGCCGTCCCATATTTGATGGCGTTGTCGATCAGATTGGCGATGGCCTGGCCGAGGAGCTGACGGTCGGCGCGGACGAACACGGGCTGTTTCGCCTCGGCCTTGAGGACAAGTCCCCGTTCCTCGGCGACCGGCTCGTAGAGTTCGGCCACGTCGCACAAGAGCGCCGAGACGTCGAGTCGCTCGCGGTTTTCGCTGCTGGCGCCGGCTTCGATTCGCGCGATCGAAAGCAGCGCGTTGAACGTCTTGATCAGCTCATCGGCCTCCTCGATGGTTCGTTCAAGGGCCTCGCGATAGACCGGCTCGCCGTACGGTTCGCTCAAAGCCGCCTCGACACGATTGCGCAGGCGGCTAAGCGGCGTCTTGAGGTCATGAGCGATATTGTCGGAAACCTCGCGCAAGCCCGCCATCAGCTGCTCGATGCGCGCAAGCATGAGATTAAGACTTTCCGACAGACGGTCGAGTTCGTCGCCGGATCCGGTGATGGGCAGGCGTCCGCCAAGATCGCCCGTCATGATGGTGCGCGTGGTGGCGGCCAGCGTGTCGATGCGGGCGAGCAGCTTACGGCTCACCCAATAGCCGCCCCCGATGCCAAACAGGGCCATTACGCCAAGTCCCCATAACATGGCCGAGCGGACCACCCGCGCGAGCTCGTGCCGATCCTCGATGTCGCGGCCGACGATCAGCCGGTAATCGTTCGGGAGACGGAACACATTGGCGAAAGCGAGCCTTCGTTCGAGGCCCCCGGGGGCCGGACGGCGATAATAGAACTCGACGGGACCCAAACTATTCCACAGCTCCGGCGAGACGGCGCTGAGATTGCCGGCGAGCCGGTGCCCCTTGCCGTCGGCCACGAGATAAAGGCTGTTGCCCGGCGTCTCGCTGCGCTGAGCCACAATACGGACGAGCTGATGCAGGCCCCCTGCCCGATATTGCTCGGCAAGACCTTTGAGCTCGGCGTCGATGGTTTGATTGAGCTGCCGCGACAGCAGAACCGTCGTGTTCCAATAGATATAGGCGATGGCGATGATCGCAGCAGTGCTGAACAGCGCAAGATAAGTCAGCGAGAGGCGAAAAGTGGTGGTCCGGAAGAGCTTAGTGAGCGCTGTCACGGATGCTGTAGCCGGCGCCGCGGACCGTGTGGAGGAGCGGGTTTTCGAAGTTCTTGTCGATCTTCGACCGAAGCCGGGAAATATGGACGTCAATGACATTGGTTTGCGGGTCGAAATGATAGTCCCAGACATTCTCGAGCAACATCGTGCGTGTTACCACCTGACCCGCGTGCTTCATAAGATATTCGAGCAGGCGGAACTCACGCGGTTGCAAGGTAATGGCCTCGCCGGCCCGCGTCACCTTGTGCGTGAGCCGGTCGAGCACGAGGTCACCCACCACGAAGCGCGTACTCCCCTCCTCAGGCGAGCTGCGCCGGGCCAAAACCTCGATTCTGGCCAAGAGCTCGCTGAACGCGTAGGGCTTGGTCAGATAGTCGTCGCCGCCGGCGCGCAAGCCTTTGACCCGATCATCGACCTCGCCAAGCGCACTCAAAATCAGAGCCGGAGTTCTGATCTCCTCGGCACGCAGCGCACCAATCACTGCAAGCCCGTCGCGCTTCGGCAGCATGCGATCGACAATCAGCACATCGTACGCATTGGCCCTGGCAAGCTCGAGCCCGGTCTGGCCGTCGCCCGCATACTCGGCTACGTGGCCGGCTTCTTTCAATGCCCGCCTAAGGAAGGACGCGGTTTCCTGATCGTCCTCAATGACCAGCACACGCATCTTCGGGGATCTCCTGGGTGGCGCTGCCTCTTATCACCGGACGGCGGACGCTGATCTGAAAACAAGGGCGGGCGGCGCGGCGGGGGGAGCAACCGCGCCGCCCTCCGGCGGCGAAGGCTTAAATTAGGCCTTCTTCAAGGAGAGCGCGACGAAGCGCGTCTGATCGCCGGTCTTCACTTGCATCAGAACTTTCACCGTATCCTTGTCCGTTTGGGCGCCGGACATGGCTTTCTTGACACCGGCGGCAACATCGGCAGGCTTTGACACGGTAACTCCGGCAACCTCGAGGATGACATCGCCGGGCTTCAGGCCCTTGTCGGCGGCGTCGCTCTTCGGATCAACCTCGGTGATCACCACGCCCGTGTCACCGGCGCCGGGGAACCTTGCGGCCGGTGCCAGCGAGAGACCGAGATCCTCCATCTGCTCGCCGGTATCGGGCTTGTCCTCCTCAAGCGCGGCAAGCTGCTTGTTGCTCGGGAATCTGCCGAGTTTCATGTTGACGGTGCGCTTGTCGCCATAGCGAACGATCCCAAGATTGACGTCAGTATCGGGATGAAGCTCGGCGATCTTGCGGGCAAGGTCGCGTGAGTCGTCGATCTTGCTGCCGTTCACCTCGATGATGACGTCGCCGGGCTTGAGATCCTGTTTGGATGCAGGGCCGTCTTCCGTCACCTTGGTGATCATGGCGCCCTTCGCCTCGGCCATCCCGACCGAGTCGGCGATGTCGTCGGACACATTCTGGATGACCACGCCGAGCCAGCCCCGGTCGACGGTGCCATGGCTCTGCAGCTCGGTGACCACCTCCTTGACGAGAGCGGCCGGGACGGCAAACGCGATACCGACATTGCCGCCGCTTGGGCTGAAGATGGCGGTGTTCATGCCGACGACATGGCCGTCGAGATCGAAGCTTGGGCCGCCTGAATTGCCGCGGTTCACCGCAGCATCGATCTGGAGATAGTCGTAAGGACCGGAGCCGATGTCGCGGTTATGAGCCGAGATGATGCCGGCCGTCACCGTGCCGCCAAGGCCGAACGGATTACCGACCGCGAGCACCCAGTCGCCCACGCGCGGAGCCCTGGAGGAGAACTCGACGAACGGAAAGGTTTTTCCCGGGGCATCGACCTTGCAGAGTGCGATATCCGTGCGCGGGTCGTTGCCGACCAGCTTGGCGGTATACTTTTCGCCGCCCTCAAGGGTCACGGTGATCTCGTCGGCGTCCTCGACCACATGATTGTTGGTCACGATAAAGCCGTCGGGCGTAACGAAGAACCCGGAACCCTGCGCCAGGCTCGGCGTGGGCCTGCTCGGCGCTTGCGGCATGCCTTTGCGGAATTGCTTGAAAAAGTCGTAGAGCGGGTTGTCCTCGGGAATGTCGGGCATGCCCGGGATTTCACTGTCGTTATCGGCAACCTTGACATCGCCCTTCACATTGATGCTGACCACAGCCGGACTGACCTTGGCCACGAGATCGGCGAAGCTCAGCGGCGCGCGCCCGAACGGCGTCTCGATGGTCTTCTGGGTCGCGGTCTCGGCGACGGCACTCGGCACGCTATTGCCAAGGATCAACCCTAATGCACCGGTGGCTATCAGGGCGGCAGCCGCAAGGAGCACAGGTTTGCGGGTCAGTTTCCGCGAGCGCGTGCTCTCGTTCGCAGCGGAGCTCTGGTCAGTTTTCATAAGTCACCTCTCTCCTGAGATAAGCGAATCCCGATAGATAGCCTGGCACCAGACGCACGCGGCCTCTCGGATCAACACAGAACCAACATATAAGCGTTTGCCGATTACGCCGTTGTTTCGACGGCATTAAATTTCAGTAAGGTTGCTGGCGAAAACGGCCCTCGGCAAGGCGATCGCTCCTCTCAATTAGCGCAAGCCTCAGCTTTCGTCCAGGAGGCGTTTCAAGCGGCGCTTTTCGCTCGCGCTTAACGGAGCGAGACCCGCACTCCCGGCCCGCCGCCGATAGGCGAGCCAAATCAAAACAAGAGCCGCCGCCAAGACAGCGGGCGTGGCAAACCACAACAGCGCCGTCGTCCACGTAAATCGCGGTTTGAGCAGCACGAATTCGCCATAGCGCGCCACGATGAAATCGACGACCTCACCGTCGCTGTCGCCTTGCTGCAGCCTCTCACGCACAAGCAACCTGAGATCCCGGGCCAAAGGCGCGTCGGAGTCGTCGATCGATTGATTCTGACACACGAGGCAGCGCAAGCCGGCCGAGATCGCCCGCGCACGCGCCTCAAGCGACGGATCGGCAAGGATCTCGTCAGGCTGGACTGCACCCGCCGGAACGGCTGCTAGAACAAGAATCCAAAGTCCAAAAGCAAGAGCGAAAAGGGGTTTGCGCCGAGCCATTGCGTTTACTTGCTTGCGGCGACCGGCGCTGCCTTGGTCCGCCCGCGCATCGGCGCACCGACGCGCAGACGCCGGTCGGACAGCGACACCGCGCCGCCGGCGAACATGACCAGCGCACCGAGCCAGATGAGTCGCACCAGCGGATTGAAGTAGAGGCGAGCGCTGTAAGCGCCACCGTCGAGCGGATCGCCAAGCACGGCATAAAGATCGCCGCGCCAGCTCGCGTGAATCCCGGCCTCTGTGGTATCGCTTTTTTCCACGGTGAACTCGCGCTTCGACGGAAGCAGTTCGGTTACGGCACGCCCGCCACGGGCAACGGCGAATATGCCGATCCGTTCCCGGTAGTTTGGCCCCTGGTTCGGCGCAACACCTTTGAACGTCAGCTCATA
>CAZFYL010000075.1:0-10909 GCA_964523345.1 uncultured Methyloceanibacter sp.
CCTTGATCCGCCTCGACCCCTTCTATCCGATCCTTCCCGATACGGACTGGCTCGCCCGGCTTCTGCCTTTGGGCATCAAGTTGGTGCAGCTTCGCATCAAGGACCGGCCTGACGCCGTTATCCGCGAAGAGATCGACAAGGCGATCGCGCTCTGCAACGCACATGATTGCCAGCTCGTGATCAACGATTATTGGCAAGAGGCAATCGACGCAGGCGCCGGCTTCGTCCATCTCGGCCAGGACGATTTGGCCAAGGCCGATCTGGCAAAAATCAGAAACGCCGGATTAAAGATCGGCGTCAGCACGCACAGCCATGAGGAGCTTGCCGCGGCGCTTGCCGCGCGCCCCGACTATGTCGCGCTCGGACCGATCTACGAAACGAAGCTGAAGAAAATGCCGTGGAAACCGCAAGGGCTCGTACGCGTTTCTGAGTGGCGGGCCAGCATCGCCTGCCCGCTGGTGGCGATCGGCGGCATCACGCTCGACCGCGCCGCTTCGGTGCTCGACGCCGGCGCCGATTCCGTCGCTGTCATCACTGACATTGTGACACACCAACATCCCGAAATGCATGTCAAAAATTGGATCGACGCGACGGCGGCGCGGCGCAGCCTATCCACAGAATTTCCACAGCCCTAATGCGACGGTTTGGAGCTTGACGTTCTCCTCTCGTCCCGGAATCATTCGGTTTGTGACAGTGGAGAGGCAGTTGGGGGCCTCATGACGTACCGACTCGATCCGGCAGCGCCGATGAGCGAGGCTCTGCGGCGCGTTGCCTTTGGCGAGCTTGAGATCGCTCAGAGCGCGCTTGCCGCCGCTCCGCCGGAGCGCCACAGCGGCGTACACAGCGCGCGCAAGTGCTTGAAACGGCTTCGCTCGCTGCTTCTGCTCGCCCGGCCGGGAATGCCCGAGCCGGTTTATGCGAGTCTGTACGGCCGGATCACGGCGATTGCGCGGGGCTTGGCGGCAGCGCGCGACGCTCAGGCCCTGATCGATGCGTCCGACAAGCTCGAGCGCAAGACCGGACCGGGCCCCGGGCTCGGCCCCCTGCACTCATTGCGCACATGGCTGCATAAGCGCCGTCACGCGGCGGAGCAGAATCTGGAGCGCAGCGCCGCGTCGGACGCGATGCGCGGGCTCTGGGAATTGCGGCCCGCATTCGCCGGCCTCACTGTCTACCCGGACGATTTCACGCCGCTCGGCAATGGCCTCAGGCTTTGTTACCGCCGGACCCGCAAGGCGTTCCATCATGCCTTCGGCGAGGGCCGCGACGAGGACTTCCACGAGTGGCGAAAAGGCGTGCAGCACCATTGGCGGCAGATGCAACTGCTGCTCCCCTGCTGGCCGTCGGAACTTTCGGCCCGGGCCGAGGCGGCCAAATCGCTGTCGCAGCTTCTCGGCGAGGACCATGACATTTTCCTGCTGCGCAAACTCATGTCGACGCCGACCATGACCTTCGGCAGTCCCGAAGAGACGGCGGCCTTTCTCAAGCGCTGCCGCAAACGTCAGCGGCTCTTGCGCGAAGAGGCGCGGGCCGAGGGCGACCGGCTCTTTGCCGAACGGTCGCGCCCGTTTGCCGAGCGCATCGAAGCCTATTGGGCGCTTGCTGCTTCGGCTGCGGTCGAGACGGAGGCCGACAAGCGGCCTGACAATGTCGTCACGCTCGGCGACATGCGGACCCCGCGGGCGGGCTAGAACCCGATCGCGGATCGCGCCCGGTCCGCGTTAGACCGTTACCTCCATCCCATCGTAGGAAATTTCCCACCCCGCGCTTTCGACCGCTTTGCGCTCGGGCGAACCTTCACGGAGGGCCGGATTGGAGTTGTTGATGTGGATGAAGATCTTGCGGCCGATGCCGAGCGGCGCAAGCTCGGCGATGCTCCCCTTGCCCCCCGACATATTCATATGACCCATGCGCTCGCCGGTCTTTTGCAGCAGCCCCTGGGCGATCATCTCATCATTGGTGAAGAGCGTGCCGTCGAAGAACAGGAGCGGCGCGCCTTTGAGCCGCGCGCGAAGCGCATCGTCGAGCATGGCGCAGCCCGGAATAAAGAAGAAGTAATGCCCGCTGGCGGTATCGGTGACCTTAAGGCCCGTGGTATCGCCTTCCTGCGTGCCGAAACCGGCGCCCGCTTTGTCGTCCTCGAGATAGAGCGGAACCTTGCCGGGCACGGCGAAGGCCTCAATGCTGATGCCGACCGGGCCTGAAGGGCCTTCGACAGCGAAGGCGCGCCCATAGTCCATGGCAACCCGCTTGACCAGACGCGCATCGAGCACGTCGAAGATCGTGTTCGACGCGAGCACATCGAGCACTCTCGCAGTGCCGTAAACGGTAAAGGGCTGGCCTTCGCGCATGGTCAGAAGGCCCCCCACGGCGTCGACATCGCCATTGGTCAGCACCACCGCGGCGATCGGACTGTTGCGTGCGGGTCCGCCGGCAACCGGGTGAAGCTCGGGCGTGGCGTTGATTTGCTGACGCAGGTCAGGCGCGGCATTGAGCAGAACCCATTGCACCCCGTCGGCACTGACCGCGGCGGAGGCCTGGTTGCGCGCCGACAATCCGGCCTCGCCCTTGCGCACACCGGCAGAGTTGCGGCCGTTGCAATTCCATTGCGGCAGGCCGCCGCCAGCCGCAGAGCCGAGAACTTTGATCTTCATGGTTGAGGATCACATGGCGATGCCGACACCATCTCGTCAAGGCAAAAAACAAGCCCGTGCGGCGCGCGGGCTTGCTTTCGACTGACAAAGATCGGCTCTAGAAGCCGAGCGAGCCTTGGAACTTAACAGCCGTGTCGGAGGTGTTGTCGGTCAGACCGAACTGTACGCCGACATTGAGGGAGACCTCTATCTCCGGCCCGTCCGGGACGCCGAGGCTCTTATCGTCGAGATCGTCGCCATTGCCGCCGCCATCGTCATCATCTTCAGTTTCGCCCACGATGTAGAACAGGGTCGGGCCGATGCTGTGAGCCTGGTCGTCGAAGGATCCGGCATTGGAGAGGTCCTCGATCTCGCCGAACATCTCCACCCCTACGCCCCAGCGCCTGGCGAAATTATACCGGCCGCGCCAGCCATATTCGAAACCGAGTCCGTCGGTTTCCCGGTTGTCGCCGACCTGCGACGAAAAGAAGGGATTGGCTGTGAACAGCAGCTTGCCGCTTGCGAGCTCGATGATGGGTCCGAACTCGATCTCGTCGGCCTCGCCGCTGCGCGTGGCAAAGCCATAGCCTCCGATAAACGCGAGTCCCAACCCATCGCCTTCGCGCTCAATCAACTCGTATTGCAACTCCAACTCGACCCCGCTCACATCGAAATCGTTCTCGAGCGGTTCGTCCGCGCTCAGCGCGGCCGAAAACATGAAGCGGTCGGTGATGCCATACTGAAATTCGAAGTCGTGACTTTGCCGGAGGAATTCGCCTTCGTCTTCCTCGTCGAGCGCACCGCCCTCGTCGTCGTCTTCGGCCGCCTCGCGTTCGGATTTCGGGAAGCCGCTATGCACGGCGCCGCGATATTCGAGTTCGATTTCGCCCTTCTCGACCTCGCTTTCCTGGATCTCGAATTCGGCGAAAGCGTGGGTCGTGGCGAACAGGGAGAACCCCGCCGCCGCCAGAGCCGATAGCGCGGCAGACAGCGCCAAACGCTGCGCACCGCACGTCAAAGTCAGATCTTGTCTCAAGAGCCGTCCCCCGAACTTGAGCCCCACTAAGGCATCGATTGTTCTTTTTCTGCCCTGACCTTAACAAATCTCGGTTGGGAACCCATGGCAAAAAAACTGCCGGAATTTCCTTATCTTGGTCCTGGCGTCCGAGGCCCGGCCAAGCCAGCATCGGCAGGGATGAAAAATTCATCGTCAGATGGAAGATGGCCTCAAGTCTTCGGGAAATTGCGCTATAGAAATCCGGCCTTTATTCACAGTGGGCCGGACCTCGCCACCTGCCTATGAGGCCCGTCAGCCCCTTGCGAGTCGTTTGAGAGATTCGATGCGTTACCAGACGAAGCTCCTCGTCACCGCGGGATTGCTTCTGGCCATGTCGCTGTCCGCCGCGGGCCTCGCCTATTGGGGCGTGACCCGATCGCATACCTATCTCACGCGCTCGCGCCTCTCCCATGAGGAGCTGGAGCGCTTGCTTCAGCTTTCCCGCCACAGCCAGCAATTGTTCAAGACTTGGACCGATACGCTACTCACCGGGATTACCGACCGGCCCTTGGGTGCCGCTTATCTCAACAAGGTGATCGAATCGGATCTTGCCGCCCTCGACACCCTCATCGAGCAGGAGCTTGCGATCGTCGAGAAGGACGAGCGCGAGGTCGAAGCAACCGAGCGCACGCGCCTGACCAAGATCAAGGAGGAATTCCAGCGCACGCTCGATCAGCTCGGCGAGGTTGAGCAATTGCGCAGCCGCGGCCGCCCGGACGTCGCTTGGCAGAGGCTGACCGATTTGCTCAAGGGCGGCATCGACCAGAAGCTCAACGAGCTGATCGAGGTCGGCCTGGCCGACGAAACCGCTGAAGTCATCAGGATCGATGCCGACGCCGCTAGGCTGCTCAACCGGCTCGAACGCATCACCGAGATCCATGCCGTGCTTGCGATTCTCACCACGCTCGCGCTCGTGATTCTGCTGCTGCGGGGCCTCAGGACTCCGCTTGCCGAGTTGCTACGCGGCACCTCGAAGCTGGCGGAAGGCGATCTGTCTTATCGCATCGCCATCCCGGGCCGTGACGAGTTCGCCGATCTTGGCCAGAGCTTCAATCGCATGGCGAGCGATCTTCAGGCCCATCAGACCGCCTTGCAGGATGCGCGCGACAATCTCGAGACGCTGGTAGAGGCGCGCACCGAGGAGCTTCGCCGCGCCAACCAATCCTTGCGCCAGATCGACGAAACCCGGCGCGGCTTCTTTGCCGATATCAGCCACGAACTCCGCACGCCGCTGACCATCATCCGCGGCGAAGGCGAGATCGCGCTGCGCGGGAAGAATAAGCGCCTCGCCGACTACAAAAGCTCGATCGAGCGCATTGTCGAGCAGGCCAAGCATCTTTCGATCCTAGTCAACGATCTTCTGTTCATCGCCCGGCAAGGCGCGGGCGCCGCGCGGCTCAATATGCAAACCGTCGATCTTAACGAACTTTTGCAGAAGGTCTGCGGCGATGCCAAAGTTATTGCGGGTGATAGGAATGTAAGCATCGATTTTGCCAATGGCGCGCATAGTGCCGTCCGCGGCGATCCGGCGCGCCTCAGGCAGCTTTTCCTTGTCCTGCTTGATAATGCCGTGCGCTACTCCAAATCCAAGGGCGCGGTCAAAGTGGATATTGGCAGCAACGGCGGCGAGGTTCTGGTACGTGTCTCGGACCGCGGCGTCGGCATACCGCCGGAGGAGTTGGATAAAGTGTTTGAGCGTTTCCGCCGCGCCGGAAACGCCTCAGCCATGAATGAAGAGGGCTTAGGCCTCGGCCTGCCGGTTGCCAAGGCGATCGTCGAAGCTCACAAAGGAAGGATCGAGATGGCGAGCCGCCCAGGAGAAGGAACCATCGTCACGGTCGTATTGCCGGCCGCCAAAGCGGAGGCCGGTGCGTGAACGTTCTGTTGGTCGAAGACGAACCGCGGGTCGCGGACTTTATCGACCGCGGGCTCCGGGCCGAAAATCACGGCGTCACCGTTGCCTCGTCCGGCAGCGAGGGGGTCGATCTCGCCAAGACCGGCGAATTTGACGTCATCGTCCTCGACCTGATGCTGCCCGACATGCACGGCTACGATGTTTGCCAGCGCCTGCGCCTGCAAGGCGATCACACGCCCATTCTCATGCTGACCGCGATGGATGCCCTCGAGGACAAGATCAAAGGCCTGAAAGTGGGCGCCGACGACTATCTCACCAAGCCGTTCGATTTCGACGAGCTGCTCGCCCGCATCGAGGCTTTGGTTCGCCGGTCCCACCAATTCGCGCCGAGTTCCAACGTTCTGCAAGTTGCCGATCTCGTGCTCGACCGGGAGGCGCTGGAAGTCAAGCGGGGCGACGATACGATCAAGCTCACGGCCAAGGAACTCGCCATCCTCGAGCTTTTGATGAGCGCGCCGGGCCGGGTCTTTTCCCGCACCCGCATTCTCAATCAGGTATGGGGCTACAGCGAAGACCCCCTCACCAATGTCGTCGACGTGTATATCGCGCGGTTGCGGCGGAAGATCGATACGCCCGAGCGCGAGCCCTTGCTTGAGACCGTGCGTGGCCACGGCTATCGCCTGCGAGCGCCGGATGCGAAACCAGATGCGAAATAAGTCAGCCGTAATTCCGCCTTCCGGCGCCAATACCGGCAATGGAACCTTGCGAACTCCGCCGGGATCGTTAGAGTATGCGCCGCCACTCTCGCCGATGACGCGCCATATCGTTCTTGGACCTCGCCGGAGGACCAGGCACGCGTCCGCCGTAGCCATAGCGGCGGATCATAGCGCCTTCGTCGTTTGGCCGGTCCCAACGCAATTGGAAGTGACAATTTGAAGGAGTGCCTCGTGCGGTCACGTCTCTTAGCCTTGATGCTCTGCGCAGCTGTCGGCGCGGCGCTGTGGCAGCCCGCCAATGCCGCGGACAACGTCAAGATTGGCGTGTTGAAATTCGGCACCGTCAGCTGGCTGCTTGACACCATTCAGGCCAACGGCCTCGACAAGGCCGAAGGATTCGAGATGGAGATCGTGCCTCTGGCCAGTACGCAAGCGACCACCGTCGGGTTGCAGAGCGGCTCGCTCGACGTTGTGACCACCGATTGGCTGTGGGTCTCCCGCGAGCGGTCAGCGGGCGCCGATTTTACTTTCTCTCCGTACACCACCGCGCTTGGCGCCATCATGGTGCCGCCCGATTCGCCCATCAAGACGCTTGCGGATCTAAAAGGTAAGAAACTCGGCGTGGCTGGAGGTCCTCTCGACAAAAGTTGGCTTCTGATCGTGGCCTATGCGCTCCGCACCGCCAATATCGACCTGAGAACCGAGACTCGCCAAGAATATGGCGCCCCTCCCCTTCTTGCCGAGCGGGCCAAGCAGGGCGAACTCGACGCCGTGCTCAATTTCTGGCCCTATGCCGCAAGGCTCGAGGGGGTGGGCTTCACCCAGTTGATCGGGGTCGAGGACGTGGTGCGCGAACTCGGCGCCAAAGGCGAGGTGGCGATGGTCGGCTTTGCTTTCAGCGAGGATTGGGCCAAGAAGAATCTTGAAGGAATTCAAGGGTTTCTACGTGCAGCCGGCAAGGCTAACGAGCTCCTGGCCACATCCGATGCGGAGTGGGAGCGACTGAAAAAGGTGATGGGCCAGAACGATCCGAGCTTCAACGAGGCGACCTTCGAGGCGTTGCGCCGCCGCTACCGAGAAGGCATTCCCGAGCGGCCGGCGAGCGACGATGAGACCGACGCCAAGGTGCTCTACCAATTCCTGCGCGAGTTCGGCGGCGAAAAGCTTGTCGGATCCGCCACCGAGCTTGCGCCCGGCACGTTCTGGAACGGCGGCAAGACATGACGGCAATCGACGCGCGCGACGTTGCGGAGCAAGGGACGCGGAGTTTCAACGGACCGCTGGTCTCGGTGCTGTCGGTCGCGGGCTTCCTTCTTGTCTGGTTCGTCGCCGCGCAGCTGGCCGATAGCCGGCTTCTACCGGGACCGGGTGCGGTGCTCGACTACATCTATCGAGAGACCGTGCATGGCGACCTCTTGACCGAGCTGGGGATTACGCTTTGGCGGGTCGTCGCCTCGTTCGTCGTGGCCATGGTGATCGGCAGCGTCATCGGGCTTGCCATGGGCCAAATGCCGGGGCTCAACCGCGCGCTCGATCCCTGGCTGATCGTCCTGCTCAATCTTCCCGCGCTGGTCATCATCATCCTCGCTTATGTTTGGTTCGGATTGAACGAGGCTGCCGCCATCGGCGCCGTCGCCCTCAATAAAATTCCCAACGCCATCGTCACGATGCGCGAGGGCGCCCGCGCACTCGACCCCGGTCTTGACGAGATGGCGCGCGCCTACCGGCTTTCGCCGCTGAGCAAGCTGCGCAACGTCACACTGCCGCAGCTTCAGCCCTATTTCGCCGCGGCCTCGCGCACGGGCCTTTCTTTGATCTGGAAGATCGTGCTTGTTGTCGAACTGCTCGGACGGCCGAACGGCGTAGGTTTCGAGCTTCACCTAAACTTCCAACTATTCAACGTGACAGCGATTCTCGGTTATACGCTGGCTTTCGTCGCCGTCATGCTGGCAATCGAATATCTCCTGGTGCAGCCCATTGAACGACACTCGACCCGCTGGCGTAACAAGCCGGTTTGAGATCCGCATCGAGGGGAAGACCCATTTCAGCGCCGACGGCACCTCGCTGCTCGCGATCAGCGACTTTGTGCTCGATGTCAAACCGGAAAGCATGACGGTGCTGATGGGTCCGTCCGGCTGCGGCAAGACCACGCTGCTGCGCATCGTCGCCGGCCTCGACGATCGGTATACCGGAACGGTTGGCATTCCGGCCGACGCCCGTATCGGGTTGATGTTTCAAGAGCCGCGCCTTCTGCCGTGGCGCACGGTGCGCCAAAATATCGAGCTGGTCGCGGCGCCTAGCTTCTCGGAAGCCGATCTCGATCGTCTGGCGCATGCCGTGGGCATCGCCGACATGCTGCCGCGCTACCCGCAGGAGCTGTCGCTTGGACTTGCGCGCCGCGTGGCGCTTGCCCGCGCCTTCGCCACCAAGCCCGACCTTCTTCTGCTTGACGAACCGTTCGTATCGCTTGACGAGCGGACCGCAGACCGGCTGCGGCGGCTTTTGCTCAATGTGTGGCAAGAGAGGCCAACCACAGCCATTCTCGTCACGCACAATGCGCGCGAGGCGATTCAGCTTGCCGATCAGCTGGTGTTGCTCGCGCCGCGCCCGACCCATGTCGTCGCCGTAGAGACGATCAAGGTGCCGCAGGCAGAGCGTGACCCCAAGGTCATCGACGCCATCCACGCCGATCTGTTGGAACGCTATCCGGCCAATTTCTCCGCCTGCTGAGCTTCGCCGGATTGCGCCATCCGGCGCCCGCGCGGGCGTAACATGCTGTTAAATATGTAAAATCTGTAACGCCTAGCCGGCGGCCACGCCGACCTTGCGCTGCTGAATGCCGAAGGACGGGTCGTAGGCCCATACCGACAGCGCCAGGAACAGCACTGTGCATCCGGTCACGACCCCGAGCGCCGTCCAGTTGATCTCGAGATAGAAGGCGAAGCGGATCAGCTCCACCGCCCAGGTGAACGGATTGTAGAGGCAGATCTGATACAGCCACAGGCTCCCTTCCCGCATCTTCCACAACGGATAGAGCGCCGAGGAAGCAAAGAACATCGGGAAGATCACGAAGTTCATGATGCCTGCGAAGTTCTCGAGCTGCTTGATGGTGGAAGAGAGCAACATGCCGAGCGAACCGAACATCATGCCGGTAAGGATCAGCGCCGGCAGCGCGGCGAGATAGCCGAGAGGCGGCAGCTCCACGCCGCAGAAATAGGCGACGAGGACGAAGGCATAGACCTGGAACAGCGAAACAATGACGCCGGCGAACAGCCGCGCCACCAGAAGGAACCAGCGCGGCAAAGGCGTGGTCAGAAGCACCCGCATCGAACCCATCTCGCGGTCGTACACCATCGACAGCGAGCTCTGCATGCCCTGAAACAGTTGGATCATGGCAAGCAGCCCCGGCGTGATATAGACGTCGTAAGTGATGTAGGTCTGGTATGGCGGAATGATCGAGATGCCGAGCGCCGCGCGGAACCCTGCGGCAAAGATAATCAGCCAGATCAGCGGCCTGACCAAAGCCGCCAGAAACCGCTCGCGCTGCTGAAGGAAACGCAACAACTCGCGCCAGACGATGCCGACGAAAGCGCGCGCATAGTGCATGGTGCTCATGCCGCGACGTCCTCGTCCGCCTCGCCGCCGATCAACAGCCTGAAGGCACCGCCCAGATCCCTGGCTCCGGTCTCGGCAACGACGTCCTTGGCGTCGCCGCGCGCGACGATCTTGCCGCGATCGATCACAAGAAGTGCGTCGTCGGGCTCAACCTCGTCGAACAGATGCGTGGCCCACAGCACGCCGATATTCTCGCTCTTAGCCAGCGCATGCACGTGGCGGACAATCGCGCGCCTTGTTGGATCGTCCAACCCGATCGTGGGCTCATCGAGCAGGAGGAGCTTCGGATCGTGCAGAAGACCGCGCGCGATCTCGACCCGGCGGCGATGGCCACCATTCAGAGCGCGCACACGCTCCCCGATGCGCTCCGCCATGTCGAGCGCATTGAGTGCAGCCAGCATGCGCCGATCGGCGTCTTTCCGGTTCAACCCCCTGAGCGCCGCGAAATAGCGCAAATTCTGCTTGACGGTGAGGTCGAGATCGAGCGTCGGCTGCTGGAACACGACGCCGAGTGGCGCCAGCGCCTTGGCGCCCCACTGCGCCGCCGACTTGCCGCAAATCTCGATTCGCCCTTCGGGCGCGTCGAACAGCCTGGTGATGAGCGAAAACAGCGTCGACTTGCCCGCGCCGTTCGGCCCCAGCAGTGCCGTAACCCTGCCGGGAAAGACCTTGAAGCTCACATCGTCGAGCGCCTGCTTGGTCCCATACCAGTAGGACACGTTCTCGACGGTGAGAACCGGGGTCTCGGACGATCCATTCTTTCCGGCTTGCTTCTGCATGGGCTTTCCATGGAAGGACGGCAGGCAGGCGCTTGGGCAGCCCGCCGCTAGGCTAGGAAGAAATAGCGCCGCCTCAGGCCCCCCACAACCCTCCTGCGCCGCCTTTAATCTCTTTGTCATGCAAAAGGGGGGGCGGCGGCCACGCGCCCGGAGCGCCTCTGGGGCCTTGAGCGCCCGTGGCGCGGCGAGAAAGGAAAGCCAAAAAAGAAGCCGCCCCGAAAGGGGCGGCTTCCATTGTCTTTGTCTTCTGGTGT
>CAZFYL010000076.1:0-10630 GCA_964523345.1 uncultured Methyloceanibacter sp.
CGCCGTCCCCCATGACGATGAACCGTACGATCTGCTCCTGGAAGTAATCGTAGTTGGTGAAACGTAGCGCGCCGCCGAGCAGAAGAGTCTTGGCCGGCCGCCAGGCCGTGGCGGAGAGAAAAGTCTCGGCATATTTCTGCGCCTCGGGTTGAGCCCCTTCCAGCACCGCCGACAAACTCACGGAAATGAACGCCGACGGCTTCTCATCGAGAAGCTGGCGATGCGCCATGACGAAGTCTCTGACGCTTTCCTGATGATATTCGTGATGGACCGACCCGGCGACGATGAACGCGTCGAAACGCTCAAGAGCAAGGGCGGAGTCTACGGAAGCACTATCGCGCAATTCGGCGTCATGGCCGCGTTGGCGGACATGGTTTGCGATCCATTCGGCGATCTTGCGGGTCTGCCCTTCGGTCGTTCCATAGATAATGAGGACGTTCAAGACAGCCCCCTCGCCGGCATGAGACCGCGTCCGTGACGATCAGCGGATGTTCTGCCAAAGGTGCTCTTCGTCATCGAGCCGGTCGATCTCCATCCCCTTGAAGTCGCCCCGCGAGATAACGCCCAAAATGCGTCCGCTATCGACGACCGGCAGGTGACGAAAGCCGCGATTGTTCATCTCGTGCAGAGCGTCGATCGCGCGGCGCTCAGGTGCGATGGTAATGGGATTGGGCGTCATGACTTGGTCAAGTGTGGCGGTCTCGGCCTGCTTGCTTTCGGCCAGCGCGCGCACCGCATCGCGGGCGGTGAAGATGCCGGCCAGGTGCTGCTCGTCGTCAACCACCAGCACCGAGCCGGATCTGCACTCGCACATGCATCGGCATGCTTCCTGGACTGTTGCCGCTTTCGGAAGCATCAGCGGGTTCTGGTCCTTGACGATCTCTGCGAGCTTTCGATTGATCATGACGCGTTCCTCCGGCGCAACTGGAGGGTTTTAACCCGTTTCCTACCAGATCGGAAGCGGGCGGGCCTTGACCCGCGTCAATTCCTCGCCTTGCGGCAACTCTTCACTTGGGCGCTTGCGAAGGGGTGGCTACAGTCCCCCCCGGAAAGCTATCGTCTGGGAGGACCACATGCCGCGATTAGGCCTTTCTTTGCTCTTGGTCTCCTGCGTGCTGTGCGGAGCCCACAGTGCGGGCACGGACGCGCTTGCGGCGAACAGCGATCTGTCTCACTGCATCGACCCCGCCACCGTACTCAGCGCCGGCGGCGACGTCTCCAATCAGGAGCTAAAGGCGGCCCAGAGCGCCTGCGCGCGTCTCAAGCAATCCTCGCCCGACCGCAAGACTATGCTGCGAATTGACCACGCAACCGAGACGCTTGACGAAGAAGTCCGGCGGCGCGCGGGTCGTTAGCAACGAATGATGCCGGCGCGCCATCTCTCCGGAAGCAGACGGCTTAACATCAATTCGATGCGGCTGAGCGGTGTCGCGCTCTCATAGCGGCCTTTGCCCTGACTCACGACGGCTCTCGACGAGCCGGCGTGCTTCTCGAGCCATTTTGGCCCCGGCCCCCGCATGTAATGCAATTCAGGCCGGTAACGATCTGACAGATACCTCATCACGAGGCCCCATAATCCCCCTCGCCGGCCGAACCCACAGCCGGCTGCGACCTCGAGGGTGGACCTCGGGTCGTTGCCAATGGGTTTATTTCCGGCCGCCGCGCCGGTTTCTCGACACTAGGGTTAATCGAATGTGCTTTTGCGGGCGGGGCCCCGCGGGCGAAACAGCGGAGGTTTGCTCCCGGCGCCCCTTCTGGGCTAGGCAGGGTCCCTCCAAACCGGACAGGTGAGTAATGATCCTAAACACGCGCCGTCGGGCGCTCGGCCTTCTTCTTGCGGCGACGGTCTCCGTCAGGCTTCCCGCCCTGCGACCTGCGTCCGCCGCCAGCCCCAAGAAGAAGGATTGTTATGACTCGAAGCCGTTCGGCTCATGGACGGCGCAAGCGACCGACAGCCTGGCCGGAGCCCGCAACCACGAAGTGCGTTTCACCGGCAAGGCTTGCGACCTTCGCATCGAGGTCCAGGTGGCGGCCAGTTTCGAAGGCAAGATCGTCGTCTACGGCGATCCCGATAAGACGCGGTTACCCAAAAAGTTCCTCATCAAGCCCGACAACCGCCTGCTCGCCTGGACCGACGACGGCAAAGAGGTGGTCAACGAGCCGCTGTGCGGCAACTGCACCGATATTTTCGACGACAAGGTGAGCATCGTGCTTCCGCTCGCCTGCGCGCCCCTGTTCCGCGAAAGCAAAACCATCGACATGGCGGTCGAACTCCCCGGCAAAGAGCAGTGCCGCTTCTCGCTCGACGGCGAAACCTTGCGCGCGGCGCTCGATTGGGCGTCGGCGCGTCAGGAGGAGCTCGCGCAAGTCTATGCCGAGGATCAATGCACGCCCCCGCCCGGCGGCTGCTTCATCACCACCGCCTGCTGCGAGACTCTCGGACTTGGCGATGATTGCTTCGAGTTGCGGGCTCTGCGGCGCTATCGCGACGAGGTGCTGGCGAGACGGCCAGGCGGGACCGGCGACATCGCCACCTACTATGCCGTTGCCCCGCTGATCCTGGCGCGGCTCCCGCGCGCCACCCGCGTGAAGCTGCTTCGGGCCCTCTACGCCCGCTTCATCCTGCCGGCCGCAATCGCCGCGGCGCTTGGCCTCAATACCCTCGCCTATCGCCTCTATGCCCGCATGATGGGGGACCTCGTGTCCGCCTTCGTGCCGGAACGGCTGGATATCTAGGCCTCGGCCGGCCCGCCAGGCCCCGGCTTTGCCCCAATGAGGCCGACAAGACGCCCCACTCCAGGCCTAGCGTTAATACCAGCAAAATCGCGTTCGCCTTGCGGGCGCCGATGCACTGAAAAAGGCGGGGAACAGATGGAACGGATGGAGGCACTTGGCCGTTGAGCACAGCGACGCGCGCGCTTCCGCGGGCGTGTCATGACGGGGGAAGCGGGGCGTAGTCCGCGCGCAGGGCATTCGCGCGGGCAAGGTAGGGAGCAAGATTATGATCGGTTCCACGACGCCCGCTTTGGTGCGGCCTGAGGAGCAATCCGATTGGCAGCCTGAGGAGCAATCCGATTGGCATCCGGTCCATCGCGCCAATGCGCTGTTGCGCGAAGCCCTGCAAAGCACGACTGAATCCGTCGAGACGTTACAAGCCCGGTACGGCATCGAATCCCTGTCGAACGCGATTGAAAGCGCGATGGAGGGGGTGCAGATCACCTACCCGACGCCTCTGGCGACGCGCTTCGATAATCTCGACGCCGAGGAGAGAACGATCTCATGCCTCGAGGCGCTGGTTGGTCCCGTTCGGGAAGTCCCTGCGGACTCCGGGGTCGACGCCGCCGGCAGTTCGGCGCCGAACGGACAAGACGACGGGCCGGCCGCCCTCCCCGCAGAAATCGTACGCGACGCCGATCCCCACCAAGATTTCGACGATTCAGGGGTTTTGGAATCCGAACTGGCGCTTGAGCCGGAGATCCCACTCTCTGCCCGGCAGCTCCATATGCGGTCGTTGATGGGCGAATTCCGGGAGCGCCAGCGTGATGTCAGCCTATTAGTTGCCGCCTCCATCACTGCAGCAGTTTTGCTCACACTCGGGGGTGTCGTGCTGACCGTGAGCCTGACCGGTTCGCCTCACGCCGCCACCGGTCAGCTGACATCTCCGCGTTCGACGTCAGCCGTGTGGCGAGAACCGGCACAAGGCACGGCCGGGAACGGGCTCTCAACCGCGATCGCATCAGCGGATCGCACGGCTAAGGGCGAACCGCTGGCGGAACCCCGCCAGCCCATAGCGCCGCAAACAATTCTGGCCGCGAACGGGCGCAAGATCGCTTTAGGCCCGCTCCTTCCCACGAACCAGGCAAGGTACGTTTTGATCCGCGGGCTTCCGCCCCAGTCCCAGCTTTCCACCGGGCAGCAGAGCGGAACGGGGACGTGGATGGTGAAAGGCGGCGAAACCGGCGATCTCACTCTCTCCCTTGGACAGGCGCCCAGCGGGGACTATCCCATCGAAATCTACAGTCTCGATACCGGCGATGGCCCGCAGGCGCGGCAGAGCCTTGTGCTCCGGGTTGCGCCATCCCGTCCTACCCTCGCTAGTCTTTCGGGAACAGGTCCCTCCGACTAGCACAGGGAAGGCCGCGGTTGCTCGTCGGAGACAAACCGATCGGGGGAACTAGGGTGACCGCGGCCACCCCAACTAGACGAGGTGGCGACGCCGCAACTCAGCGAGCACCGCTTCGGCAAGAGAGTCGGGCGTCGCCTCGCTCGTGTCGAGCCTGAGGTCCGCCTGCTCGGGCGCTTCGTAGGACGAATCGATTCCGGTGAAATTGGAAATCAGCCCGGCGCGGGCCTTGCCATAAAGACCTTTAGGGTCGCGCGCTTCGCAGATCTCAAGCGGAGTGTCGACGAAAACTTCGATGAATTCTCCTGACTCGAACATGCCGCGCGCCATACGCCGTTCCGAGCGGAAGGGAGATATGAACGACACCATGACAATCAGTCCGGCATCGACAAAAAGCCGCGCGGTCTCGGCCACCCTGCGAATGTTTTCCACGCGGTCGGCATCGGTGAAGCCGAGATCCTTATTGAGACCGTGCCGGATATTGTCGCCATCGAGCAAATAGGTGTGACGGCCCATAGAGTGCAGCCGCTTCTCCAGCGCATTGGCGATGGTCGACTTGCCGGCGCCGGAGAGCCCGGTGAACCACAACACGCAAGGCTTCTGCTCTTTGAGACCGGCTCGCGACACTTTGTCGATCGACAGTTCCTGCCATTGAACATTGGTGGCGCGGCGCAAGCCGAACTCGATCATGCCGGCGGCAACGGTAGCGTTGGTGAACCGGTCGATCAAGATGAACGAGCCTGTATCGGCGTTCTTGGCGTAGGGATCGAACACCAAGGGTTTGGTGGTGCTGATATTGCACGAGCCGACCTCGTTGATTTCGAGCGTCTTGCCCGCGACGTGGTCGAGATTGTCGACGTTGAGCTTGTATTTGAGATTCAAGACGGTTGCCGCAGTGGTCTGGCTGCCGCATTTCAATGTATAGGCGCGCCCGGGCAGCATCGGTTCCTCGTCGAACCAGATGATTTGAGTGGCCATCTGGTCGGCAATCGAGGGGGCGTCCGACGCGGAGGCAATAATATCACCGCGGCTGACATCGACCTCTTCGGCAAAGGTGAGCGTTACCGCATCGCCTTGCTGCGCCATGTCGAGATCGCCGTCGGCGGTTACGATCCGCTCCACATGGGCGCGCTTGCCCGTGGGATGGATCACGACTTCCTCGCCGCGCTTGATTGTGCCGCTCGCGACAGTACCGGCATAGCCGCGAAAATCGAGATGCGGCCGGTTCACCCATTGCACTGGGAAACGGAACGGCTGCTCCCCTTCGCTTGGCTGGACATCGACCGTCTCCAGATGACCGAGCAAGGTTGGCCCGTGATACCAATGCATATGCGCGCTCGGGCTCACCACGTTGTCACCCTTCAGCGCCGACACAGGGATGGAAGTGACTTGTGAAAAACCAAGCTGATCGGCGAGACATGCGAATTCCTCGGCGATCGCGTCGAACCGCGCTTGGTCGTAATCGATGAGATCCATCTTGTTGACGACAACGGCGACCTTGTCGATGCCAAGCAGCGATAGGATGCAGGCATGACGCCGCGTCTGCGTCAGGATCCCTGCCCGCGCATCCACCAAGAGCACGGCAAAGTCGCAATTCGAGGCGCCTGTCGCCATGTTGCGGGTGTACTGCACATGGCCGGGCGTATCGGCGACAATGAACTTCCGGCGCGGCGTGGAGAAATAACGGTAAGCGACGTCGATGGTGATCTTCTGCTCGCGTTCGGCCTGCAATCCGTCGATCAGCAGCGCAAGATCGATCGGCCCCGATTGGCCGGCGCCAGGACGGCGCTGGCCATGCTCGGCGGCCTCGATTTGATCCTCGAACACCAGATGAGAATCGTAGAGGAGACGGCCGATCAGCGTACTTTTGCCGTCATCCACGCTGCCGCAGGTGAGAAACCGCAACAGGCTGCGATCTTCTTCCGCCGCGATCCGCGCGTCGACCCGCCCCTTCGCTTCGGACTGTTCGCTTTCGCCGACAACGCTCAAGCGGACCATCAGAAATAGCCCTCCTGCTTCTTCTTCTCCATCGATCCGGCCTGATCGTGGTCGATGACGCGGCCCTGCCGCTCCGAATAGCGGGCTGAAATGAGTTCTTCGATGATCTCAGGCACGGTCGTGGCCTTTGAGCGGATCGCTCCGGTCAGGGGATAGCAACCGAGCGTGCGGAAGCGCACGCGGGCCAACTCCGGCTTTTCGCCGGCGTCGAGCGGGAGCCGATCATCGTCGACCATGATGAGCGCGCCGCCACGTTCGACCACAGGGCGATCGGCCGCGAAGTAGAGCGGAACCACCGGAATGTTCTCCAGATAGATATAGGTCCAGACATCGAGCTCGGTCCAATTCGACAGCGGAAAGACCCGCATGCTTTCGCCAGGACCGATCTTGGTGTTGGCGATGTGCCACAGCTCCGGCCGCTGCCGTTTTGGGTCCCAGTTCTGCGCCGCGTTGCGGAATGAAAATATCCGCTCCTTGGCCCGCGACTTCTCCTCATCGCGCCGGGCGCCGCCGAATGCCGCATCGAACCCGTGCGCGGCAAGCGCATGCTTCAACGCCTCGGTCTTCATGATGTCGGTATAAAGGGCACTCCCATGGGTGATCGGCGAGATGCCGTCTTTGACGCCCTGCTCGTTGGTATGGACGATAAGGTCGAGGCCGAGCCGCTTGGCCTCGCTGTCGCGAAAGGCAATCATTTCGCGGAACTTCCAAGTCGTGTCGATATGCAACAGCGGGAATGGCGGCTTAGCCGGGTAAAACGCCTTCAGCGCAAGATGCAGCATCACCGAAGAGTCCTTGCCGATCGAGTACAGCATGACCGGATTACGGAACTCGGCCGCGACTTCGCGCATGATATGAATGCTCTCCGCCTCAAGCTGGCGGAGATAGCTGGAAAGACGCTGTTTCATGGCTTGGTTCTCAGGCGGACAACTTGGTCGCTTTCAGGACGCTCAAGGGGTTCCTCGGCAGGAGGCTCCTCAGCCGCGGACTCCTCTGTGTCTTGCGTCTCAGCGCTCTCTGCCTTGCGCTGCTCGGACTTATATCTATAGGCGGAGAGTGGAATTGCCGCGAGATAGGCGAGTGAGCCGACCGTGAGCGTAAGCGACGGATAGGTTAGCAGCACGCCGATAAACAGCGCCGCAAGCACGAACACAGGCAAGACATATTCGCGCGCGATCCGTTGCCCGATTAGCTTGCCGGAAAAGGTCGGCACCCGGCTCACCATGAGGAGCGCGATAGCGAGCGTATAGAGAAGCACGAGCGGCGTGAGGCTCGGCACATGAAGCCCAAGATCCTGAACGTAGATCGGCAACAGGAGAATGATCGCCGCCGCCGGCACCGGTACGCCGACGAAGTAATTGCTCTTCCAAGCGGGCGTATCGGCGGCATCGAGAGACACATTGAATCGCGCCAGACGCAGCGCCGCGCATACGGCGAACACCAGCACCGCGATCCAGCCCAGACTGTGCAAGTCCTCAAGCGCCCAGTTGAACATGATGATGGCCGGCGCCACGCCGAAATTGACGAAGTCGGCAAGACTGTCGAGTTCAGCGCCGAACCGCGAAGAGGCCTTGAGCAGGCGCGCCACCCGTCCGTCAACGCCGTCGAGCGCGGCGGCGAACACCAGCGCCGCCACCGCCAAGTCCCAGCGATGCTCGATGCCCATGCGGATAGCAGTCAATCCGGCGCAGAGTCCGACCAAAGTAAAAATACTTGGGATCAGAACCCTGACCGGAACTTGGCCGCGCGTGAAGACGATCTGCCGCCGCTTGCGGTCTAGTCGCTCAAGATCAAAAGGAGGAAACATTCGCTACTTCTCCGCCACGCTTGAACTTACCACGGATTTCGATTCTCGCGCCGCCTCGCTGTCCGGGAGTTCGGCCAACACGGTTTCTCCGCCGATTGCAGTTTGGCCTGTCTCTACACGAGGGTTAGCGCCGGCGGGCAGGTAGACATCGACCCGGCTGCCGAAGCGGATGAGACCGATGCGCTCGCCTCTTGCCACGCTACTCCCCTCGCCGCGGAAAGTCACGATGCGCCGGGCGATCAGCCCGGCAATCATGACCAGTCCGACTTTTTGGCCGTCTGGGCCGGCAATCACGAAGCCATGGCGCTCGTTCTCTTCGCTGGCCTTGTCGAGCTCGGCATTCAAGAAGGCGCCGGGCCGATAGGCGCTCGTCACGATGACGCCGCCGACGGGAGCACGCACAAGATGCACGTCAAGAACCGACAGGAACACGGATATGCGCATCAGCGGTTCGGTCCCAAGCCCAAGCTCGGGCGGCGGCATGGCCGGACCGACGGCGGCGATCCTGCCGTCCGCACCACTCACCGCGAGACCCTTTCGGGCTGGTATCACGCGCTCGGGATCGCGGAAGAAATAGGCGCAATAGGCCGTGGCAAGCGCTCCCAACCAGCCGAGCGGCGGCGCGAATGCAAAGAGAACGAGAGTGACAACGCCGGCGGCCGCGACGAATTTGTAGCCGTCGCGGTGTACCGGGACAAAGGCCCCGAGGATGCTGTCGAGAAGGCTGTGACGGTCGTTCATGGAGGCGATTGACTGACCTGCGTTTAAGTTGAGGGGAGTGCTTCTTCTTCGAGACGCTCGGCCGGGCCCTCGTGCGGCAGCCCATCTTCGTCGAGCGCATGCGCCAGCCGCTCGCGCGCCTCGTCGGCTTCCCGCTGCCGGGCCCACAGACTTGCATAGAGGCCGCCTTTGGCAAGCAGCTCAGGATGCGTGCCCTGTTCGACGATTTCCCCCTGATCGAGCACGAGGATGTTGTCGGCATGCACGACGGTGGACAGACGGTGAGCGATCACCAGGCTGGTGCGTTCGCGTGCCACCCGTTCGAGCGCGTCCTGTATGTCCTTTTCGGTATGGCTGTCCAGCGCCGACGTCGCCTCGTCGAGCATCAGGATCGGCGGCGCCTTGAGGATGGTCCGTGCGATTGCCACCCGTTGCTTCTCGCCGCCCGAGAGTTTTAGTCCGCGTTCGCCCACCAGCGCATCGTAACCATCCGGGAGCGCCATGATGAAGTCATGGATTTGCGCGAGCCGCGCCGCCTCGCGCAGCTCCGCCGGGCTCGCATCGGGCTTGCCGTAGCGGATGTTGTACTCGATCGTATCGTTGAACAGCACGGTATCCTGCGGAACCATGCCGATCGCCGCCCGGAGCGAGCTTTGCGTCACGTCCCTGATATTCTGGCCGTCGATCAGCACCTTGCCGCCAGTTACCTCATAGAAACGCATCAGAACGCGCGAGATGGTCGATTTGCCCGCGCCCGACGGACCGACGATGGCGACCATTTTTCCCGCCGGCACCGTGAAGCTCAGCTTATTGAGAATGGGGCGTTCGGGATCGTAGGCGAACGTCACGTTCTCAAATTTGATCTCGCCTTTTTTGACTCGAAGCGGCTTAGCGCCCGGCCGGTCGACAATTTCCGCCGGCTCATGCAACAGGGCAAACATGGTCTCGATATCGACCAGCCCCTGCTTGATCTCACGATAAACCATGCCCATGAAATTGAGCGGCATGTAGAGCTGTATCATAATGGCGTTGATCATGACGAAATCGCCGACGGTCAACACGCCGCGCGTTACGTCTCGTGCCGCCAGCAGCATGCAGATCACCAACCCGGCGGTGAAGATGAGCGCCTGGCCGGTATTGAGCATACCAAGCGAGATATAGGTCCGGATCGCCGCGCGCTCGTAGCGCGCCAGAGAAGAATCGAAACGCCCCGCCTCGAGGTCCTCGTTGCCGAAATATTTCACCGTTTCATAGTTGAGCAAGCTGTCGACCGCTTTGGCATGCGCCTCGTTGTCGGATTCGTTCATGTCACGCCGGATGAGGATACGGCGCTCGCTGGCCACGAACGTAAACCAGACAAACAGCGCGACGGTCGCCAGTACCACCACGACATAGGCCCAACCGAAATAATAGCCGACCAGGCCGGCGATCATGGCGAGTTCGACAGTCGTCGGAATCGAGTTTAGCACCGCCATGCGGACAATGATTTCGACGCCGGAAACACCGCGCTCGATGACGCGGTTCAGGCCTCCCATGCGGCGCTCGAGGTGAAAGCGTAGCGACAAAGTATGCAGATGCCGAAAGGTCCGGTTGGCCAGTTGACGGACCGCGTTCTGAGCGACCACGGTGAACCATGCGTCGCGGAGCTGGGCGAACAGCACCATCAGGACGCGCCCGACGCCGTAGGCGATGATGAGCACGGCGGGAATAGCGGCAAGCCCGAAGGCCGAGAGTCCGGCGACGGCCTCGCCGCTCGCGTTTCCGGTGAGGACATCGACGACCGTCTTGTAAGCGATCGGGACCGCAAGCGTGATGACTTTGGCGACCACAAGCGCGGCCAGCGCCAACACCACGCGCCGGCGGAGATCCGGCCGGCCGGCCGGCCAGATATAGGGGATTAGCTCGCGCAGGACGCTCCAATGCCCTGCCCGTGCCTGAAGCAGGATGTCGCTTCTCGATTGCGGTAGCCGGTCTCGCATGAA
>CAZFYL010000077.1:0-10607 GCA_964523345.1 uncultured Methyloceanibacter sp.
GGCGTTTCTCTTACGGTTAACGAAGTCGATGACACACGCTTCGGCGTGAATATCATTCCCTATACGCTGGCTCACGCCAATTGGGGAGACCGGCGCCCGGGCGATCTGGTAAACCTTGAAGTCGATCTCTTGGCGCGCTACCTCGCGCGGTTGACAGAGAAACAAGGGCTTGCCCCGTGACGCTCGCACCGAAGACCGAGAACCATCAATTCCTCTCCCCAATCGAGGAGGTGGTCGAGGACGCGCGTAACGGCCGGATGTTCGTTCTCGTCGATGCCGAGGAGCGCGAGAACGAGGGTGACCTCGTCATCCCGGCGCAGATGGCGACGCCTGATGCGATCAATTTCATGGCCAAGCACGGCAGGGGCCTGATCTGCCTTGCGCTCACGCCCGACCGCGCCAAGCAGCTTCATCTGGAGCTGATGTCGCGGTCCAACCGCGCGCGACATTCCACCGCTTTCACCGTTTCCATCGAGGCGCGGGAAGGGGTCTCGACCGGAATCTCTGCCCATGACCGGGCGCACACCATTTCCGTGGCCATCGATCCGACCAAGGATTATCGCGACATCATCACGCCCGGACACGTGTTTCCGCTGGTTGCAAAAGACGGAGGCGTCTTGGTGCGGGCCGGCCATACCGAGGCCGCCGTGGATATTGCGCGGCTGGCCGGACTTTATCCGGCAGGCGTGATCTGCGAGATCATGAATGACGATGGCACTATGGCGCGGCTTCCCGACCTGATCGCCTTCGCCGCGCAGCACGATCTCAAGATCGCGACCATCAGCGATTTGATCGCTCACCGGCTCCGCTACGATCATTTGGTCAAGGTCGTGACCGAGACCAAGGTCAAGAGCGCCTTCGGCGGGGAGTTCGGCCTCAAGGTCTACGCTGCCACCGTGGATCCGGCCGAGCATGTGGCGCTGGTGAAGGGCGACGTCGCCTCCGGCGGCCCGGTCCTGGTGCGCGTGCATGCGATGAACACCATCGACGACGTGGTGTCGGTCGGGACTCATCGCGAAACCTTGGTGCACAAGGCGATGGACATTATCGGGCGCGAGGGACGGGGCGTCCTGGTGTTAATCCGCGAGTCGCGGCCGGATGCGATTTCGGCCCGCCTCGGTCAGGAGACAGGAGGGCAAGGTCAGCAGCGGCTCATCGAGTACGGTATCGGCGCGCAGATCCTGCTCGATCTCGGGGTGCACGAAATGGTGCTGTTAAGCAACTCCCCCGCCCGCAAGATCGTTGGCTTGCAGGGATATGGGCTCACGGTGGTCGGCCACCGGCGTTTGGAGTGACAGTTCGATGATCCGCAAAGCTCCAAGCTCGGTCCTCATCATCGAAGCGCGGTTCTACGAGGATATCGCCGATGAGCTGGCCCGTGGGGCCATCGAGGAGCTCGATGCGAACAACGTGGCTTATGAGCGCATCGCCGTGCCGGGCTCGCTTGAGATCGCGCTCACACTTAGCCTGGCACTCGCCAATGGTTTCGTCGGCAGGGGGGCCGGGCGTCATCGGGGATGCGTGGCTCTTGGCTGCGTCATTCGCGGTGAAACCACGCATTACGATATCGTGGCGCGGGAATCGGCCGCCGGCTTGCATCAGCTCGCGGTTCAGCATGCCGTACCGATCGGTTTCGGTATCTTGACGTGCGACAGCCGCGAGCAAGCTTGGGAACGGGCGAGTGTCGAGGGGCGCAACAAGGGACGCGATGCGGCCCGCGCCTGCCTGATCCTGATGCAGCTTGAACGGCATTTCTCTTCGAGCCGGCGCTAGGCATCCATGGCCAAGCCCGCCCCCGCCCGTTCATCGTCCCGCAGCGCCGCCCGCCTCGCCGCGGTTCAAGCCCTTTACCAGATGGACATGACAGGCATCGAGCGCAACGCAGTGATCGCCGAATTCGAAGCGCATCGCTTGGGCCAGGAAATCGAAGGCTGCCAATACGCCGCGCCCGAGGCGGCGTTTTTCCGTGATCTTGTCGAGGGTGTGGTGCGCGAGCAGCTTCGTATCGATCCGCTCATCGACAACCAGCTTGCCGAAGGCTGGCGGCTCAACCGCATCGATTCGATCCTTCGTGCCGTCCTCAGGGCTGGTGCATATGAAATTCTTCATCGCGGCGACGTGCCGGTCCGTGTTGTCATTGCCGAATATGTCGATGTCGCCCATGCCTTTTTCGCCGGAGACGAGCCGAAGGTCGTGAACGGCATTCTCGATCGCCTCGGACACAGCGTCCGGCCGCAAGAGTTCGAGGCCGAGGAGAACGCAGATGGGTGATCGCATCGAGCGCATTGCAGGGAACGGCCCCGACGAGTTCGAGCTCATTGACCGCTACTTTGCGCCGCTGGCAACAGACGCGGCCGCGCTCAGCTTGCGCGACGACGCTGCGGTATTGAGACCTCCGGAGAGCCGGGAGATCGTGATCTCGTGCGACACGATTGTCGAAGGCGTGCATTTCCTCAAAGACGATCCACCCGAAACCATCGGTTACAAGGCCCTGGCGGTGAACCTGTCGGACCTCGCCGCCAAAGGCGCGCGGCCTTACGTCTATCTGCTCGCGCTGGCGCTGCCGGATGAGCCGTCACCTTCCTGGCTCCAGGCTTTCGTCTCAGGCTTGAGCGAGCTCCAGAGCGAAGCCGGCATCGCGCTGGTCGGCGGAGACACCACGCGCATTTCAGGTCCCTTGAACATCACTATCACCGCGCTCGGCCTTGTTCCCCAAGGCCATGCCGTGCTCAGGCTCGGGGCCAAGCGGGGCGACCGGCTTTATGTCACGGGCACGATTGGCGACGCCTATCTCGGCCTTAGCGTGCTCAAAGACCCCGGGCTCGGCCGCGCGTGGAGCCTGTCCGAACCGGAATTGGACTTTGTCATTGGCCGCTATCGGCGTCCCCGGCCGCGCAACGATCTCGCTCTTGTCATTCGCAATTTCGCGCAAGGCGCCATCGATGTGTCCGATGGGCTTGTAAGCGATATCGGCAAGCTCGCGCGGGTCTCGCATGTTGGTGCCGTGATCGAGGCGGACCGTGTCCCGTTCTCTCCGGCCGCGGCAAAAGCCCTGCAACGGGATCCGCAACTCTTGGCAACGTTATTGACCGCAGGCGATGATTACGAAATCGCGGCGGCGGTCCCGGCCGCAAGTGCCGGCACGTTTGAGGCCGAAATGAAAGCCAAGGGGACGCCCGTGACGATGATTGGCCGCTTGGAGGGAGCGGTTGCCGAACCCCGCGTCCTTGGCCCTGACGGCGGCGACCTTGAGCTCGCCCGCACCGGTTTCACCCATTTCTAGCGATTTTCCCCGGGGGGCCTTGACGCCAAGACCCCCCTTCAGGCCTCTGTTGCGCCCGGCCTCCAACTTTGGCATTTTCCCGCGGGCTCAAAGCCACACTCGGGGGGATTCGGGTCTGGGGCGGAAATCAATGCTCCAGCCTATGTTCCCGTTTTTCTGGCCATTCCAAACACTGCATAGAGGCAGCTATCATGACTGGGGTTCTTTACCTGATTATCGCCTGCGGGGCGCTCTCAATTGCCTACGGCGTATGGACCACGAGGGCCGTTCTCGCCGCCGACCCTGGCAGTGCGCGCATGCAAGAGATCGCGGCCGCCATCCAGGAAGGGGCCCAAGCCTATCTCGCCCGGCAATACACAACGATCGCTCTGGTCGGCGTCGTTATCTTTGGCATCCTCGCTTATCTGCTCGGCATCCCGCAGGCGATCGGTTTCGCGATCGGCGCCGTGCTCTCAGGCGTTGCCGGTTATATCGGCATGAACGTGTCGGTCAGGGCCAATTTGCGCACAGCGCAGGCCGCAAGTAAGAGTCTGGCAGATGGTTTGAGTCTTGCCTTTCGCGCCGGCGCCGTCACCGGGCTCCTTGTTGCCGGCCTCGCCCTTCTCGGCGTTTCGATCTATTTCCTGATCCTCACCGGCCCCCTTGGCTACGACGCGGCCTCGCGTGAGGTCATTGACGCCCTTGTCGCGCTTGGCTTCGGTGCGTCGCTCATCTCCATCTTCGCCCGTCTTGGCGGCGGTATCTTTACCAAGGGCGCTGATGTCGGCGGCGACCTCGTGGGCAAGGTCGAAGCCGGTATTCCTGAAGACGATCCTCGCAACCCCGCGACCATCGCCGACAATGTCGGCGACAATGTCGGCGACTGCGCGGGCATGGCGGCGGATCTGTTCGAGACCTATGTGGTGACCGTGGTCGCTACCATGGTGCTCGCCTCGATCTATTTCGCTGGCGGCGCGGATCGCCTCACGTCGATGATGCTTTATCCGCTCGCCATTGGCGCGACTTGCGTCATTACGTCGATCATCGGCACCTACTTCGTCAAGTTGGGCAAGAGCCAGTCAATCATGGGCGCGCTGTATAAGGGCGTGCTTGCCACCGGCGTGCTGTCGCTGATTTTACTTTGGCCGGTGACCGCTTGGCTCGTCGGCATGGATACCGCCATGAGGGTTGGCGAGGTCACCTTCGACGGCCGGTCGCTGTTCTATTGTGGCGCGCTCGGGCTCGTCGTGACCGCGCTTATCGTGGTGATCACCGAGTATTACACGAGCACGCGATTTCGACCCGTCCACTCGATCGCCAAGGCCTCGATCACCGGTCACGGGACCAACGTAATTCAAGGTCTCGCCGTGTCTCTCGAATCGACGGCGTTGCCGGCGCTGGTGATCATGGCGGGCATTATTGGGGCCTATCTGCTTGCCGGGCTGTTCGGTATCGCCATCGCCGTGACCACCATGCTGGCATTGGCCGGGATGATCGTGGCGCTCGATGCTTTCGGCCCGGTCACCGACAATGCCGGCGGGATTGCCGAGATGGCTGGGCTGCCGGCGGAAACGCGCAAAACTACCGACGCGCTCGACGCGGTCGGCAATACCACCAAGGCGGTGACCAAGGGTTACGCCATCGGCTCGGCCGGGCTCGGCGCTTTGGTGCTGTTCGCGGCCTATACCGAAGATCTCAAATTCTTCGCCGCCAATGCGGACAAGTTCCCGTACTTCACCGGGGTCGATCCCACCTTCACCCTGTCAAACCCGTACGTGGTGGTCGGCCTGTTCCTTGGCGGACTGCTTCCCTTCCTGTTCGGCGGCATTGCCATGACCGCGGTAGGCCGGGCAGGTTCGGCGATCGTCGAAGAGGTCCGCCGTCAGTTCAAGGAGAAGCCCGGCATCATGAAGGGCACCGACCGCCCCGACTATGGGCGCGCCGTCGATCTCCTGACCCGCGCGGCGATCAAAGAAATGATCATTCCATCGCTCTTGCCGGTCGTGACCCCAGTCGTATTTTACTTCCTGATCAACGCGATTGCCGGTAAGAGCGCAGCCTTCTCCGCGCTTGGCGCGATGCTGCTTGGTGTGATCGTGACCGGACTGTTCGTCGCGATTTCCATGACCGCGGGCGGCGGAGCCTGGGACAACGCCAAGAAATATATCGAGGATGGCAATTACGGCGGCAAAGGCTCCCCCGCGCATATGGCGGCGGTGACCGGTGACACGGTCGGCGATCCCTATAAGGACACCGCCGGTCCTGCGGTGAACCCGATGATCAAGATCACCAATATCGTCGCGCTGTTGTTGCTGGCGGTGCTCGCGCACCAATAGCTAGGCGTCAGGTGCGCTAGATGGGGGGAGCGCCGCTTGATGCCGGTGTGGTGCCCTGACCTTTCAGCCTGCCGCGATTGGCGATGTTGCCGAAGATCTGCTCGACCAGCGAGAGATCCTTGCCGCGGGCAGGGGTCTCGTCCTTCAAATAGTCGACGACGATTCCATCTTTGAGCCCGTAATGGGCAACCTGCTGGACGTTGGCACCTCCGTCGAAATAGACGGCAACGATCTGGCGGTCGATCTCTCGGGGTTTGAGGAAGGCGACCGTCTTTTGCGTGGTCGAGATATAATAAAAGGCATCGCCTGCGATCGTGCTGGTGGTATCGGGCGAGCCGAGCACGCCTGCGACCTGCTCTTTGGTCATGCCGGGCTGGATGGTGTTAACATCGACGTCGATGAAGACGTGCCCGTGCCGATCGATCTGGGCGCCGCACCCCGCGAGCAGGCCGGCGCCGAGCATGAGAGCGGCGAGTACCGGGCGCGAAGCCGTAACCGGGAACAGCTTGAACTTTGCCAACGACGGATGTCCCTCAATGAAATCTAATCGGCCCAACACCGGTCGAATCGACGTTTGCCCCAGACGTGACCGGCTGCCTTACCCACGAGGCTAAAGGCTAAACCAAGCGGGCTGCCCTTTGAACCCCTTCAGAACCTTCACGAAACGGCGCAGCAATCGAACCAATGCTGCGCGACTCTATGGCGCGATTGTGGCGCAGGCGCGGCTTCCCGTTTTCTATCAGGAGCTTGGGGTTCCCGATACGCTCGAAGGACGGTTTCTCGTCCTGTCGCTTCATCTCTTTGCCGTTCTTCAACGGCTTAAGGCGGAGGGTCCGCGGGCGCTTGCTCTCGCCCAGGAGCTCACCGACCGTTTCAGCGCCGACATGGATACGGTGTTGCGCGAGATCGGCGTGGGCGATCTCAGCGTTCCAAAAAAGATGAGAGGGCTTGCCGCAACGAGCGCGTCGCTGTGGGACACATTCGCGCACGCCGAAGCAGCGGGGGAGGAGGCGGTTGCCGGCGTTATCGCCGGCGCCCTGCCGGACGATCAAGCCTTGGACGAGGCTGTCAGCGCGCGGCTGGCGCATTATCTAATGGAAACAGTGCGCGCGTTGGAGACGCAGGCTTTCGTGTCATTGAGTGCAGGCAAGGTACAATTTCCGGGTATAAACCCGGCAGAGGATCGGCATGAACGAAGACGCTGACCGCCCGGTTTTATCGCGGCCGCTCAAGGTCGATGAGATCAAGGACGGGACGAGCGCCGAAATCGTCGCGAATGATGCGGAACTGGAGGCCATGGCCAAGATGCTCGATCTTGTGGCACTCGAGCGGCTTCGTTTCGCCTACCGGATAGAGCACGGTGGCGGCGGACGCCTCCGCCTCAGCGGAACGCTGCTTGGCTTAGCCACGCAAACCTGCGTCATCACGCTCGACCCTGTCGAGGCAACCCTTGACGTGCCGGTTGAGCAAGAGTTCTGGCCGGACGCCCTGATCTCCGAGCTGGAGCAAAATTCTGCGGAATCCGGCGGCACAGGCGTACTCGAATGGCCGGAGCCGATCGTCGGCGGCATGATCGATCTGGGGCCCGTGATCTATGAGAGCCTTGCCACCGCGCTCGATCCCTATCCCAAGCGGGAAGCAGCAAGTTTTGACTGGCCGCAAGGCCCTCAGGATGAGGCCGGAAGCGCCAGAAGCGGCCCATTTGCGGCCCTGGGTGCCCTGAAACGGCGCTAGGCGCCGTCAATCCGGGCAAAATCCGGGTTGTCACTGGCGCCCTTTTACGTCTATTCGGGTCTTGTTTTTCCGGGGTTGCGGCGGATATCCGCCGCTTGGATAGAGATCTTCCTGAACGGCCGTAAGCATGGGTGCTCCAGTCACCATCGCGCTTGACGCCATGGGCGGGGACCACGGTCCAAGCGTGGTCATTCCCGCTGCGGCGATTGCCTCAGTCCGCCGGCCTGAGCTGCGCTTCCTCGTGGTCGGGGACGCCGCCCGCGTCGAACCGGAACTTGAGGCCCATCCCGCGCTCGCCGCCAAGACGGAATTCGTCCACACCGACGTTGCGGTGGCGATGGATGCTAAGCCAAGCCAAGCGCTTCGCAAAGGACGGCGGAAGTCGAGCATGTGGCTTGCGCTCGAAGCGGTGCGCGATGGCCGCGCCGATGCCGCCGTGTCGGCCGGCAATACCGGCGCGCTCATGGCCATGGCCAAGTTCTGTCTGCGAACGATCTCCGGCATCGACCGTCCCGCCATCGCCGCGATCTGGCCGACCATCGAAAGCGAATGCATCGTGTTGGATGTCGGCGCCAATGTCGGTGCCGATTCCCGTCAGCTTGTCGAGTTCGCCGTCATGGGCGCGGCCATGGCCCGGGCTCTGTTCGGATTGGATAGGCCTTCGATCGGGCTGCTCAATATCGGCGTGGAAGAGGTCAAGGGCGTCGACGAGATCAAAAAGGCGGCGGCTGTCCTGAAAGAGGCACCGATGCCCCTGCGCTATCACGGTTTCGTCGAGGGCGACGATGTCGGCGCGGGCACCGTTGATGTTGTCGTCACGGACGGCTTCACCGGCAACATCGCCTTGAAGACGGCGGAAGGAACCGCTAAGCAAATCGGGGAATATCTGCGTGCCGCCATGGGGCGGTCCCTTCTTGCTCGCATCGGCGCTCTTCTGGCGCAGGGGGCCTTCCGCGCTCTCAAAGAGAAGATGGATCCGCGCCAGCTGAATGGCGGCATATTTCTTGGACTCAACGGCATCGTCGTCAAAAGTCACGGCGGGACCGATGCGACTGGCTTCGCCAGCGCCATCGATCTCGCTTACGACATGGCGTCGAATGGCGTGGTGAAAGATCTGGCCCACGACATTGCCGGGTTCCACCACAAGCTCGAATTCGAAGGCGCCGCCTAAGGCGAGGAGTGACGATTTTGAATACAGTGAGGGCAGTGGTCAGAGGGTGCGGCGGGTACCTGCCTGAGAAGGTGTTGACCAACGATGATCTTGCCAAAGTGATCGACACCTCGGACCGGTGGATCTCGGAGCGAACCGGTATCAAGGAGCGCCGGATTGCCGCCGAAGGGGAGCTGACCTCGTCGATGGGCGCCCAAGCGGCGCGGGCCGCGCTCGACGATGCGGGGCTGGCGCCTGAGGACATCGACCTCATCATTCTTGCCACGTCGACGCCTGACCAAACCTTCCCCGCCAGCGCCGTGACCATCCAAGCCGAGCTTGGCATTACCCACGGCGCCGCCTTCGACGTGCAGGCGGTCTGCTCAGGCTTCGTCTTTGCCCTGGCGACCGCCGAGAACTATCTCAAAAGCGGCCAGTTCAAGCGCGCCCTGGTGATCGGGGCTGAAGCCTTCTCCCGCATTCTCGATTGGCAGGACCGATCGACTTGCGTTCTGTTCGGCGACGGGGCCGGGGCGGTGGTCGTGGAAGCCCAAAAGCTCAACGGCGCCTTGACCGATCGCGGCATCCTGGCGGTCAGCCTTCGCTCTGACGGCCGCTATCGTGACAAGCTTTATGTCGATGGCGGGCCGTCTTCCACCGGTACGGTCGGGCATGTTCGCATGGACGGCCCCGAGGTCTTTCGGCATGCTGTAACCAAGATCAGCGAAGTAATTGGAGCAACATTGAACCAGGCTGGATATAATGCCTCCGATATAGATTGGTTTGTTCCCCATCAAGCTAACAAGCGTATTTTGGACGGTGCTGCAAGAAAACTTGGACTCGATCCAGATAGGATCATTATTACTGTGGATAGACATGCCAATACATCGGCAGCGTCGATTCCACTCGCTTTAGCGCAAGGTTGCGCCGATGGCCGCATCAAGGCTGGCGACCTTGTGCTGCTCGAAGCGATGGGCGGGGGGTTCACCTGGGGGGCCGTATTGCTGCGCTGGTAGTGCCGCGCAGAAGCCACACCTCAGAGAAAAATATTGCAATATCAGGAATTTGATGAAGGGATAGGTTGACCGGATCGCACACGCTCGATTAGCATCTTGAATAGTCCCGCGACTGGGGGAGCGTACACATATGGGCGGGAAAACACTTACGCGCGCCGACTTGGCCGAAGCGGTGTTTCAAAAGGTTGGGTTACCGCGTAACGAGTCAGCAGCGATCGTGGAGCTTGTGCTCCGCGAGATCATTGCGAGCCTCGAGCGTGGTGACACGGTGAAGTTGTCTTCGTTCGGCTCCTTCGGGATCCGCGACAAGGGGCAACGCATTGGCCGCAATCCAAAAACTGGTCAGGAAGTCCCGATCACGCCACGGCGGGTGCTCGTGTTTCGGGCAAGCAACATCATGAAGCAGCGCATCAACGACGCGCTGTCGCGGAGAAAGGCGGCGGAATAAGGTTAACGGCCCCGCTTTGTGATCCGGAGAGGAGGACGGTTGGACAAAGCGCCCGAGGCATTTCGCACCATCAGCGAGGTTGCCGAAGAGCTTGAGGTCCCAAAGCATGTGTTGCGCTTTTGGGAAGCGAAGTTCGCGCATCTGAAGCCGATGAAGCGCGGCGGCGGCCGGCGCTATTACCGGCCGGAGGATGTCGCTTTGTTACGCGGCATCCGTTTTCTGCTCTATAGCGATGGTTTCACCATTCGCGGGGTCCAGAAGATCCTCCGCGAGCATGGACCGCGTTTTGTCATGGAGTACCGGCGAATTGGCGAAGGCGATGAAGAGGAGGGACGGGACGAGCCTATGGTTCTCCCGCGCGAGATTCCGGACGTCGCCGCGGAAGCCGCCCGAAGTGGCGCTACGGCGCTCGACCAAGCCGGAGAGGACGATAGCATCGATGTGCAGACACTTGAGGGGCTTCTCGAGGAGATCGAGACCTGTCAGCGGATCCTTGCTTCGGCCAAGGAATAGCTTTGGGCGCCTGACGGCTTGTCTCATGGGATCAAGCGTGTATATCCAAACAACCTGGCCACATGAGCTTCGGAGCGTAGCGCAGCTCGGTTAGCGCACCGGTCTGGGGGACCGGGGGTCGGGAGTTCAAATCTCCCCGCTCCGACCA